>JANRLN010000252.1:0-3824 GCA_033762515.1 Planctomycetaceae bacterium
CAGGATTGCTCACGGTCGACTGCCTGCCGGAAGAATTGTCGAGCCGATTGATCAGCCGCTATCTGGACGTCAAGGCGAGGCATCTGCTCTGACGCGAGCGGGGAACGTCAGAGACCGGAGCCATTGGAAACAGAAATCCGAAATCTCAAATTCGAAATCCGAAAGAAACCATGATCGCCAACGTCAAAACCGGCTTTCATCCGGAGCTTGTTTCGGATTTCGTGCTTCGAATTTGCGATTTTACGCTGCACATCGCAAAGGTGTCGCGAATTGCTCCCGGCTACCTCCGCCTTCCCGTCCGTTCCGTCAACGATCGCAGCCGCTCTTGCGGCCCCGGCGTGAGCATTCCCGGAGCATATTTCCAGCGCCAGTTGTGATCGCCGATCGTCCCCGGGGCGTTCATGCGGGCGTCGCCGCCGAGGGAGAACACGTCCTGCAACGGCGCAATGGCCAGCAGCGACGAGGACTTCCAGGCAATCTCGATGAATTCCCAGGAGATGTGCTCGGCCTCGGCGGGCGTATATTTCCGCAACTCCGCCAGACGGTCGGGTCTGGGTTGGATTTCCGTCAGAAACCAGTGGAGCGTCGTGTCGTTGTCGTGGGTTCCCGTGTAGACCACGGAGTTGGGCTCGAATTCGTCGAGGCGGAACGGAGGTTCCCAAGGGTCGCCCGGCAGCCGGAATTGCAGGACCTTCATGCCGGGGAGATCGAACCGATGCCGCAACGCATGGACCGCCTCGGTGATCATGCCCAGGTCTTCAGCAATGATCGGCAGATTCCCATCGGTCGCCAGCGCCGGCCGAATGGCCGCCAGAAAGTCATCGGCGGGACCGGGAATCCAGGTGCCGTTGACGGCGGTCTTGTCCGTGGCGGGGACTGACCAATAGGCCTCGAACGCGCGGAAGTGATCGAGCCGCAGCAGGTCCACTTGCCGCAGAACCGCGTGCAGGCGTTGAATCCACCAGCGGTAGCCGTCCGCCTTGAGGGCCTCCCAGTCGTACAGGGGATTGCTCCACAGTTGTCCGTCGGCGCAGAAATAGTCGGGGGGGACGCCGGCCACCGCCGTGGGGCGTCCTGATGCGTCCAATTGAAACCACCGGCGTTCCGACCAGACATCGCAGCTGTCATGGGCGACGTAGATCGGCGCGTCGCCGATGATTTGAATTCCGCGCTGCCGGGCGTACTGTCGAATGCGGTCCCACTGGCGGAAGAAGAGAAACTGCCAGAAGGTGTGCGTCTCGATACGCTCGGCAAAATCGCGCTCGAAGTTCTCGGTCGCCAGTTTTGACGGCGTGACGTGCTCGGTCCACTCCAGCCACCAGCGACCGCCATTGGCTTCGCGCAGCGCCTGGAAGCGGGCATGGGCCGACAGCCACTCTCCCTCGGCATGGCGGAAGCCATCGAAAGCGGCCTTTAACGCCGGATCACCAGCGCCGGCGAAAAAACGCTTCGCTGCCGTTTCGAGCAACACCCGCTTCCTGGCGGTGACGGCGGCGAAATCAACGCGATTCTGCTCCGCACTGCCGGGAAGCTCCGCAGCGGCGAGATCATGCTCCGTGACGAGTTGGTCTTCGAGGAGCCGTTCCGGACTGATCAACAACGGATTGCCGCCAAAGGCGGACGGAGACTGGTAGGGCGAGTCCCCCTTGTCGGTGGGACCGAGGGGGAGCACCTGCCAATAGCTTTGCCCAGCCCCCGCGAGCCAGTCGAGAAAGCTCTCGGCGGCAGGTCCGAGGTCGCCAATGCCAAAGCGGGTGGGGATTGAAGTCGGGTGAAGCAGAATACCGCTGGCGCGGGTGGTCAGCATGCCGGGGTCATCCGTGAACGGTTCAGGGTTGCGGTGGGACCGTTCGCGGTTCGCCGAACGGGGGTTTCATCAAGCTCCAAATTCCAAAACTCAAAGCTCAAGGAAATCTCAATCGCCAAATCTCAAAGTGCCACACTTGCTGCATTGGTTCGTGATTTGGATTTTGGAGCTTCCTTGGGATTTGGAATTTGAGATTTGGGATTTTGCACCCATGTGCAATGCCCGAGTCTCACGCCGTAAGTGCAGCCGTCACAATATCACGCGCTTCCGCGACAATCCGGTCGAGGTGGGCTCCGTCGCGAAAACTTTCGGCGTAGATCTTGTAAATGTTCTCGGTGCCCGACGGTCGCGCGGCGAACCATCCGAACTCGGTGGCGACTTTCAGCCCCCCGATCGCCGCATGATTGCCCGGCGCCGCCGTCATGCAAGCGATGATCGGGTCTCCCGCGAGTGACTGCTCTTTGACGGCCGAGGGGGAGAGCTTCTTGAGGATGTTCTTCTGAGCCAGAGTCGCCGGTTGATCGATCCGTGTGTAATGCGGCACCCCGTACTTTTCGGCGAGTTCCTGGAAATGAACACCAGGGTCCTTCCCCGTTTTGGCGGTGATCTCCGCGGCCAACAGGCCCATGATCAAACCATCCTTGTCGGTCGACCAGACGCCGCCGTCCCGACGCAGGAAGCTCGCCCCGGCGCTCTCTTCGCCGCCGAAGCCGAGCTGCCCGCGGTACAGACCGTCGACAAACCACTTGAACCCGACCGGGACTTCGTACAACGGACGGTTGACCGCTGCGGAAACCCGATCGATGAGCGCACTGCTGACCAGTGTCTTGCCGATCGCCGTCATCTCCGACCACTGCGGACGGTGTGTGAACAGATACCGAATCGCGACGGCGAGGTAATGGTTCGGATTCAGCAGTCCGACCGACGGCGTCACAATGCCGTGCCGATCGGCGTCAGGATCGCAGCCGAAGGCGACGTCGAAGCGGTCTTTCAACTGCACCAATCCCGCCATCGCGCAGGGGCTCGAGCAGTCCATGCGGATTTTGCCGTCGTGGTCGACCGTCATGAACCCGAAGCGGGGATCGACTTGTCGATTCACGATCGTCAGATCCAGGCCATACCGATCCGCAATCGGCTCCCAATAGCCCAGGCTGCTCCCCCCCAGTGGGTCGACGCCCAGCTTCAGTCCGGCGCCGCGAATGGCTTCCATATCGACCACCGAGGCCAGGTCGGACACATAGTCGGAAACGAAGTCGTGATGATGAGTCGTCGGGACCTGGATTGCGGAGGCGTACGGCAGGCGTCGGATCCCTGACAACCCCGTGACGAGCAGTTCATTGGCGCGCTGCTGGATCACACTGGTCGCGTCTGTATCGGCGGGTCCGCCGTTGGGCGGGTTGTATTTGAACCCGCCATCTTCCGGCGGATTGTGCGAAGGAGTGATGACGACCCCATCGGCCAGCTCCGTCGTGCGGCCGCGGTTGTGCGCCAGAATGGCGCGCGAGATCACCGGGGTCGGGACGACCCCGTCGTTTTGTTGAATGCAGGTCTCAACCCCGTGGGCCGCCAGAACTTCCAGGGCGGTCCGCTCGGCCGAGGCGGATAAGGCGTGGGTGTCTTTCCCCAGGAACAGCGGGCCGGTGTAACCCCGCTCCCGCCGGTACTCGCAAATCGCCTGTGTGATCGCGGCGATATGAACTTCCGTGAACGTGGCGTTGGCCGAGGTCCCGCGATGCCCGCTGGTTCCAAAGCTCACCTGCTGTGCAGGATCGGACGGATCGGGTCGCTGCTCGTGGTAGTCACGAAGCAGGCGATCGACGTCGATCAACATGTCGGCGGTCGCCGGTTTCCCCGCAGCGGAATGCATTGCCATGAAACGTTCCGGTGAATCAGTGGAGGATGCACCGGGATACTATAGGGAATCGAGAAACCGGAGGCGAGTGGGGGAGTGCGTAGTCAGTGGTCCGTGGTCAGTGGTCAGTTGCGAAATCCTGCCCACTGACCACTGCCCACTGAC
>JANRLN010000253.1:0-15757 GCA_033762515.1 Planctomycetaceae bacterium
GTGCGGGTCCCACCGAGTGGCGACGTCGGCCGCCGTCGGACAGACGGAATCCGCTGACGCTCGCGATCTATGTGCCTGTGCCCTTCAAACCGGTTTTCGCTGCTCCCGTCGCGAAATCGGTCTTCAGAATGGGGCCGGGGCGCTCTTGGTCGTGCAACCCGCGATCTCCCACGGCATAATTGTGCTGTGGAATTCGACGGTCGATTGTCGCGGCCGTTTCGCAGTTCCCCCTTGGCAAGTGAGACTGATCATGCCTTTCGGCCTGTTTGAACTGGCGATTTTCGCCGTGATCGTCCTGCTGTTGTTCGGCAGTCGGTTGCCGAGCGTGATGCGTTCCCTGGGCTCCAGCATCACCGAATTCAAGAAGGGGGCTCGGGAAGGCGAGCAAGAGCTGGAAGACCATTCCAAGCCATAGCCACTTGGACCGTGTTCCCTTGAGACCAATTTCCGCGGCGGTGACCGCGAAGGAGTGATGATTAATGATTCCCATGCCCGGTCCGATGGAGATGGTCGTTTTCGGGATTATCGCCTTGCTGTTGTTCGGCAAGCGATTGCCCGAAGTGGCGCGCAGCTTGGGAAAGGGGATCGTGGAGTTCAAGAAGGGACTCCGCGGAATCGATGAAGAAGTCGAAGCGGCGACGTACAACCGCAGCGCCGCGACGGCGACTCCCGCAAGTCGCCCGGCCCCGCCGGACGCTCCGGTGGAAGCCACGGCGCCCAAGTTCGAACCCCCGCGTTCTGAACCGCACTAACTTAACGTACGACGCCTCGCGCATTTCCAGCTTGGCAGAGAGTCGCCGGAAGGCGGTCTTGTCTGCTGCTTCGGGGATACCCCGAAGACGTTCTGTCACCTGCCCAATTCTCCGCGTGAGCGTGATACCGCGTCTGCGGTAAATGGCTCACGCCGCACCCGACCTGGTGGAGATGCGCGAGGCTTGGAGATCATGCCTCAGGCCTGACACGATGGCAGCCGTCGAGGCGCTGGACGCATGCACGAAGACCGGCGACGACCGATCGACAACGTCCTGAAGGGTTTGGCACGCGCTGCTGCCGCCGGCGAATGGCAGCCCCGTAAGATCGAGCACCGCTGGTTTCAGGCGCTCGACCGCAAGAAGCGGTTGCCCTGGGGAGCGGCCCTCGCTGAGCAACTGGTGGAAGCCTACCCCGTCGTGCCGGGCTTCGTGGAGATACTGGGTGTGCTCGCCCAGTCTGCGGCTCTCGTCCTGTGGATCAGGAAGCGTTTGTCGCGAGACACGCTGGTCCTTAAATCGGCAGGCACGCCGGTCATGCTCCCCTGGCTGACGGGGTTTCGGGATTGGAACCTGCCGGAGATCACCGCTCCAGGCCAGCTGGCGGACTGGCTGCAGATCACCGTCGGAGAACTCGACTGGTTCGCTGATCGCCGGTCCTGGGAAAGTCGACGCGCAACCCCTCGAACGCAAAACTACCGCTATCGCTGGCTGATTCGTCCGGGTCGGCGACCAAGACCGCTGGAATCCCCCAAGCCGCGATTGAAAACCATTCAACGCCGGATCCTGCACGAGATTCTCGATCGAGTTCCCGTGCATCGGGCCGCTCACGGCTTTCGCCGCGAACATTCCATCAGCACGTACGTGCAGCCGCATGTCCATCGCGACGTGGTCTGGAAACTCGACCTGCGAGATTTCTTCTGTCGGATCCGGCGGCCCAGAGTCTCGGCGGTCTTTCGAACCCTGGGCTATCCCGAGGCGGTTGTGTCGTTTCTGGCCGGCCTGGTGACGAATGCCGCACCGGCGTGCATGATCGAGGAAGTCGCCGAGAAAGTGTCTGACCATGACCGTCGGCTTTGGCGCTGGCTCTTGATGACGCCGCACTTGCCGCAGGGAGCTCCAACCTCGCCGGCCCTGGCCAATCTGATCGCCTATCGTCTCGACGCGCGCCTTGCGGGTCTGGCGCAAGCCGCTCGCGCGAGCTACACACGCTACGCCGACGATCTGGCCTTCTCCGGCGACCGCGAGTTTGGTCGGTCGCTTCCCCGATTCCAGGTGCTGGCCTTGGCCATCATTCTGGATGAAGGCTTCGCCATCCGCGAGCGCAAGAGCCGCCAAATGTGGGCGAGCCAGCGACAGGAAATCGCCGGACTCGTCGTCAACGAGTCTCCCCGCGTGCGGCGCGACGACTACGACCGCTTAAAGGCGACCTTGCACAATTGCGTACGGTTTGGACCGGGTTCACAGAATCGCGACGGACATTCGGACTTTCGCACGCATCTCGCCGGCAGAATTGCTTATATCGGGCAGTTTGATCCGCGCCGCGGCGAGCGACTGCGGGCGATGTTCGCGGCGATTGTCTGGCCGCACGAATGAGAATCCGTCCCGATTCCTTCCGGGAGGGCGAGGCTCCCGCCGAGCTGCGGGCGCTTCTACGAATGTCGTTTCCAGATGTAGGGTCCGCACCGCGGACCCTACCTGTTTTTGGAGAACACGGCGTGTCGCTCGTCCTCCCGCACTCAACGCTGCGATGAGCGCCGGCCGGGGGCGGCTTCGATGGCGGCGAGTTCTCCGCAGTCGAGCCAGACCAGTTCGCAGCGTGAACAGCAGTCGATGACCTGGCTTCCCGGTCCGCCGTACGGATGACGTTCCATGGAGCGCATACACTGCGGACAGTTCACCTGGCCCAGGAGCTTTTCGGGAGTCAGCGGACTCGGGGCGCGCTCGGCTCCGCGGTAGTCGGCCCGGCGCTCCCGCACCAGCGCCGCGAACACAGCGCACGACAGAAGCAGCCCGCGACACGTGGGGCAGACGGCGCCCGGCATCCGATCGACCGACACCTGTTCCATTTCGCTACGGCACGCCGGACAAGCGCTCTCCGCCGGTTTCTGCAACAGCACCAAGCGGTCCACGAACTCTGCCGCAGCGCTCACCGACCGGTGCGATCCGCAAAATCCGCATTTCAGGACCTCAATCCCAGGGGTCCATTCGAGCGGCGCCGCACAGTTCTGGCAATTCATGATGTGGTCTCCTGCCCTGAGTGTAGTTCAGAGATCGTCGGCGAGAATCGATGGCGAGGACTTTCGGGTACAATGGAAAGTTCAAGCTGTCTCGCATCCCCGTGGATCTGGTCTCCCGATGCATGTGACGATTGTGACCGCCGGCGGTGCGGGGATGTTCTGTGGGTCGTGTCTGCACGACAATGCCTGGGCCCGCGGACTGCGGGAGGCCGGCGTCGACGTCACCCTGTTACCTCTTTACACGCCGATTCGCGTCGATGATGAGGACCTGACGTCAACGCGAATCTTTTACGGGGGGATCAATGTCTACCTCGATCAACACGTCCCCGGCTGGCGATATCTGCCGCGGTGGCTCACCCGCGTCCTCGATTCCCCCAGACTCATCAATTGGGCGACGGGATTCGGCGTCAGTAATGACGCCGCTGAACTCGGGGCGATGACGGCGGCCATGCTGCGGGGACCGAACGGTCCGCAGGCCCGCGAAGGGGCGGAACTCGTCCGCTTTCTGGCGCGGGAGCTGAAACCCGATGTCGTGGTCTTCAGCAATGTGATGCTCGCCGCCGAGGCGGCGCGTTTGAGGTCGGAATTCGACGGGCTGATCCTCTGCTCACTGCAGGGGGACGACATTTTCCTCGAAGGGCTGACGGAACCCTGGAAGTCGCAGGCCTTTGAGTTGCTGCGACCCATCACGGCGGCGATCGACGGGTTCCTGCTCCACAGCCGGTTCTATGCCGACTTCATGGGCGACTACCTGGGCATCCCCGCCGCCAAGCGGCATCTTCTGCCGTTGGCCGTGGATTGCCGCGGACACGATGGACAGCCGCGGCCGCGGGGCAACCCCGCCACGATCGGCTACTTCGCGCGACTGGCCCCCGAGAAGGGACTGCGGGAACTTGTCCTGGCTGGATTGGAACTCAATCGTCGTCGCCAGGACTTTCGGATTGTCGCCGGGGGTTATGCACCGCCGCAGTTCCGCACGTACTTTGAAGAGGTGCAACGTCTGGCGGCTCCGCTGGGGGATCGCTTTCACTATGCCGGAAGCCCCGACACGTCGGCGGAGAAAGTCGCGCTCCTGAAGACGTTCGATGTGCTGTCGGTCCCCGCGCCCTATCGGGAGCCGAAGGGACTCTATGTATTAGAAGCCTGGGCGAACGGCGTTCCGGTGGTGCAGCCGGCGCACGGCCACTTCCCGGAACTGGTCGAAGCCGCCGGCGGCGGCCTCTGCGTCGAACCGGGGAATCCGGCGGCGTTGGCTGACGGCTGGTCGCGGCTGCTGGACGACGAACCGCTGCGGCGCACGTTGGCGGAAGCCGGTAAAGAACAGGTGCGTATCCGGCACGATCTGCCGGCATTGGCAGCGCACACCCAGGCGATGCTGGCGACGTTGCGGAATGGATCCGGCGCCTGAGGCGAACGGCCGGAGATGCCCAGGCGACTGGTGAGCTTTCGCGCTGTGTGTCACTCCGCACATCACGCGGAGCGTGATGGCTCCTTTGTGGCCATCACGCTCCGCGTGATGGGTGGTCGCGAGTCGAGCGGGACTGTCACCAGGATCTCGAACGTGCGATCGGCAGAGACTGCCGAAGGGCGCTGAGCCCGGCTTCAGAGTCGGCCAACTCCTCGATTTGCGCAGAATTTGCCTCGTCGATCCCTTGCGCATAACCCGGACGATCGGAGAAACCGTCAACTTCCGAATTATCGATACAGTTTGCCAAACCACCCGGCCGATACCCTTCGCAGGTGCTCGGCTTTGCGCGGGCGCAGAGTCGGAATCGTTCCGAGAACACCGCGTCGATGGTCAGGGAACGACAATGCGGAAACGGCACTGGTTATCGAAGCTTCTGAGTGGTGCTCTGTTGGCAGCCCTGCCGGCTGTTGGTTGGGCCCAACCTCCAGACGGCACTTATGTCCCCTACATCGATCCCAATAGCCCACAGGCGGCGGGAGTGGCCCCTGGATACAGCGGCTACGAAGCCGCCGGGTGGCCCGCGGGAGCGACGCAGTGGCCCTACGTGTCCCCTTACACGGCTCCACCGCTGGATCAGACCACCTATCAGGATGGGTTCTGGTTCAACGAGCAGTCGCGGGGGTCCCGGAAGTACTTTACGTACTTGGCGGCCACGCTGAACACCTACGCAGACCCCGACGACGTCCTCGTCGGCGATCCGAACGCTCCCGCGTTTCCCGCTGGGCCGAACCCGGGCACGACGACCAACAATCAGAACGCTCTCGCCGGGGCGCTCTTTGATCCGGCGCCGGCCGCAGACTGGTCCGATGTCGAGGACCACTTGAGCGGGGGCGGTTTTTACGGGATCGCGGGATGGATGAATCCCAACGACACGGGTGTGTTCATCACGGGCTTCTGGGCGGAAGAGGGGGCAGCGTCCTACAACCCCGTCAATGCCAATGGCAACATCGACGTGCGGACCGCCTCGGACAACCTCCTGGTCGCGGTGAGCGTCCCTTTGTTCGACGGTCAGGGCTTCTCCGACTTGCCGGTTGTGCCGCCGAATCAGGCCTCAGAACGCGTGTTCGGCGGTGGCGCCCAGGTCTACGACGCCTTGTATAAACTCACCTGGCAGTCGCAGGCGTATGGGGCGGGGGTGGGCTTCCTCGGGTCTTCGCTATATCGCACTGAGACCATGAAGCTCCGTCCGGTGTTTGGCATGCGCTACTTGAACATTCGCGAGAACGCCACGTTCGACGGCATCTACAGCGGCTTCGGATACGCATTCACTCGATCTGGGGGTACGGGGACCGGCACGGGGGCCAACGCTACTCTCGGAATTGGTCGTCCCATTCAGGCCACAGTAATTGACTTGGATCTGCGGTTGGATTCGCACTTACGCTCCAACACGAAGGCGCATTTGGGTGGTCCTGAGGTCGGACTCGCCTTCGAGTTGGGCGGGGATCGCTTCAACATTCAATTGCAGTCCAAGCTGGGGATTCTGGCCAACCACTCGACCCGCGAGATCGACGGCTTCGGGATTGGGCGCGCCATCCCGCAGACCGGATCGACTCCGATCACCCCGACACCCAACGATCCAACGCTGACGGCCTTCCGTCAGCAGGAAACCACCACGCACGTCTCTCCGACGTTCGAGCAATCGATCCTGCTGTCGGCCCCGATCCTTGCGTATGTTCCGGGTGTCCGGAAACTCCGCGTGTTCGAGGAAGCCAACTTTAACATTGGCTACACCTGGCTCGTCGCGGGGGCCGTTTATCGGCCGGGCAACGTGATCGACTGGGCCGGCTTCCCCAATTTCCCGACCATCAACAGCGACAAAACCACCTGGTTCCTGCAGAGCGTGAACTTCGGTGTGGAGTGGGACTACTAACCCCCCCCGGTTGCTGATGAACAAGTGCTAAGCACCCCGGCTGCCTGTCTGGCAGCCAGGGTGTTTTCGTTATCAGTGATGTTTTTTTCGACTTCGAAATCGCCGAACTCCTTATCGTCGGAAAGATCTGCGTCTTGCAGCAACCGGGGAGGATCTGAGAACCTATACTTCACCGGCGGAACGGATTTCTCCGACCGCGAGCGCTCGGTCGTGACATTCCCAGAGTGGACGGCATGTCTTCCAAGTGGATCTGGCCCTTCGAACTGCTCGAAAAGCTGGGCGAAGGGGGCATGGGGGTCGTCTACCGCGCCCGGTACGTGGGCAACGACCGCATCGTTGCGATCAAGCTGCTTCCCGAGGAAGTCGCGAAAAATCCCACCATCTGCGCCCGTTTCGACCGCGAACTCGAAATCTTAACACAGCTCCGGCACCCCAATATCGTTCACTGCTTCGGCGGAACCACCGAGAGCAAGCAACGCTATTACGCCATGGAGCTCGTCGAAGGGGGCACCCTCGGCGAACTCCTCCGTACCAAAGGAAGCTTCACCTGGGACCACGTGGTCGAGTACGGCATCCAGATGTGCGCCGCACTTCAGTACGCCCACGACAAAGGGGTCATTCATCGCGACATCAAGCCCGGCAATTTTCTGATCACCAAGTCGGGCAAGTTGAAACTCAGCGACTTCGGGCTGGCGACCATCGTCGCCGGACAGCGATTGACGACCGCCGGCAAGACCGCCGGGACCTTCCTCTACATGGCCCCCGAGCAGATCCGCGGTCGGCCGCCGCTCTCCAACCGCACCGACCTGTACGCGCTCGGCTGCGTGCTGTTCGAACTGCTCACAGGAAAACCCCCGTTTGATGCGGAAGCGCCGGCGGGAGTCCTGCACAAGCATCTCAAAGAACCGCCTCCCCGAGTCAGTTCCCAACTGATGAACTGCCCGCCGGAACTGGATCGCCTCGTCAACGATCTGCTGCAAAAGGACCCGGAACTTCGACCAGCCAGCGCCGCCGAAGTCGAGCGCCGGCTGCATGCCATTCTGCGTCCTTCGCTGTCGCAGGTCGATCCGTTTGCCCACACGCCGGCCGCGTCGATGATCCAGGTCACCACGCCCACCAGTGATGACGATCTTGCCACGGATACGGTTCCGCTTCCCACCCTGGCTCAGTCGCGGCGTCAATGGACGGCGCTGATCCTCGTCAGCCTCCTGGCCGGTTGGGGATGGTGGTCGGCCTACACGGCCTCTCAACTGGCTCAACAGTATGCACAGACCTGGATCACTGCGGCCCAGGCCGCAGGGCCTGGCCAGATCCCCGCGCTGGAGCGACTGGCCGACCTCCCGCGATTGCCCATGGAAGTTCCCGAACTGCTGATCGCGACCGCTGAATCGACCGCCCCCAGCGACGTGCGCGTCGCCGCACTCAAGACGCTGGCGCTGCGCCCGGCGGAATGCCAGCAGTTCGTCCATCGTCTGACGCGGCTCGGACGAGACGAGGCGGATGTGTTGGTCCGACAGCAGGCGGAACAGACGCGGCAGGTGCTCCAGTCGTACAAGGCGCCCCCATCCCGCCCTCTCTGGCAATGGTTTCTGGGGTTCCTCGGAATCGTCAGCCTGGGCGCGGCTGCTTACTGGTATCGGTATTGGTACCGGCCGGGCGAGTCCCGCGCCACGTCCACCCAGCCGAAGGCCGTTGCAGCGCCGCAGTTGAGCAAGGCCGCGCGATGAGGGCTTTTGCGGAGACGCCGGTCCGCGACATCGACGACGCCACACGGCAGCGGGCGCTGGATCGGTGCGTCTGGATGGCGCTGCAGGGGATCCCACGCGAGTTTCCGAGCCAGATCCCTCTCGCCTTTTGTGAGCCGCTGCTGGTCACTCGGCCGCGGGATGTGACTCCCGTGTTCTACGGTTGCTACGACTGGCATTCCGCCGTCCATAGTCACTGGTCGCTGCTGCGGGCGTGTCGCGTCTGTCCCGAGGCCGACTGGGCGCCCGAGGCGGCTGCACTGCTCGACGCCCAATTTCAAGAACAGCCGCTTGCCGCCGAAGCCCGCTTTGTGGGCGCAAGTCATCGCGCGGGATTCGAGCGTCCTTACGGCCTGGCGTGGCTGCTGCAGTTGACCGCGGAATTGCGCGAGTCTCCGCTCCCGCTGGCGGCACGATGGCTGAACTTCCTGCAACCCTTGGAAGCAATCGCCGCATCCCGATTTCGCGATTGGCTGCCGCGGCTGCCGCGGCCGAATTGCACCGGAGAACACAGTCAAACGGCCTTCGCGCTCGGCTTGGTCGCCGACTGGGCGCAAAGGGCCAACGATGTTCCCCTGCAACGCCTTGTACGCGAGACGGCGCTGCGATTTCACGCCGCCGACAGGGCTCTTCCTTTGGACCGGGAACCCGGCCCCTTCGACTTTCTGTCGCCCGCCCTCGCCGCCGCCGACCTGATGCGTCGTTGCCTGGACCGTTCGACATTCTCCGCGTGGCTGAATCAGGCGCTGCCGCAAGCGACGTCGCGGCCTCATCTGCCGTCGCCGGTGACCGTCACCGACTTTGCAGACGGCAAGTTGGCCCATTACGCCGGGTTGAATTTCAGCCGCGCGTGGATGGCTGCCGGGATCGCCGCCGGACTTCCCGCAGACGACTCGCGACACGCTTTCTGGCGCGGTTGCGCAGACGAACACCTCGCGGCTGGATTGCCGACGCTGGCCAGCGACGAGTACGCCGTCACTCACTGGGTGGGCACATTCGCGATGTATGCGCTCACCGATTGCGGGCTGGATTCCCCGAGGCAGACGCTGGATCAGGCATGATCCCACGCGGACCAAGACGGCGGCCCTGCCCGGCTCAGAGGAAGAACAGAAACGTCACCAGCACGAAGATCGGAATCAGAATTCCGATCGAGTAGGCCATGTAGCCGAAGAAGCTCGGCATGCGGACGTTGTTTTCCTCCGCGATGGCCTTGACCATAAAATTCGGCCCGTTGCCGATGTAGGTGTTGGCTCCCATGAAGACCGAGCCGCACGAGATGGCGGCGATCAACGCCGGCGCCCCGACTTCCGGGGGCAACTGGAGGAACTCGGCCAGATACTTTCCTTCCAGAGGCACTCCCTGAATTCCCGCGGCGGTGGCGGCAAAAGTGAGGTATGTGGGCGCGTTGTCCAGAAAGCTCGACAGCATGCCTGAAGCCCAGAAAAACTGCCAGTCTTCCGTCAGGCCCAGGTTCTTGCCGTTCACATTCAGGATCGCCAGGGCGGGAATCATCGTCACAAAAATCCCCGCGAACAGGATGGCGACCTCGTTGATCGGCCCGAAACTGAAGCGATTCCGCTCGCGGATCTGCGGGGCTGTCAGCCAGAAACTGGCGAGGCCCGCGGCGAACATCAAGCCCTCCTGCAGGAATGGGGGCCATTCCTTCCCCCCCAGACCGATGGCGTTCCCTTTGCAATAGATGATGGCGATGATCGCCCCCAGGAACAGGAAATTGTGTAGCCCCGAGATCCCCAGGGGTTCGCCCGACTCTTCGGTCGTCATCACGGGCTCATGTTCGCCGCGGCGTTTTTCCCCGGCGAAAGCGAGCGAATCCCAGACGAAGAACACCGCCAGCAGGCATCCGTTGACCACGAGCCACTGCGGAGTCAATCGCAGCGTCCATTCGAAGGGCACCCCTTTCAGAAAGCCGAGAAACAGCGGCGGATCCCCCAACGGAGTTAAGACTCCGCCGCAGTTGGAAACGGTAAAGATGAAAAACACCACAATGTGCGCCACCCGGTTGCGCGTTTCATTGGCCCGCAAGAGAGGACGAATGAGGAGCATGGAGGCTCCGGTCGTGCCCACAAAACTGGCGATCGCCGTACCGACCCCCAGAATCGCGGTGTTCATCAGCGGCGAGCACGGCAGCCGGCCGCGCACGAGCACCCCGCCCGAAATCACAAACAACGATCCCAACAGCAAGACGAACGAAATGTATTCTTCTCCAGCGTGCATCAGCGCATGGGTCCCCGAGTCGCCAAATGTCGCCAGATAGATGGCTGTCGGCGCTGCCAGGACGGCGGCGATGAGTCCCTTGTTGGTGTTGTGCTCCCACCAGTGCGGCTGAAACAGCGGCAGCACGGCAATCGACAGCAGCAGCAGCGAAAACGGGACGATCGACGCCACGGGCAACATCGTTCCCAATCGGGTGCCATTGTTGCCATGTAGACCGTCGACCACAGGCTGTTCACCTTGACCGTGGTCGGCGGCAATGTTCGCATCGGGCGCCGCGGTCATGGCAAACGGAGAAGTCTGGGACTCAGCCGATGCAATGCGAGCAACGGCAAACAGCGCGACGATGAACAGCGGGCCAGCGGCCGCGAAAATCACGAAAGTCCCGCTTCGGAAACCACGCAACACTCTGCGAATCCTTGCCATTGAATCGGTCGAGAATCTGTGCTCTTCGACACCCGTTATATGGCAATTGGGCAAGAATTTCAGTTGTTTTCGGTGCGATTTCAACGCGGGACCCTGCGATCGATTCACTTGATCGCCGTGTTCGCGACCGAATTGCACTCGCTGAGACAGTCAGCGCAAGAACTCGTTGGTAGTCTAGTTCCGCCAGAGCGAGACCGATGTATGCAACACGCCCCAGACTCGGAAGAGAGTCTGAGGCGTGACTGCGTCGAAAACTGCGAACCCCCGCGGTGCAGGATCCGTGCCTAGTTGAAGTGGTAACCCACTTCGCCGTGTTGCGTGACGTCGAGACCCTCTTCTTGAGCTGAATCGTTGACGGTGAAGCCGATCGTGTAGTGGATCAGCAGACCGAGAACCAGCGTGCACACGAAGGCGTAGACGCCGGAGTAGAGCACCCCTTCCAACTGCAGCATGAATTGCGGCATGCCGCCGAGTGCGGGACGCACGGCGAACAAGCCGACGAGCAGAGCGCCCAGAGCCCCGCCGACGCCGTGCACACCCACCACGTCGAGCGAGTCGTCGTACTTAATGACCTGCTTCATTTGCACCGCGAAGAAGCACACCACACCGCCGATAAGTCCAATAATCAGGGCGGAACCCGGGCTGACGTGACCGGCGCAGGGGGTGATCACCACCAGACCGGCGACCATGCCCGAGCCGACGCCCAGAGCGGTCGGCTTACCGGCGACGATCCATTCCGACAGCATCCATGATCCCGTGGCAGCGCTGCCTGCAATTGCAGTCGCGGCAAAAGCCATCACCGCCACAGCACCGGAAACTGGCAGAAAGTCCTTACCGACAGCGACAGCCGAACCGGCGTTGAAGCCGAACCAGCCGACCATCAGCATCCCGGCACCCAGCAGCGTCCAGCCAATGCTATGCGGCAGCATGGGAGTGGAGAGGTAACCGCGACGCTTGGGCAGGATTAGAATCAGCGCCAGAGCCGAGACCCCGGCGAGGACGTGCACCACGGTGCCGCCGGCGAAGTCGAGCACACCCTTCTGAAACAGGAAGCCGTTGACGTTCCACACCCAGTGGCACACTGGGTCGTAAACGATGGTCGCCCAAAGAACCACGAAGACGCACCAGGCGCTGAACTTCACTCGTTCGGCGATCGCCCCCACAATCAGGGCCGGAGTGATGATGGCGAACATCATTTGGAACATGGCGAACAGCAGCTCGGGCACGCCGCTGGGGGCCGAACCGACGGTGTCACCGGTCGTCACGATCTTTCCGTAGCTGTTCGGGCCGTCGACGGGAGTGATTTCACCGAACGATTTCATCATCACCAGGGCCGGATCCCAGCCGAGGTAGCTGAGCTTGGGCTTGTCGGTGCCGTCATCATTCTTGCCGGCGTCAACCGCGATGGCCGAGGGAACCGCGAAGGCCATACTGTAACCAAACGCCACCCATTGAATGGCGACAATGGGGACGCAGACCATGACGCACATGTACATGTTGAGCACGTTTTTGGCGCGGACCATGCCACCGTAGAACAACGCCAGCCCCGGCATCATGAAGCACACGAGGGCGGCGCTGACCAGCAACCAGGCGATCGATCCTGTGTCATACGTGCCTCCGAGGAAGGCGGGTGCCGCAGCGGCCGCGGCGGGTTCGGCGACCGCGGTTTCGGGAGCGGCCTCGGCCGGCATCGCCTCAGGAGTGGCGGGAGCAGCTTCAGCCGGGGCGGCGGGAGCAGCATCCTGCCCCCAACTGCTCCCCACAGTGCCGATGCTTAGCACTGCGATGAGCCAACAGGCCCAGAATCGTGGATTTCGTCCAAACGCCATGCAGTCACTCATTGTTGATCACCCCGTTTCCCCAGCCCCGATGAAGGACCAAGACTCCCGTGTGGAACGCAGACACTGCAACTGCGCCCTTTGGGCGCGATTGCTCGCGGAAGTCGAGCTCCGAGCCCTCAGCGAGACTCGACCGCTTCAACAACGCGGGTCCTTGAGGCACCATGCCTCATTGGGGCGGGATCGCAACTGGTGTGCCTCGTTTCCCCTATCGAGAAAAAATGACAGCAACCACAAAGACCGAAATACTTTAGGACATTCTCAGAATTGTCGAAATAAGAGCGAATTCAAAGCCTGAGCACCAGCACGCTTAAATTCATCGCTCGCACGCACAGAAAATACGCACCACCAAGAAGATCGCCGTGATCGAGGAGAGATGCACTGGTAAAAACAGTAGATTCGTTGAGATTACAGCGAATGAGTCGATTGCGCAGATTATGCATATGCCTGCAGAGTGATCGATGTGCCTAGCCGTTGTCCAAGAGACAGACCATGCAGAACAGAATCCGCGACACCCGCAGGATCAACAACCAATGACGGATCGAGGAGAACCGCCGCGAAGAACTTGCACGCCCGAACAGACTGGCCCTTGCGACATGCCGACAGTTCGATACGATGCCAAGACCGCCGGTGGCGTGGGCACTGACGACGGCTGTCGACCGCCGTTGGAATTCTGCCGAGCCACGGCCATCGGCGCTGCGTCCGTTGTTTCCTGGGCCTGGAATCGCGGTGCCCTACGTATCCGTGCGTGATCGTTGAGCGCTCGTTATGGGTTTGTCCAGCCTTCAGGGACTCGAAGACTATCTCCTCGAGCAGCGACTCGTCGAACCGGCGCAACTGCAGGATTGTCGTCGACAGGTCGGCAAGCAGTTGGGCTACGACACCCTTGTGAAGGCCCTCGAACAACGCACGTTCCTGACCTCGTATCAGGCCCAGAAACTCCTCAAGCACGAAACCGAAGGGCTGCGGCTGGGTCGCTACAAGCTGCAGTACCGCAATGCCTCGGGCAGCTTCGCCCGCGTATTCCGCGGCAGCGCCGTCGATGATGGTCAAACGGTCGCCATTAAGGTTCTGAGACAGCGTTATGCGGAGGACCCCCGCGCGGTGATGCTGTTCCGCCGCGAAGGGGAGTTGGGCAAGCGACTCAAGCACAAGAACATCGTGCCGATCTACGAGGTGGCTTCAGACGGGGATCAGCATTACTTCACGATGGAATTTGTCGAAGGGGGGAACTTTCGCGACTTCATCAAAATCCGCAAGAAATTCTCCGTGCCGGAAGCGACCCAGTATCTGCTCGACATGGCCGAAGGACTGGAATACGCCCTCAGCATCGGCCTCACCCACCGCGATCTGAAATTGTCCAACGTGCTGCTCAGCGCCCAGGGGGTGGCCAAGCTGGTCGATTTCGGACTCGCCGGGCAGGACGCCTCGCTGGCCAACATGGAGGAAGAAGTCGACCGCGCCATCGAGTACGCCACCTTGGAAAAGGGTTCCGGCGCCCCCGACAACGACCCCCGCAGCGATCTCTATTTCCTTGGGGCAATTTACTTCGAACTCCTGACCGGCATCGCCCCGTACCCCCCCACCAAGAGCCGCGATGAGCGGCGGCAGTTCAGCCGTTATCGCGATGTCCGCCTGCTCCGCGAGGCCGATCCTGGACTCCCGGCTTCGGTTGCCGCGATCGCCGATCGCCTGTTGCGGATCGAGCCGCATGAACGCTATCAAAGCCCCACCGAGGTGGTCGCGGATCTGCGGCATGCCTTAGGAGACAAGTCGTCGGATGTGGCGGTGCCCGCTCCGCAGACCGTCGCCGGACCGCCGACGATTATCTGCGTGGAAACGCGCACCAAGCAGCAGGATGCGCTCCGCGAATACTTCACTAAGCACGGATATCGCGTGCTGGTCCTCACCGATCCGCTGCGAGCCCTCAACCGGGTGGACAGCGAGTCGATCGCCGGCCTGGTGCTGATCGGAGATGCGTTGGGAAACGAGGTCTCGAGGGTCTATCAGGCCGCCGTCACCCGCTGCAAACGCCGCAGTACGGCGATTGTGCTTGCACTCTCCCAAAAGCAAGCCGAGTTACGGGACAAACTTGCCGACCACGAACGCGCCCGCGTCCTGAACGACGGCGTGACCCTCCGCACGATCCGCCTGGCGCTGGCGGATCTCAATGGATTCGCTCCCTCCGCCGCGGAGTGACCTGCGCCCCGGCTTCGCGGTCCGACATTCCTGCGCCGCATGCTCCGCCGGGTTGTCGGCCCAGTGCGAACTCGTCCAACGCCGTTACCGGCGGCGAGACCGGTATTCGATCTCGACCCCGCGACGGTTCCACTCGACCTCGTAGTGAGTTCGCCGGCGCTCTCCGTAAGGACCATACGACCGCGCGTTGTATTCGATTTCCCGCGGACGGACCGTCACTCGATCGCGGTAGGTCGATGCCGGGGGAGCGTGGTAAACGTACGGCGTCGCGAACGGTTCCGGGGCGGTCACCGGAATGACCAGCCGCGGACGGACAGGAACCGGCGCGACGTAGACCGATCCCGAGACGATTACCGGCGGTGTGAGGTAGTACGAGGGGGCCACATACGTGTATCCATTCACGATCTCGCCCGCCGAGGCGGTCGCCGGCACGACTCCGGCCGACACCGCGACCACCCAACGAAAGACCGACGCCATCCCAGTTCGCAGAAACATCGGAGCACTCCTGTTTGCCACGTCGCCGCCGGGAAGTCCGCACCCGTCGTCATTGCTCGTCGCACTCCCATTGTAGACCGTCGGGGTGCGAATGTCTTACGGTGTTTCGCAGAGTCACCTTGCAGGGGGGCGAAATTCTCCGCAGAATGACGGGCGTACTGAACACGGAGCGACATCCGTGGCGTTCGACAGTCACCCGCCGAGCCAGCCCACGTTCCACGCACGGGAGCCGCCGTGATGAAGACCTTCGCCCGACGTTTCGGAATGGCCTTGTTGACGGTCTGTGCCGCCGTGTCGCTTGAGGGTTGCGGCGGCTCCGGCGAAGCGCCGGCCGTGGTCGCTCCGGCTCCGCCGCCGCCGCCGCCGCCGCCGAAAGCCGTCGCGGTGGCGGCCCCGGCCCCACCGGCCGCAGCGCCGAAGCCAGCCGAGCCAGAGAACGATGATGCCCCGCGCCCGCAAGTCCCCGTCATTGTCAACAAGTTCCCCGACCAAGAT
>JANRLN010000254.1:0-4122 GCA_033762515.1 Planctomycetaceae bacterium
CAAGGGGAGGTTCTCGCCGAGCGCTACGACGATCCGCAGATCGCGCAGCGGCATCTGGAGCAAGTGACCTGGGCCACCATGCTGGTCACGGCCGAGCCGCAACCTCCGGTGGCTCCGGAGTGGCTGACCCTCCTCGACCGCATGGCCGCACAGTCGTACCTCCATTACCGCAAGCTGGTCGAGCATCCAGGATTCTTGACCTACTTCGATCAGGCCACACCCATTTCTGAGATCGAACGGCTGCCGATCGGTTCGCGGCCGTCTCGGCGTCGCGAGCGAAAATCCCTCTCCGATTTGCGAGCCATTCCGTGGACATTCGCGTGGACGCAGAGCCGTCATTTCCTGCCGGCCTGGTACGGACTGGGGACCGTGTTGTTGGAAGAGACGGCAGCGACGGGCGATTGGGCGTTGCTTCAGACGCTTTACGGTCGCTGGCCACTGTTTCAGGCCGTGGTCGACAACGCCGTTCTGGCTCTGGCCAAAGCCGACCTGGGGATCGCTCAGCGGTATGCGGAATTGACTCCTGCAGACAGTCCCGCCCGGGAAGTCTGGAGCCTCATTGAGCGTGAGTTTCAGCAGACGCAGGCTGCGGTGCTGATGATCACCCGCGAACCGGCTCTGCTGGCCAACACTCCGTGGCTGCAGCGCTCGATTCAGGAACGCAACCCGGCCGTCGATCCGCTGAATCTGATTCAGATTGAGCTGATCCGGCGGATGCGCGAAGCGATGGATGCCGGCGATGAAGATCGAGCCGCGCGCCTGGGCGAGTTGGCGCGGATGACCATTCAGGGCGTCGCGTCGGGATTGCGAACCACGGGTTAGATCGCCCCCATCGACTGGTCGTCGTCGCGTGGTCAAGTTACAACTTGGACGACGGCCCGAATTGAGTTCTCGCCGCTGTTCGATTCCCCAGGAACACGCACGCCATGGAAGCAGAGTACGACGTTGTAGTAATCGGCACGGGCCCCGGCGGCGAAGGGGCGGCCATGCAAGCCGTCAAGCACGGTCGGACCGTGGCGGCGGTGGAGCGTGACCTGCAGATCGGCGGGTCATGCACCCATCGCGGCACAATTCCCAGCAAAGCGCTGCGGTACGCCATTTTTCAGTTGATGGAGATGAACAACAATCCCCTGATGCGCGAGCAGGGGGTCAGCATCAACTGCACGCTCGCCCAATTGCAGCGGCGGGCGAAGACCGTCATCGAACAGCAGGTGCGGCTGCGGACGATGTTCTACGATCGAAACGACGTCCCCGTCTTTCGCGGCGAAGCGCGGCTGCTCGATGAACACACCATCGAAGTGGTCAAGGGAGACGGCGGCCGCGAAGTGGTGACCGGCAAGCACATCGTCATCGCGACCGGGTCGCGCCCCTATCAGCCCGCCGACATCGACTTCAGCCATTCCCGGGTGTTTGACAGCGACACCGTGCTCCGCTGCAACCTCGATGTGAAGTCGATCACCATCTTCGGCGCCGGGGTCATCGGCTGCGAATACGCCTCGATGTTTCGCAACCTGGAGATGAAGGTGAATCTGGTCAACAACCGCGACCGCCTGCTCGATTTCCTGGACGAAGAAATTGTCGACGCGCTCAGCTACAACTTGCGCGAGCGCGGCGTCCTGATTCGCCACCGCGAGGAGTTTGATCGCGTCGATGCTCGCGACGACTGCGTCGTCGTCTCGCTCAAGTCGGGCAAGCAACTCAAGACGGACATCTTCCTCTGGGCGGCCGGACGCACCGGCAATTCGGACGGCATGAATCTGGAAGCCCACGGCATTCAGCCAGATTCCCGCGGCAACATCAAGGTCAACGAACATCTGCAAACAACTGTGCCCCACATCTACGCGGTGGGGGACGTCATCGGGCCGCCGGCTCTGGCCAGCGCTGCTTACACGCAAGGGCGATATGCCGCCAGCCATATCATCGGGGCGGAGATGCCCCGACTCGTGCTCGACATTCCCACCGGGATCTACACCAGTCCCGAGATCAGCTCTCTGGGCAAGACGGAACGTGAGCTCACCGAGTCCAAGGTCCCATACGAAGTGGGCCATTCGCAGTTCCGCAGTTTGGCGCGCGCCCAGATCACCGGACGAACCGTGGGAATGCTCAAGATCCTCTTCCACCGGGAAACGCTGGAAATCCTGGGAATTCACTGTTTTGGCGCCACGGCATCCGAGATCATCCACATCGGTCAGGCCGTCATGGCGCAGCCCGCTCCGCACAACACATTGCTGTACTTCATCAACACGACGTTCAACTATCCGACGATGGCGGAGGCATACCGCGTCGCGGCGCTGAACGGGTACAACCGGTTGTTTTGAGGGGGCGCCGAACGTCTGATGCCCGGTGATGGTCCTCGAAAAGTCGAGCGAGTTGATCGGCTGATTATCGTTGAAGCGGCATGCACTCCTGCGCACGGCGCTTTGCTGCCGCAGTCACGGATCATGCCGACGAACTGGGACAGACGTTCCCCAGAGACCATGATGCTGGATTTCCCGGCGCCGGCCGAGATGGAACTTGATTGGTTGATGCGGTCATGATGGGATTGCCGTTAAGAACGGATTGGGGCGCACCGGGACGGGGAGACTGCTCTCTTGAGCACTCCGATCGCGCGTGGCTGTCGGCGCGGCGTTCCAGTAGAGGGAGAACGGAATGCAGGTTTGGCCGGGACGCCCGTCGCCATTAGGGGCGACGTGGGATGGACGAGGCGTCAATTTCGCCGTCTTCTCGGAGCATGCGGACGCGATCGAACTCTGCTTGTTCGATGGAAGCGACGCACCGCGCGAAGTCGCTCGGCTGAAGCTCCCCGAACAGACGGACTACGTTTTCCACGGGTACGTTCCCGGGTTGAAGCCGGGGCAATTGTACGGTTATCGAGCCCACGGTCCGTATGACCCGCTTCGGGGCCATCGATTCAATGCCCAAAAGGTGGTGCTTGATCCGTACGCCAAGGCCATCGGGCGCGACCTCCGCTGGAACGATTCGCTCTTCGGATACACCGTGGGGCGTCCCGACGCCGATCTCACGCGTGACGACGCCGACAGCGCCGATTTCGCCCCGCTGGCGGCCGTCGTCGATCCCCGCTTTCGCTGGGGGAACGATCGCCCACCCAGAACTCCCTGGCATAAGACGCTGATCTATGAAATGCACGTCAAGGGTTTCACCCAGCTCTCCCCGTGGGTGCCTGCCCCTCTTCGCGGGACGTACGCGGGTTTGGCCAGCGCTGGAGCGTTGCGGCATTTGAAGTCGCTGGGAGTGACGGCGATCGAACTGCTGCCGGTGCATCACCACGTCGATGACCGTTTTCTGGTCGATCAGGAGAAGGTGAACTACTGGGGTTACAACACGCTGGGATACTTCGCTCCCAACCAACGCTATGCCGCGGCGAAAGGGCCTCAGGCCGCCGTCAACGAGTTCAAGACACTGGTGCGAACGCTGCATCGCCACGGATTCGAAGTCATCCTTGATGTGGTCTACAACCATACCGCCGAGGGGAACCATCTCGGTCCGACGCTCTCGTTGCGCGGCTTGGACAACGCTTCTTATTACCGGCTGGTGCCGTCAAATCCGCGGTTCTACATGGATTACACCGGCTGCGGCAACACGCTGAACATGCTCTGTCCCCGAGTGCTGCAGCTGATTATGGACAGCCTGCGGTATTGGGTGCAGGAAATGCACGTTGACGGCTTTCGGTTCGACCTGGCCAGCGCCCTGGCGCGCGAACTCCACGCAGTCGATCGGCTGGGGGCTTTTTTCGACATCATTCATCAAGACCCGGTGTTGTCGCAGGTCAAGCTGATCGCCGAACCGTGGGATCTCGGCGAAGGGGGCTACCAGGTCGGCAACTTTCCGGTGCTGTGGACGGAATGGAACGGCAAGTATCGCGATTGCGTCCGCAAGTTCTGGAAGGGGGACGGCAACACCGTTTCGGGGTTTGCGACTCGACTTTGCGGCAGCAGCGACTTGTACGAGCACAACGGACGTCGCCCGTACGCCAGCATTAACTTCGTCACCTGCCATGACGGCTTCAGCCTGCAGGATCTCGTCAGTTACAACGAGAAGCATAATGACGCCAACGGGCAGAACAACGAAGACGGCGACGGCCACAACAACAGTTGGAACTGC
>JANRLN010000255.1:0-3584 GCA_033762515.1 Planctomycetaceae bacterium
AGTGCTTCCGCATCTTGCCCGCAACGTGGGCGAGCACGGTGTGACCATTGTCCAGCACCACGCGAAACTGGGTGTTCGCGAGCGCCTCGACGACATTGCCTTGAACTTCGATGGCCTCTTCTTTGGGCATAAACCCCTGACTCTCCGCTGCCGTGCTGAAAAAACACCGTCCCCGTCGGGACGCCACCTTCGCGGATTGTAGCGTCCCCCGGCGTCCCTCACCATTCCTCCACCGCGGGGGATCGCATTTCTCGAGATCAGCACCGCCGGCACACGCCGGAATTTCCCCGTCACGATCGTCACCTTCGCTCCCGTCAGCGATCCGACGCGAGATTTTTCCGGCGAAATTTGACGGCCGGTCTCTCGCGAACTAGGTTTCACCGAGGCGAATTCGCGCGCTTTGCCGCGGCGGGGTTGATCGCGCCAGGATCTCCGCATCCTCATTCGCGCTGTGAGAACCAATCATGAACCACTTCCGGCGATTCCTCTCCGACGAACAGGCTACGACGTCTGTCGAATACGCCGTGATGCTGGCCATGATTCTCCTGGTGATGATCGTCGGAGTCGCCGCCTTCGGAAACGCCCAGGATGGGGCGTGGGCGAAGATCGACACCGAACTCACGACCCACGGCTTCTAGTCCCCGGCAGATGTCCGCTATGATTCGGCGGTTTCCCCGCACACCTGGGAGCCGCACCGTCGATGGAATGCTGCTGGATCGGCCTGGGAGGCAACCTCGGGGACGTGCCGCATACCTTCGCGACCGTCGCTGCGGAACTGCATCGTCACCCGGAAGTGCGTGACGTTCGATCAAGCCCGCTCTACCGCTCGGCGCCGATGGGAATCCATGCGGGGGATGAGTTCTGGAACGCGGTCGTGGGCTGCGCGACGAGCCTGACGCCCCACACCCTGCTCGACCTCCTTCAGCAACTGGAGACACGGCATGGACGAGTGCGGGGCCTTCGTTGGGGACCGCGCCCCCTCGATCTCGATCTGATCGCCTTCGGCGGTCAGAGGCTGCGGTCCCCGCGATTGCAGGTGCCGCACCCGGGACGGATCTACCGGCGTTTTGTCCTCGATCCTCTCTGCGACCTGTCGCCCGATTGGATCGACCCTGAGCATCAGATCACGGCCGCGGCGCTGCGGCGGCGACTGGTGCAGACGCCGCGCCAACTCGCGCTGTGCGGCGAGTGGGACCCACAGTCGGTGGCCGCGATTGAGAAGCAGGTGGAGCGGCGCTGGCCGGACATCGTGTGCGGCCGCGATCTTCCTGCCGCGAATCACGGCTTGGTGATCACCCCCGACGAGAGTGCGGGCGTGGGACTGCCGGCGGTGGTGGTCCCGCGAGAAATCACGGGGGAGGGGGTCGTCCAGTTCGTCCTGGACGCCGCCACGGCGGCCTTCGAGCCGCCGGTGCGGATGTTGTGACGCTATTCCTGGCCGCTGACCAGCACCTCGCCGACGGCGCGGCTGTCGGGGAACTGGCCGAGGACATAAGTGTTGCGGCCTTCGCGGATCAACACCGATCGCTCGCTGGGAACTCCAAAGGGTCCGTGGCGATTCGCCGTCTGGAGCTTGAGGGTGTGCTCGCCCGCGGGAACGGTGAGCCGCAGCACTTGAATCTTGTCGGGCAACAGACCCCAGCACCGCAGATCGGCCCGCTCGGTCGCTTCCCAGGCGACGCCCACGGCATTCAAGGCCAGACTTTCCGGCGACATGGGCCGGGCGTCGACCCCTTCCTTGACGGCGTAGATCGCCCCCTTCTTCAAGACGCGTCGGGCGACCGCGCGACCGATGATTTCGGGTTCCCGGGCCTGCTGCTGCAAGACGGCCATCTCCCCCACATCGACGATTGTCGCCGTGTTTCCGGAAAGCTGGTCGTCGATCTGCACCAGCAGGTGTTCGGCGGAACTCGATGAGCGGCGCACGCGCGGGATGGGAACCGGAGCCAGCGTCGGCGGCAACCCGCGCGGGGAAACGGCCGAAATGATCCGGTCAGCCACCAGCAGCGCCGCCTGCGTGGCTTCGGCATGATCTTCTTCCTTGATCGGTCCGCGGCCCACCAGGGCGAAGACGTACAAGACGCCATGACCGGGCGGAATCGGCACTTCGTGCTGCGCCCGCTGCAGGTCGTTCTTGGCGTCGGGGAACTCTGGCGCCCAACTGGCCACCTGAACGCGGGCGCGGACGGCGTCATCGAGCGTCAGAGGAGACTCTTCGGCGATCATCGCCCGGATGTACGGACCCAGCGCCACCTGCTTGTAGGCTTCCATCCGCAGGCGATCGTCGAGTTGCTTCTCCGCCATCCGGTCGGCGATTTCCTGCTGCTTTTCGGTCACCTGCAGGGCGTAGGCCGAGGCGTCGATGCCGTCGGTCATGAGATTGGAGAGGGACAGCATCGTGCGGATCAGGATCTTTTCGTAGTCCTCTCCGGCGTAGCTGCGAACCGTGTCGTCGGTCGCCAAAGAGGCGGCGTCTTCTCCGAGGCTCTTTTGTTCCAGATGGTCAAAGCGATCCCGCGCTCCGCGCAGCAGGCGTTCGGCTTCCTGGGGGTTGCCTGCGGCAAGTTCCAGCATGGCCTGATCGAGCTGGAAAACGTCGCGGTCACCCCGGCGCTTCTTCATCTCCTTCGCGAGCGTGGCGCGGGCACCATCCACGTTCCCCGCAAAGAACTCTTCACGGATGGGCTGCAACCGATCCAGATGCGTGGCGCAGCCCGTCAACGTCGCGAGGCAGACGACCAGCGTCAGTCCGCTGCAGAGGGCATTCGTTCGCAGCGCTGGACGATGCAACGGCCGCATAGTGAAAAATCCCAAAAGTCAACTCTCAAATTCCAAGGAAATCTCAATGCTCAAATCTCAAACACAGGCTTGCGGACACACGCTGTTTGGGATTTGGAAATCGGCGCTTGTTTGAGATTTGGGGTTTGAGATTGGGAACTTCCCGCCGCACGCCCGCATGCCGGGTCCGCACGCGTCATCGACACCGACGGTTTCAGGAAGCCCCGTAGTGCTTGAGCTTGCCGATCCGCGACTTGTGATAGCCCTTGCGCAGTTCCGCCGACTCTTTCTCAGACCGGCCGGATTCGATGTGAATCAGTTCCAGCGACAGCAGATAGTCGCGCTGATAGTCCTTGCCGTTGCTCTTGGTCGTTCCCGAGGTGACGGTGGCGTACATCAGGTAATCGAAGGGCTGCTCCAACTGCTCCATGGCCGCGGAAAACATCCGGCGATTGCTGGCCAGGAACAGATCGTCGGGGCGGAGTCCGCACTGCCGCAGCCCGGCTTCGACAAACTTGCGATGAACCACATCGAAGGAGTCGGACGAAACGATGCAGGAATCGATCTTCTGGTAGATCTGTTCCTTGAAGTCCCCTAATTCTTCGCCGCTCTTGTTCTCGACTCCGACGAAGCAGATGCGTTTATGGGGCATGGGCATCTGGTCCCCGGCGGCAGTCTGCACGATGTGCGACTGGCGACCGAGCAACTGACCCACCGATTGTTCGATCAGCGGCTCCCAGGTTTCGGCCCCGGCGGTGTGGCTGCCCACCATGTTCTTCTCGTCGGTCGAGAGAACATGAGCATGC
>JANRLN010000256.1:0-24603 GCA_033762515.1 Planctomycetaceae bacterium
GGAGCGTCTTCAATCTTAGAAGCCACCACAGGTTCGACCGCGAAATTGGGGTCGATTGCGAACATGCGACTGCTTTCCCACCGAAGCAACATTTGTGCCGTTTTCGTCGCCAATCGCCTTCTGGCACTGTAACCACCGGCATGTTGCTGGCTTACGAAGTTCTGGCTTCAGCCCCTTGTGGGCTCGACGATTGTCAGAATGACATTTCGTCGACTTCATGGGTTCATGCAAGAATTGAGGGTTGAGTCGCGTTCGAGATCAAGTGGGGAAACGACCGAGAGCCTGCGAAACGAGCAAGAAACCATGGGGTGAACCTGCTGAGAAAAATTGTCGCCGCCATGCCATGCGGGCGCCTGCCTCGCCAGGGATGTTCCATCGCGTCTCGCGGGAGAGGCACAACCCGCACGGGAGACGCCCGAATTCTGCCGCATCACAGCACCACGTCAAGAGCTTCCGGCATTCACAGAGTTCGAGCATTCCGTGTCGCCGGATGATTTCTTGCACGGCAGACTTGCGTCGGCGTAGCCCCCTTTGAGATGGTGAGCTCTGGCGTCTTGACCGCAGTCCTCGCCGCAAAGGTGACATGTATGCGAACATCAGAGGGGGTAGTCGCTGCCATTTTGGCTGTGGGCGTGTCGGTGTTGGGATTGTCGCAGACTGCCGTTTTGGCTGCGGGTCGACCCAACATCGTCTTCATCTTCACGGACGATCATGCCGCGCACGCGATGAGCTGCTACGGTTCGAAGATCAACCAGACGCCCCATCTCGACCGGATCGCTCAGCAGGGAATGAAATTCACCCGCTGCTATGTAGGCAATTCCCTGTGCGGCCCGAGCCGCGCCACGGTTCTTACGGGCAAGCACAGCCATCTCAATGGGTTCCGGCAAAATGGCGATCGTTTTGACGGCGCCCAGGTCACCATGCCGAAGTTATTGCGGGCAGCCGGGTACCAAACGGCCGTGATTGGCAAATGGCATCTGGAATCTGATCCGACCGGCTTCGATCACTGGGAAGTCCTGGTCGGACAAGGCCCGTACTACAACCCCCCGATGATCCGCAACGGCGAACGGGTGAAGTACGAGGGTCATACCACGGAGATCATCGGTGACCTGACTCTCGACTGGCTGAAGCAGCGGAAGTCGGACCAGCCGTTCCTGCTGATGGCTCAGCACAAGGCGCCTCATCGAGAGTGGCAGCCTGGTCCGAAGTATTTTGACCTCTACCAGGGAATCACGCTGCCGGAACCACCGACTCTGTTCGATGATTACGCAGGTCGTGCCTCACCGGCGCGCACTCAGTCGATGTCGGTGGCGCGCGACTTGTCTCCCCTCGATCTGAAACTCACTCCCCCGAAGAATCTCACGCCGGATCAGCTTAAAACTTGGACAGCGGCGTATGCTGAGGAGAACGCGGCGCTGGCGGCTGACGGACTGACCGGAGATGCGTTGATTCGTTGGAAGTATCAGCGCTACATCAAGGATTACGCACGCTGCATTCAGGCGGTGGATGATCAGGTGGGGCGACTGCTGGATTACCTCGAGGAATCCGGGCTGGCCGAGAACTCGATCGTGATTTACTCGTCGGATCAGGGCTTCTTCCTGGGGGATCATGGCTGGTTCGACAAGCGTTTCATGTATGAAGAGTGCTACCGGACGCCGCTGCTGGTGAAATGGCCGGGCGTGGCGAAACCGGGATCCGTGTGCGATGCGCTCGTATCCAACCTCGACTACGCCCAGACGATGCTCGATCTCGCCGGAGTGACGGCGGATCCGGCGATGCAGGGGCGGAGCCTGGTCCCGCTGCTGCGGGGGAATACGCCCGACGATTGGCGTTCCAGCCTCTACTACCACTATTACGAATATCCGGGGCCGCACGATGTCGCCCGGCATTACGGCGTCAAAACGGCCCGCTACAAGCTGTTGCATTTCTATCACCTCGGCGAGTGGGAACTGTACGACCTGGAGCAGGACCCGCAGGAGCGGAAGAGCGTCTATGGCGACCCGGCGTACGCGACCGTCCAGGCAGAACTTAAGACGGAATTAGCCCGATTGCGGACGGAGTATCAGGTTCCGGACGATCCACTCCCCGCACCGGCGCCGAAACCAGCGACGAAGAAGAAGACGTAACTCGGTCACGCGGGGCAGCATGCGCAGCGCGGGGAGTTCGATCTCTGGGCTTGCGTGAGCGTCAATTGCGGAAAGTTTTGCTCGGTATGGTGATGTTCGTCGCGGTCTGCGTGCTTTCCGCGTTCTGGGTGTCGTTCCTTGGAACGTTCCTGATGCGCTGGCTCGCGCCGCGCTGGGGTCTGATCGACCACCCCGCCGCACGCAAAGTACATGTCCGACCCACGCCCCTCGGGGGCGGCATCGCCATCTGGCTGGGGACCGTCCTCCCTCTGGTCGTCGCCTATCTTGCGGTGCTGGCATTGACAGGACAACAGCATGCCTGGCTTCCGCAGGAACTGGATGAACATCTGGGAGGCGTCATCTATCGCGCCCCCCGACTGTGGGCGGTGTTGATCGCCGCCAGCGTGTTGGCGGCGATGGGGCTCCTGGATGATTTTCGCCCCATTCCGTGGCAGCCGCGGCTCTGCCTGCAATTCCTGTGTGCCGCAGGCGTCGTGGCTTGCGGCGTGCGAGCCACGTTCTTTGTCGAGAACCCGTGGATCGGAGGTCTGGTCAGCGTCGCCTGGTTCGTCGTTCTCGTGAATTCGTTCAATTTTCTCGACAATATGGACGGTCTGTCGGGGGGAATCGCCTTCATCGTCTGTGGGATCTTCGCGCTCATGATGCTGCGCGTGCCCGGAGAGCCGCGATGGCTGGTGGCGGGCTTTTTCTTGATTCTCGCTGGTTCCCTGTTGGGATTCCTGTGCCATAACTGGTCCCCGGCCCGCATCTTCATGGGGGATTCGGGCAGCTATTTTATTGGCTTTTCCATCGCCGCCATGACGGTCTTGGGGACGTTCTATTCTCCGGCGGCGGCTAGTCAGCACGTGATTCTTGCGCCTTTCTGCGTGCTGGCGATTCCGCTCTACGACATCTGTTCGGTGACCTGGATTCGTTTGCGGGAAGGCCGCAGCCCCTTTCAGGCGGATAAACGGCACTTCTCGCATCGCCTGGTGGCGATGGGGTTTCGCCCGGTCTCGGCGGTGCTGACGGTCCATTTGGCGACGTTGACGACGGGACTCGGCGGTATGGCTTTGTATGCGGTCGACACCTGGGGGGAAGCCGCCGTTCCCGTGGCGATGGTCGTCTGTGTGGTGCTGATGATCGCCGTTCTGGAACAAACGCCCGGACCGGGAGCTTCGCGTTGAGCCGGCCTGGCGGGGAACGCCCCTCTGCGGCCCGGGGATCCCCCCTGGTCACTGATACGCATCGGTTCGATCCGGAGTCGGTGATCGCGGCCATTGCCGCAGGATTATTGGCGACCTCCTGGCTGGTTCCCGCCGAGGGAGCCTTCGAAGGGGTGACCGGTTGGCGGGCGCTGGCTTGGTTGATGCTGGCGTCTGTCTGGGGACTGGTGCGGTCTCGGCGGCCGGCAGATCCTGAGTCGACGTGGTGGAATTGGATTCTCACGCGCGGCTCCGATCTCGCGGTTGCATTAATCGTCGGCGGCCAAATTGTTGGTGGACTGCTCGTCCTGATGACCGAGGGACAGAAGCGGTTTGCTGCCAACCTGTTGCTGGAATGGATCGGCCTGGGGAGTTGCTGGTGGGTGTTGCGCGGCGTGCTCGCTTCAACCCGCTGGCGGTCGCACTTCGGCGCCGCTCTGGTCGCAGTGGTGTTGGCGGCAAGCGCCTTGGGACTCTGGCAGCACTACCTCGGCCTCCCCCGAATGGCCGCGGAATATGGGCCGAAGCTGGCTCAATATCGTCAGATCCTCGCGTCGGGTCAGGCGACTTCCTTGGCGATGGAACTGGCCGCGGCAGGGATTCCCACGACGGAACCCGGTCTGACGTTGTTCGAAAAGCGGCTCATGGACAGTCGCGAACCATTCGGGATGTTCGCACTCGCCAACACCTTCGGGGGACTCCTCGCAGCGACGCTGGTGTGGCTGACCGGCGCCGTCGTCTTGAGATTTCCCAGTCGCAGCGCCGCAGGTTTGAGGCTGCATTGGGGATGCACGGCATTTGCGGCAGCCAGTCTTGCGGCCGGTGCCTGGTGTCTGGTTCTCACAAAGAGCCGCACCGCGGTGCTCGGCGGATTGGCCGGGTTGGCCGTGGTGAGCTTGTGCTGGCTGGTGCGGGAGGGTTCAGGGCTTTCTCTACCGTCTCGGCGTCGACTGTGGATTGGTTTGGGCATTGCCGCGGTCGCGATCCTGGTGATTCCGTCAGCACTCATCGGTGCGGGAGTCTGGGATGCTCAAGTGCTTCAGGAAGCTCCCAAGTCGTTGCGGTATCGCTGGCAATATTGGGTGGGCGGAGGGCGGCTTATTGCCGAAAGCCCTTGGCTGGGAATCGGTTTAGGTCAGTTCCGCAACGCCTACTTGCGGGCCAAACTCCCCGAGGCAAGCGAAGAAATCGCCGATCCCCATAATCTCTGGGTCGACGCCTGGGTCAACGGAGGGCTGTTGTCGGTCATCGGACTGTCCATCGGTGCGCTCTGGTTGGTCATTCTGACGTGCGAAACCTTGAGACGGCCGGAGGATCAGCTCGCTAATCCGCAGAATCCCGCATCGGGATCAAAACCCACCAACACAGGGGACCGTTGGAGCGTAGTCCTCGGCGTCGGAGCGGCGTTTCCCGCCGTGTTCGCGATGGGTCTGTCTGCAGGAGCCTGGGACGACCGCTTGGTGGGAGTGTTTTGTGTTTGGATGCTTGCGATCGGGTGTTGGTTCCGTTGTCAGTCCTGTGCGGTCAATCTGTCCTCTCCGGGGGCCGCATTGGCGGGTGCGTTGACGTTGGTGATTCACCTGCACGGCGCCGGCGGATTCCAGATGCCCGGCGTCCTGCAGTGGGGCGGATTGCTCGTGTTGCTCGCCGGTCCAACCCCGGTGACGCCGGCGCATCGCTCGGAAGGGCGGCAGTGGAGTTGGCCGCTGGCAACTGCGGGACTGCTGCTAGTGGCGGGTTGGGGACTCTGGAATCCGCACATGCGCTGTGGTGAGCAACTCGACCGGGCGCTGCAACAAATGAGCCGTGGTCGAATCGGTTTGGCGCAAAAGTCCCTGGAACTCGCTGCGAAGGCAGACCGCTGGAGTCCCGAGCCATGGAGGCAACAGGCGGAACTGCACTTTGGTCAGTATGCAGAAACACAGAGCGGTGCGGATCGAGCGGCACATTGGGATCAAGCGGTGGCGGCCCTGCGTGAAGCGCAACGGAGGGATCCGGCGAGCCCGCATTTGCGGCAGCGGGAAGGAGACTACTGGCTCGCGAAGTTCCAACAGGATCAGTCCTCAGAGGCGGGTCGAAAGGCCGCTGAGGCTTATCGCCGAGCCATCGAGCTTTATCCCACCAATGCCATGATCTTGGCTCAGTGGGCCCAAGTCTCGCAGAGCATTGGAGACACCACGATCGCGCGGGAAGCAGCACAGGCCGCATTGCAGCAGGATGACTTGAATCACGTCTTGGGGCATGTGGAACGCCGGCTGCCGGTCGACACGCGTGAGAAATTGGTGCGAATCGCGGAAGTCCCTTGATGGTAAATGGTTCCAGCGAAGCGGTCTTGAGGAAGAGTGACGGGAAATTGAGGAAGATGTGGGAGTTTCGGCTCCAACACGCGGAAACTGGCTCACTTCGCCAGACTTTCATGCTCCGGGTGTGCGACGGACCAAGCGGCCGGTTAAAATGAAGATTGCGGGTCTTTGTTGGTCTTGACCCGTTTCGAGGGAAGCAGCATGCGATCGAGCGGCGTACTCATTACAGCGGTTTTCGGGTTCCTGGCACTGGTTGCCACGGTATGGATTGGCCGCTACAAGCCCGAACCGGCCGGGGCCGGTGCGGCTGACAGTGCCGTGATATCGGTTGGCCCGAAGATTTCGGAGACTGGCCCCTACCCAAAGGCGGTCGTTGACGAAACGACTTACGACTTCGGCGCCATGCTTCATGGCGGCCAGGGTGAGCACGTTTTCACGATTCGCAACGAGGGGCAGGCCGATCTGGAGGTCATCGCTCGTAAAGAGGACACCACGTGCTCGTGCACGTTCGGCGAACTGTCGGACAACGGCAAGATTCCGCCAGGGAAGTCGGTCGACGTCACGCTGAAGTGGCAAGTGAAATTCAACACGCCCACCTTTCGTCACAGGGCGGTCGTCCGCACGAACGATCCCGAGTACAAAGAGGTGGAACTCACCATCACCGGCAAGGTGGAGGAGCCTCTGATTCTCAAGCCGGGCAGCCCCTGGAGCGTCGGTGAAATGGTCTCCGATGAACCGTCGGTCCTCGAAGGTGTGCTGATCTCGAAATTGGTCGATGCCTTCGAGATCAAGGAGGTCAAGGCGGAATCCGGCGTCGCGACCGTGGAAACCACTCCGCTCAGCGCCGAAGAGCTAGCCACGAACGAAGCCAAGTCCGGCTACAAGATTACCGCGACGATCAAGCCGACGGTCCCGGTTGGCGTGGTGAGCGACAACGTGAAGATCACGACGGACATTGAGAAGGGAGGAACCTTCGACATCGTGATCAGCGGAACACGTCCGGGACCGGTGGAGCTTCTCGGACCGAGTTACACGGCGTCCGGGAGTGCGATCAGGTTGGGTGAGTTTCCTGCCTCAGAGGGCAAATCGGCGGTGATTTCGATCTTCGTCCGGAATTTCGACGAGGAATTCCAATTGCTCGGAACCGAGCAAACCTTCAATTCCGTTCAGGTCGAGATGTCCAAGGACCCGAAAGCGACCGGCAAAGTTCAACGCTACCTGCTGAAGGTCACCGTCCCCCCGGGTGCTCCGCAAGACCGCTTGCGTAAGAAATCGGAAAAAATCAATCTGCTCTTCAACCATCCGCAGGCCGAGAAAGTTCGCATTTACGTGGAGTTTCTGGCGGTATAGCCTTCCCCCGTCAATCGGCGTCGAGTGGCTCTCTTCCGAAAGTGACCAGGCATGATCGTTGCGGCAAGGACGCTGTCACAGCCCCGCTTCTGGTTGACCGGATTGGGTTCAGGGCTCGCCTTGCTCCTCTTTTCCGGTTGCCCGCAGACGCCGGTCACACCCACTCCGGCGGCACCCGCAGTCGCGGAACCGGAGTTCGTTCGTCCGCTGCTCAAGGACTGGGAAAAGCCGGCCGTCGCCCTGATGCTCTCCGGGGAAATGTTCGGCTACATGGAGCCTTGCGGCTGCTCGCTGACTCAATCGGGAGGATTGGAGCGGCGCGGGCACCTCCAACAGAAACTGCAGGAGAAAGGCTGGGACGTCGTTCCTCTGGATGCCGGTGGACTCCTCAAACGGACCCGGATGCAGGATCAGATCAAGTTTGAGACGATTCTTCTGGGACTGAAACAACTGGGCTACACCTCCGTCGCGGCCGGGGAGAGCGAACTCAGGCTGCCCCCCGACTACCTCATCAGCCAGTTTGCGGAGGGAGACGGAATTCCGTTGGGGGGCATCCTCACCGGCTGCAATGTCATTCTGTTTGATTCCCCCGAGCTTGGCGTTCCCAAACCCTGGCGGATTGTCGAATCGGGGGGCGTCAAGATCGGCGTCACCGCGGTCCTGGGAAAGACCGCCGGCGAGAATGTCTCCCCGGAAGGGGTGCAAACGCAGATTCGCGTTCGCCCGGCCGCCGAGGCGCTCCGGGAAGTGCTGCCGCTGATGGATGCCGAGCAGCCGGCATTGCGAATTCTGTTGTCGCACGGGACGCTGGAAGAGGCGGAGGCGCTTGCGAAGGAATTCCCGCAGTTTCAGGCGATTTTGACGGCAGGTGGTCCGGAGGATCCCGCCGATGAGCCCACCAAGGTGGGCGACACCCTCATTCTGCAGACCGGCCACAAGGGGAAGTACGTCGGCATTCTGGGGTATTACCCCAAAGCGTCAACGGTCTTTCGCTGGGAATTGGTGAATCTCGATAATGTGCGCTTCACAGGGGATAAGCGCATGCATGAGTTAATGCGCACCTACCAGCAACAACTTCAAGATCAGGAACTGGCCAAGTCCGACGCGCTGCTGATCCCGCACCCCTCCGGGCACACCTATGTCGGCGCGGCCCAGTGCGGCGAGTGCCATACCAAAGCCTACGCCAAGTGGAAGGGGACCAAGCACGGCCATGCCCTGGAGAGCCTCGCCCGAGGACGCAAGGGTCAGGAGGAAAACTGGGTCTCGCGGATTTATGACCCCGAATGCCTTTGCTGCCATGTCACCGGCTGGGACCCGCAAAATGTGTTGCGGTACGATTCGGGTTATCTCGATGAGGCGACGTCGACCCACCTCGCAGCCCAGCAGTGTGAAAACTGTCATGGTCCGGGAAGTCGACACACGGAACTGGAGTGGTCTTTCCGCAAAGACATGAAGAGCGTTGATCGCGAACTGCTCAACGCGGCTCGTCGCGACGTCAAACGCAACTTCAAGACCGCCGAGCAGGAGATCTGCTCGAAGTGCCACGACCACGAGAACAGCCCGAAGTTCAACTTCGAGAAGTACTGGAAGGAAGTCGTCCATCCCTGGAAGGACTGACGCCGCGAGTCCCGCGATTCGAGGATCGGGTTTCGCAGAGTTGGCCGCGATCCCGTATGCTCCTGCATGGCGATCTCCCATTCCCGAATCCCGATGCCCGACTCCATGCCCACCCTGACGCCTCAAAAGCTTCGTGCTCTTCGCGATGAACGGCTGCTGGAAGTCGTCTGGCCCGATGAACGGGTTGACCGCTTCACGTTTTACGACCTCCGTTGCGCCTGCCCGTGCGCCGTCTGCGTCGACGAGATCACCGGTCGACCACTCCTGGTTCCGAGCAAGATTCCCCCGGACATTCATGCCCGAGGGGTCGAATTCGTGGGCAATTACGCCCTGCGCATCGACTGGAGCGACGGCCACTCGACGGGCATCTATACGTGGGACCGACTGCGCGGTCTGGGTGACCCGCGATGACGGCCTCCGCCCAGTACGAAGTGGAAATGAAATTCCCGATTCCCGCTGCGGACGGTCTTCCCGCGCGACTTGCAGAACTGGGCGCCGTCTGGTCTGAGCCCGTTCGGCAGAGAGATCAATACTTCGGCCATCCCGCGCGCAACTTTGGCGAGACTGACGAGGCGCTGCGAATGAGGTCGGTTGATGACGAGACGATTTTGACGTACAAGGGACCGGTCATCGATCGCCTGACCAAGACCCGGCGCGAAATCGAAACGCATCTGGCGCCCGATCCTTCATCGGCGGCCGCCTTGGGGGACATTCTCCAGCAGCTGGGATTCGTCCGTGTGAGGCAGGTGGTCAAATGGCGCCGCACTGCGACCATCAACTGGCGCTCTCGTTCCGTCACTTGCGGATGGGACGAAGTCCCTCCGGTCGGCGCCTTTCTGGAGCTGGAGATCGTCGCCGATGAGGGCGACAAATCGGCCGCGCAGCGTGATCTTCTGGATCTTGCCGCCCACCTGAAGTTGCCCGCGCAGGAACCCCGTTCGTACCTCGAAATGCTGTTGGAACTCGACGCCGCCGAATCGCGCTAACGGGATTCGGGTTGCGCCGGCCGCGACAGCGGGGCCCGGGAAGCCTGACCTTGCCGACAATGCGGTTTACATCCCCAGCGAGAAGAACCAGAGCACGGCGAAGACCATTCCCATGAAGCCCACGATCTGACAGAACAGCTTGAAGGCGCGGACCAGAATCTTGTCGGTCAATTCGTAGCGGCTGGCGCTGTAAACGAGGCTGATCACCGCGGCCAGAGGAAACAGATACAGGCTCACCTGCAGATCGGCGGCCCCTAAAAATCCGGCCATGTGTTCGGGTCTCCGAGTTGTGTACGGGAATCAGGCCTTGGCGGCCAGCGGTTTGGCTTCGGACTTCGCAGGAGTCTCTGCGGCCGACGAGGGTTCTTTGGAGGAACTCTCGTCCGGAGCTTCCTCATCCCCAAAGCCATAAGCCGGACCTTCGATGGCATCCCACACCGCCAGGACGTTCAGCAGTCCCGCGATCATGGTGAATGCGATCGCCAGGTCATAGAACTTCCCCAGGCGGCCGTGCAGATCCTTAATCTTGTTGGGGTCGGGCGGGGCGCAGTAGGCGTCGACCAGAGCACGCGGAATCGTTCCCCGAATCGCCTGCGATTCGTGCGGATGCTGATCGAGTTTCCGCGACACCATGCATTCCAGCGGCCGCTCGAACCCGGCGGAAATCGGTCGTTCGATCATCAGTCCGCCGGACAATTGCAATTCCGTTTGTTGGCCGTTCATTGTGCCGCGAAAAACGCCTGCCGTTTCCGGGAACGATCCGCTGAAGGAAGTCTTCAGTTCCACCGTGCCGATCAATTCACCCGAGACGGTTTCCTCTCCGGGACCGTAGGTCACCAGTTGCCCGATGAAGGGAGTTTCCAACGGGGCGTTCAATTCACGAACGGGCTGATTGGAGCCTTCCTTGGCCCGTTTCGCCTGATAAATCGCCGGCAGCGCCGGCATCCCCACGCACACCTGGGCCAGGTAATTCAGACTGATTCCAAAGCGATTGTTGGGCAGGTGATAGACGACGGCCCCCTCGCCCAGTTTCATGCCGCCGAAGAACGTTCCCAGAATGCAGACGAAGTAAACGATTCCCTTGAACCAGCGACCCTGATAGAGATGACCGGCTCCGGGAATCAGATAGGCCAACACACCGGCGATCAGGGGATTCTTCTCTTCCCATGGCCGACGCCGCTGTGACGAACTCTCAAGGGGCATGCCGCTGTGCTTTCTCGAGACCGAAGCGTGCAGAGCTCTGTCGCAGCTCTCCGCCGCGACCATCCGAGGAGTTTAGCAGATCGTCGGGAGACGTCACTAGCGGGGATTCAACGATTCACAGGCGATTCGCCCCCCGCAGCACCGGAACGGAGACGACGCTTCGGGGGTTTATCGATCCGCGTGCGCCCCCGCCGGGCCCGCGTTCGACGGGATTCCCGAAGTTCCCGGCTGAGGCCCGGCTAACCCACCGCCGCCTGGCGGTGACGCCGGCGGGCCTCAATCGCGGGGAGCGACACCTGCGGAATCGAGTCGATCAACCGCTGGGTGTACGGGTCTTTCGGCGCCGCGTAGATCTGCTCCGACGGCCCGAATTCGACGATCTTTCCGGCGCTCATCACGGCCATCATGTCGGCCATGAACTTCACGACGCTCAGGTCGTGGCTGATGAAGATGTAGGTCAGCCCGCGTCGCTCCTGCAGGTCTTTCAACAGGTTCAGCACCTGCGCCTGAACGGAGACATCCAGTGCCGAGACCGATTCATCACACACGAGAAATTCCGGTTCGACAGCTAACGCCCGCGCAATTCCCAGACGCTGCCGCTGACCGCCGGAGAACTCGTGCGGATAGCGGCGCAAGTGCTCGGCGAGCAGACCCACCTCCTCGAGCAGCGCCGCGGCTCGATCGCGTCGGTCGTCGTGCGACTTGCCGAGACGATGGACGCTCATCGCCTCGGTGAGCATGTCTTCGACGGTCAATCGCGGATTGAGCGAGCTGTAAGGGTCCTGGAAGACGATCTGCATTTTTCGTCGCTCGGAACGCAGGGCTGCTCCGCGCAGTTGGCGCCAATCCTTTCCACGGAACTCGACCGTGCCGCCGGTGATGGGGACCAGTCGCAGGATGGCCCGCCCGGTCGTGGTCTTGCCGCAGCCGGACTCACCGACGAGGCCCAGAGTCTGACCGCGGTAGACGTTGAAGCTGACTCCGTCGACGGCTTTGACGTGTCCGGTCACGCGGCGCAGCAGTCCCGTCTTGATGGGATAGTAGACCTGCAGGTTTTCGACGCGGAGCAACGGTGGTTCGTCGTCGGGCGTCAGAGCCGTTCCGGGGGCGTGCTGCTCCGCCAGGAAGGGCATGCCGATCTGGTTCAGTTCCCGCGCCGGATGGAGCAGCCGGCCTCGGCCGCGGCCTTCGATCTCCTTCAGGCGCTCGGAGCTGAGGGTCTTCTCCGTGATGATCACTTCACCGTGAGAGTCGGTCGCGGTCTGCATGAAGTCGGAGACGGTCGGCAACCGGCGGCGGACGGCGTCGAGGCGCGGTCGGCAGGCGAGCAGCCCCTTGGTGTAGGGATGCTGCGGCGACCGGAAAATGTCGATCACCGGGCCGGTTTCGACGAGTCTGCCGCGATACATCACGGCCACGTCGTCAGCAATTTCCGCGATCACTCCGAGGTCGTGAGTGATGAACAGCACCGCCATCTGCCGCTCATCGCGCAGCTTGCGGATGAGGTCGAGAATTTGTTTCTGAATGGTGACGTCGAGGGCGGTCGTCGGCTCATCGGCGATCAGCAGTTTGGGGCCGCAACTGAGGGCCATGGCGATCATCACACGCTGCTTCTGCCCCCCCGACATCTCGTGCGGATACGAGTCGATCCGCCGCTCGGGCTCCGGAATGCCGACTTCGCGAAAGAGCTCGATCGTCCGTTGGCGGGCTTCCTGGCGCGTCATCGGCAGATGGAGCCGCATGGCCTCCATCACCTGGTCGCCCACGCGGTAGACCGGGTTCAACGACGTCCCCGGCTCCTGAAAGATCATACTGATCTCTTTGCCCCGAACCTGGCGGAGTTCCTTTTTCGGCAGATGGGCGAGATCGCGTCCCAGAAACGAGACTTTGCCCCCGGCGATGCGGGCGCCGACATCGGGGAGCAGCCGCAGTACGGTCAGAGATGTGACCGACTTTCCCGATCCCGATTCCCCCACCAACCCCAGCGTCTTGCCGGGATAGAGCTGGAGCGACAGATCATCGACCGCCTTGACGGTCCCGCCGTCGGTGTCGAAGTAGGTCTTGAGATGATCGATTTCGAGGAGGGGGGGCATCTTGTGAATGGTCCGTGGTCAGTTGTCAGTGGCAAGAACAGCGGGATCGTCAACGACCGGTTGGCACACGAACGTGGACGATGTCAGATGTCTGTGCCGCGGACAACTGACGACGGACCATGGACCAACTTTCACGGCTCAATCAACCTTAACCAGTCGACAAACAGAAACTCGAACCGCCGGGTCAGCAGCGTAATGCGGCCCATCACGGTGAAGGCAAACGATGCGCCGAACGTGATCATCAGCACCCAGATTCCCAAGCGGGCGGAGCGTCCCATCAGACCCGTGTGCGGCACCGAGAAGTAGAAATAAGTCAGACACGACAAGACGCTCAAGAGCAATCCGGCGTTTCGCAGCGACGACCACACATTGAAGGAGCCGTCGGTGAAGACGATCAGCGGCACAATCGTGCTGCGGATCTGGCTGGCGAAATCGGCGTCCAGAATGACCACCAGCCGCAGCCCCGCGAAAGTTCCCACCACAAACGCCAAGGGCCACTTGGCCAGCCACCCGGCCCGCGGAATGAAGCGGCAAAACAGGAACAGGCTCAGGACCAGCGGAACCAGATACCACAGGTCGACCGGCTTATCGGCGTCGAGGCTCGGCAGCACCCAGGCGCGGACCAGGCTGGGCTGCAGTTGAATGAGCAACTGTTTGACGATCGAATCCCAGAAGTTCGCCACGAGGTAGTACCCCGCGGAGACCCCCACGATGATCGATTCTGCCAACTTGTAGCACACGTTGTCCTTGTAGAGATACGAAAACACCGCCAGCGTCAGGAACGCCGCGAACCACAATCCGGCCGTGCGATACCAACTGAACTGCGCGACCGGTTCATCGGGTTTGGCTTTGGTCCAGGAGATCGGCTGCTGCTGGGCATCGACGCGATCGGGCTTCACGTAGACCGTGCCCAGTCCCTTGTCGGTGAAGGCGCCCTTGCAAAAGAGCCCCAGCCCCCCCAGCACGAACAACAGCAGCCAGACCGAGGTGTCGCGGTTCATCGGAGGGCTCCTCGGCGCTGGTTCGCGATCTGCACGACGTTGCCGAGGACAATGAGTCCCAGCATCAGCAGGTGGGCGAACAATTGCGGCCCCATCCGCTTGATCGCGTCGTTCTTTTGCGGGTCAGCATATTGCGGATACTTTTCTCCGATCGCCGTTTCGTACTCCGCAGCCCCTTTGATCGCCGCCAGCAGACCCACGAGCTGATCGGGGTAGTAGGGGAAAAGTTGCGGGGCCTGCACGCCCGTCACACCCGCGCCGAGCTTCAATTCCCCGAGAGTGCCCGCATACTGCACCCATTCCTTCGCGCCGGGGTAGCCCGCGGAGACATTCAAGACCAGGTCGGCGTCAAAGACATTCTTGAACGACCGCATCAACGGCAATTCATCGAGGTTCTTGCCACGGGAATCGGACGTATAGAGTTTGCGGATGTCGGTGGCCGCCAACTTGATCGCCACCTGGTTGCCCGGCCGATACCCCAGATTCACGTAGTCGCGCCCGTACTCGTAGCCTGCGTCGCGGAATTCCCCTTCGATCACGTCGCGAATGTTCTGGTCGACGAGGGGCGGACCGGCCGGCCAGAGATTGGCGAAGATCATCTTGTGCCGCTTGAGACAGCAATGCCGCACGAACGATTTCGCCATCGGACCCAATTCCGCCTGCGAAGGAGGATCGTAGTCGAAGGCCATGTAGACCACCGACCCTTCCGGCAGTTCATCAATGGCGGAGAAAATCTTGCGGGTCAGCGGCGTGGGACTCTCAGGAAAGATCGGCTTGGTTAACACCGGGATCCCGACGGCCAGCGCCATCATCAGAAAGATCCAGCGGCGATCGAGAGTGTTCAGAAAGTCGAGCATAGTTCGTTTCCGTTGGGGTCACGCGGCAGGAAGCCCAGGGATGGCGATCCCCGGACTTCTCAGGTGTCGTCCCCGCCGAGATAGCTCCGATCGAGTCCCAGGATGATCCGCAACGAAATCGCCGCCACACCGAGCGCGATGCCGATCATGATGGCCCGTTGCCCGGCCGTCGTGAAAATGGCCATGATGACTGCCGTCGCCCCCGGAAACGTCAGAGCCTCCAGTGATTCTGGCACCCACTGCGTCAGGTACATCCCCGCACTGCAGCGTCCCAGAAGCACAATGAACGCCGTCCCCAGCAGGATCGCCGCTTCCAAGTTCTTCGCGCGAAATGCCCGAAACGCCGCCGACGCGACATAGAACGACAACAGCGCGAACATCGTTGAGGTCACGGGGTCGATCACATATTGATACAGCCACCAGAGCGGCGAACCTTCGGCGTTGTAGTCGCCGGTCCAGGCGTTGTTGGGAAATGCCTCGGCGGGCGGCACGCCCCATTTGGCCAGGCCGACCGCAACGGTCAGCAGAAATGAGATCAAGGTCACCGCGGAAAAGCCCCAGCCCGCCTGCTGCTGGGCGATCTTGCGGGCGTGATGCAGGAACAGGTTGGCGCCGCCGATCAGGAAGGCGATGGCGGCGAGAATCGTTAACCAGACCGCCGCCAGTTCCTGCAGCGGCTGCGCGACCGGAATGAAAAACGCCACGATCATGGTGACGCCGGTCAGGAAGGCGATCACCACCGGCACGGCATTGCGCATCAGCCGACTCCTTTGTTCAGCACGTCGACGATGAGATAACGATAGGCTTGCCCGAAGGCACTGTCAGCCCCCGTCCATGCAGCCCCCGTCGCCAGCAGACTGCCCAAGATCAACAGCGTTGCCGCAAGGACCTTGCCGACATCCTGTCCCTTCAGCGTCCCCAATTGTTGCGGCTCGCCCGAGAGGTACGCCGAGGCCGCGAAGAGCTCTTCGCCGATGAGCGTGTAATCGCACGCGGCGACGAAAAACGGCAACTGGGCCGATTCCGCCGTGCCGGCCAACTGAATCGCTCCGCAGGCGTTGCCGGTTTCTGCGAGGACCAATGACTCGGCAAAGAACTTGCCCAGATAGAAGCAGGCCGCCGGCTTCTCGCGCGACATCCAGCCGCAGACCGCCGCGACATAGCCGAACTGTTCTTCAGTGACGTAATAGACGCAATCGTCGTTGAAGCTCTCTGCACGACCTGCGGTCAGGTACGCCCCGGCGAGCGCCTCGCGGGCCGCGGTCATCACCAGCGACCGGGCTGTCGGCACTTCAATCCGCGTATCGTAGACCGCGGCCTTTTCGCCCACGTGGGCGAGCACCGTCAGTCCCGCCACGGTTTCAATTTCATCGAGGTCCATAATGCCAGGGACGAACAACATCGGGCGGCCCATCTCGGTCGCCCGGCCCACAGCCTCGTCAATCGCAGTCAGTCCGGCAATGGGCCGCACGTAGGTTTGCCTGCCCTGCTTGGCCATTTCCGTGCAGACGATCACCGCCGCACACACGAAGAGCACGATCACGCCCCCCCACAGGCGCGTGCGATCGAACCATTCGATCTGCGGGGAAATCTCGCTGGTCCAGGCGAAGTCCTCGGCGGCGGCGCCATCCGCTCCCACGGACTTCACGGCATAGCGATATGCGGCCGAGGCGTTGCACCCGCTGTCATCGAATTGGGTATTCCCCGCAGCCACCCTGGCGAGCGGTTCCTTCTCCGGTTCCTGATTGACTTCGCGGAAGATGTGATACTCCACGACTTTGGCCGCCCCGGCCTGCGGAACGTCATCAGGGGACAGTTCCCAAGTCACCTTCAATCCGGTGCCGGCGTCGTTCGGCCGATCGCTGATGGTCACTTGCCGTGGTGGTCGCGGGGCATCCGCGAATACCGTCGATGCACCGACGAGCATCAACAACACGATCAGGCGAGCGGGGGGACGTAAGTCCCCTCGGTGACGTCTCACCGCTCGAATCACCGGGGGGACTGACGTCCCCCCGCTCGCCGTGAACAGCGCTGTCATACCGTCGCTCCTTCGATGAGTTCGACGTTCGCCCGAGGCACGCACACGGTGTCGCCGCGGGTGAGTTTCACCGTCACGACACGCGCCTTGGATTCCGATTCCAGCACTTGTGGTTCCGAGGGCAATCCGCTGACGATTCCCAGTTCGCCGAAATTCGGCTCACGGATCACACGCACCGGCGCTCCCATTTCCAGGACTCCCGCCGCTACTGGGCCGGCATTGTCGTGGGATTCCTCGGCGGCGACCGGCACGATGATCTCAGGACGCAGCACGCCGGCGCGAATCTGCGTGGTTCCATTCACGGCGGCGGAACTTCCCTGCAATCGCTGCAGCAACTCAAACGTCCGCCGCGCCATGGCGATGTCGCCGAAGCCTTCCGTGATGATCACCGTAATCCCCAACTTCTCAGATCCCGTCACCGCCACGCCCAGGTCGTAGCCGAGGATCTCGCGGAGATCCTGATCGTCGATTCCGCCGGAGACGACGGCCGAGACTCCCAGCGATCGGGCCTTGTCGAACGCAGCTTTGGTGATCCGTCGACCGCCGATGACGATCGCGCCGCGATGTTTTTCGGCGAGCAGATCGGGCGTGAGGTCTTGATCGGGGGCGGAGCAGACGCTTTGAAGCGTGCCGTAGGCTTCGCCGCCGATGCCGAAGATCCCTTGCACGACGGCCGCCGGGGCCGCCATCACCACCCCTTCACCGGGGAGCACTTCCGCCACTTTCCCGGCCAGATACGCCTTGACCTGCACCTTCAACGGCGCGCCGCGCAAGATCACCTGTCCGGTGATGGACGATGCCGCTTCCATCGTGCCGGACGCCGGGGACTTGAACTCGCTCCCGAACATACCGAACAACCCGGCCGTCTTCGCCAGGAGTTGTCCGGCCTGCACCACGCCGCCGACGGGGATGACCAGCGCCGCTGGAACCTGCGACGCGGCGATCCCCATCTGTTTGGCAAGATTGATCGGGAGGGCGTCTCCCGGCAGTTGCGTCTCAGCGACGATGTCTTCCGCTTCCACCCGTTGACCGGGCGTCACGAGCACCTGCCCGGCAATCGGCAAGACGCGCCGACACTGCCACGACGTTCGCGGTGTGACGAGCAGGCCGGGGGTGTAGGCTTGGGACATTAATCATCCGCCTCAGGAGAACCCTCGGGCAATACGCCTTCGACGTCAACTGGCGACTGGTTAATCAGGTCGATCACTCCAACGTGAGGCAATGTGGCCGCGATCGCATCCAACGCGGCAACGATATCGGAATGAATCTCTTCGGGGCGCATCTCCTGCGCGAGAATATACAGTTCCGATTTGGCGAGGGGTTCTGTGGTCTTTGCCAGCAGGTTCACCAGGAACTCACTCCCTTTGAGATCTCGCAACACTTGTGTGTCGCCCAGGAAGTCGATATTCGCAGGCAGGTTTTCCGCGAACTCATCCCGAACCAACTGCAGATCGGGATTCGCCAACAACTCTCCAATCTTGACGCGAAGATACCGCAGGATCGGTTCGGGATGAAGCAAGTAGTTCTCGATCTCGTACCGCTTCCACTGCAGCAACGCCAAGCCGCCTGGAAAACCTGAATGACTCAACGGGGGAACTTCGTCTCGATCGAGAACCAGCGTTCCCTTGACCTTCGGGTTGACCAGCCTCAAACAGGCGAAATGTCGCTTCGCCTGATCCACATTTCCGCGCCCTCGCATGGGGACGACGTAGGCAAATTGCAGGAAGTCGTAGGCGCGATGCTTGAGGTTGCGCGCCCATTCGCGCAGCAGTTTGTGGTCGGAATAGTCCTCGACGTAAAGTACGGCCCCGATATGGGACAACTGCAATAAGTCGAGCGCCGTCAGCATCCGCATGGCATCGCGCAGGAGTCTCTTGTCGGTGGTCCCTGTCAGACGAGCAGGCGCTGATGAGAGAAACGAAAGGATCTGGCTTGGATCTGTATCTTCCAGCAGGACTTCGGCGTGAGTTCCGATGAGTAGTTGCGAGCGACGTTTCTCGGCGACGGCTCGCAGATGGTCGAAGATTTCTCGCTGTAGAATCACATGCAAGTGTGCATCTGGTTCGTCGAGCAGCAGGAGGGCTGCGTGCTTTGCATAGAAGAACGACAGCAGGAGCAGAACTTGATGAAACCCGCTGCCGGCATTGGCGATATCAAGTCGGGGAGCTCGTGTTCGGACGTCGTCGGAACGTGCTTTCGGGGAGTATTCGCAAAGGATGTAGGGACGAACATCGGACGCTTCCGGAGGAAGCAGGCGGCATTGAAAGAGCCGTTCGACGTCATCGGCAAATGGCTTCCAGGGATCGGACAGCTCGGAGCGATTGGATTTTTCCCAGATTTCGAGCAAAAGATTGCGAACGATTTCACCGGGTTTTCCCTCTCCCACGAGCTTACTTTGCATGCCGAGTGCATGCTTTGGCTCTTGTGTACCGATCCCAGAAAAAGCGGGAACGAACACGACCGACAATTCTTTGGCGAAAACTGGGAAATTCTCAATTGGCGTTGGATCATCAGGGCTCTTGACTGGACGTACGAAAACCAGTTTCTCATTCGCGTATAGAAACTCCATTGTCAGCGATTCTTCAACACGCTCTCCCACGGTGGCGACAATTTCAATGTAAACTGGGGCCGGTTTGGGTTGTTTCTGACCAGTGTGCCGAACCGCGGCGTGTCGATTCAGCCAAAGCAGATTCATCTCGCGCAAAGGCAGCGCTGTGAACTCGTCCAGGCCGATGCTGATTCGTTTTTTCTTTCCGCCCTCAGCACCTCGCTCCGCCAGCCACTTCAATCGAGCGAGATTCCAGGCTGAGATCGCGTGCAGCAGAGTTGTCTTGCCCGAGTTGTTCGGACCGGCCAGCAAGACATATCGACCTGCGATATCGAATACATGGTCAGGAAATCGCTTGAACCGAACTAGTCTAACTCGCTTGATCATTGCACTTGGCCTAGGCGCCGCTTGGAATAAGGTTCATGAATTCGCTGCGCAGCTTAGCGTGGATACATCTGTAGGGCCTCATTCCAACGCGCCACCGTCGACTGGCAGGTCGTCCGATCCGCGGGGAGCGCGAGAGGTCTTCCGCGGCCGTCGAGGAGCGCTCCCACCGTGCCGCCGTGGACAACGGCTGTCAGAGTCTGACCGGGTCCGGCTCCGACATCAAACCCGCGAGCTGGTTCCAGCGTGACTTCGCTCGTCGCTCCATCGGGGAGCGGCAGACGCTTCAAGTCGCCGAACAGCAGGTCGCCCGTCTCCGTCAGCGATCCTTGAAAGCGATACCTGCAGATGGGCTGCCCGGGTTTGCCAAGTCCCTTGGGAGCAATGCACGTTCCCAGGTAGACCAGGCAATCGCGTTCAAAAACTTCCATGGCCGCCCGCGGATGAACCTGCGCCAGCACTCCCAGGTGGGGCATCATGAAGATGCTGTCTTTGGCGAGCCGCGTGATCCCTTCCGGCTCGAACGCATCGACCAGCATCAGCGCGGTCTGGACCATCCGCGGAGCATGCGACAGCACTCCGCCGGAGGCCACGAGCAGATTCAATCGCATGTTGTCGACCAGCGAGTGCCGGCCGGTTTGCTGGCCGAACGCGTCGCCGACGGTGCGTTGCTGCTGGACCCCCGAAAGACCCACCGCGAATTCCCGGTGCTGAATGTAGGCCAGCCGCAACGCCTCGCGGGAGACGGCCTGTTCGAAGATCAGGGCTTCCAGCGTCTGGGGGATCGTCGTCGGTCGGATCATCTTGTTCTTGACCCGGTTTCGCAGCGTCCGCTCGTCGCAGTCGTAAGGAACCCAGCGCAGGATGTTGGGGAGCGTCGCTTCGGCGCAGACGTTCGAGATCGAATAGCTCATCCCCAGATTCGCGCTCACCGTGCGGTTGAAGGCCCCGTCGAAGACGCTGAACATGTCGGTCGTCGCACCGCCGATGTCCACTCCCACGACGTTGATGTTCTCCTGCTCGGCGATCGTCCGCAGGATGTCGCCCACCGCCCCCGGCGTCGGCATGATCGGCGCATCGGCCCAGGCAATCAGTTTGTCGTACCCCGGCGCATGGGCCATCACGTGTTCGAGGAACAGGTCGTGAATCCGGTCGCGCGCCGGTCCGAGATTCTCCCGCTCCAACGTCGGCCGCAGGTTGGGGACGATTGAGAGTTCGCAGAGGCTCTTGAGAACGTCGGCGACAAGGTTCGCCGCGTCTTTGTTCCCCGCGTAAATCACCGGCATGCGGAACTGACCGCCGAATCGCGGCTGCGGCCGCGCCGGTGCGACGAGTTCGGCCAGTTGCACCACATGCGACGTCGTCCCGCCATCGGTCCCGCCGGAGATGAGAATCATGTCGGGCCGCAGATCGCGGATGCGCTGAATCTGTTCGTGCGGCTTACGCTTGTCGTTCGCGGCGAGGACGTCCATGACGATCGCCCCCGCACCCAAAGCCGCCCGCTGGGCGCTCGCCCCGGTCATCTCTTTGACGACCCCGGCGACCAGCATTTGCAGGCCACCCCCCGCGGAGGATGTCGAGATATAGATGTCGCAGCCCTCGTTGCCGCGGGCGGGACGAATGAGTTGACCGTGCTCGTCGACCAGCTTGCGACCGGCGAGTTCTCCGACCTCGGCGGCTGCGTTGATCACTCCGATTGTCACGTCGGCCGTCGGCTGCTCCACGGTCGTGGGGGCTTCGCCGCGGAAGGTTTGCCGATAGACGCCGTCGACCTTCTCGATCAGAATCGCCTTGGTCGTTGTGCTGCCGCAATCGGTGGCCAGGATCACCTGGAGCCCATCGGGATTCGTGACTCGGGAGGAGTGCACCGGTGCTGAACTCACGGCAGTTGTTCCTCCACGGCGCCCGGACTTGCGGCAACCAACTCCGAGGTGCGGCCTGCCGAGGTCCGTTGGAGTTCGTCAACGAGAAAGTCGACGCCGCCGGGGCGTTCCACCAGCCGGGCCAGGACGCGGATTCCCACGGCATCGGTGATCGCTGCAAACCAGGGTTCGACGAACAGCAGGGCGCTCGCACCGAGGCCGTTCAACGGTCGCGCCGACTCCAGCAGCACCAACGCCGGCAGAGTGAGCGATCGGCGGGCCAGTTCAGCGGCAACCTGCTCGACCAGACGGCGCTCAACGGCGGTCGGCTCGAACCGCTCCGCGGACTCGATTGCGAAGGCATGCTGCCACCATTGCCACACCGAAGCTGCTCCTGCACGTTCACCGGCACGCAGACCGACGCAGGATAGCATTCAACGCGGCAGGCTGCGACCTCTCGGCAAGTTTTGGCATGTGCCGGGTCCCGTCCGGTGGACTTGAGGCGAGCCGGGAACGTCAGCGACTGGAGTCTCGTGCGCGTCGCCCAGCAACGCCAAGCACACATACCGCAGACTCCGGTCGCTCACGCTCGCGGCTCACCGAATTCCCAATGCCACAAAAGGCAGAAACCCCCCGGCCGATCCGTTGGCCGGGGGGCTCTGACGCCAGGCAACTCGCCAATCCATCAGCGACGTCGTCGGCGGGAGATTGAGGGGCAAGTCCGTCATAAGTTCGCATGTAAGAAATGGGAATTCCCCGCCGATGACGGACGTGATATCCTCAGAACTTATGAACACAGCCACCGAGAGTCTGGTTGGGAAACTTCTGACTCCCGTGTTCCAGGCGCTCCCTCCGGATGTTGCTCGCCGGATCGTGAACCTGGAAGCCGACGAGGCAGCGCAATTGCGCGTCGCGGATCTGGCGCGGAAGGCCAACGAAGGGGAACTTACCCCAGAAGAGCATGCCGAGTATGAGGCCTGCATCGACGCCGGCGACATCCTCGCCACGCTTCAGGTGCTGGCTCGCCGAACACTCGAACGCACGGCTCCCTGATGAACGAGGCAACTCGCCGCGACGTTCGCCGCCGTGCCGGAGATCGGTGTGAGTACTGCCGCTTACGCCAGGAGCACGTACCGATGTGGCGACATCAGGTTGAGCATGTCGTTCCCCGGAAGCACCACGGCTCCGACGAGTTGGAGAATCTGGCCTTGGCGTGTCTCCGTTGTAACTTGGGAAAGTCTTCCAACCTGACGGGGCGAGACGAACTGACGGGCCAGATTGCACCGTTGTTCAACCCTCGAACCGACGACTGGAATCGCCATTTCACCTTTGATGGAGCCAGGATCGTCGGATCAACGCCCATCGGTCGGGTGTCGGTTGACGTCCTGAACATGAACGAGGACATTCGTCTCCGCCTGCGCCGCATCCTGCTTGAAAACGGGGAACTCGACTGACGCGCGGGGGCACTGTCCGTCAACTCGAAACCCACCACCAATACAGAAACCCCCCGGCCGATCCGTTGGCCGGGGGGCTCTGACGCCAGGCAACTCGCCAATCCATCAGCGACGTCGTCGGCTGTTCTCCGAGCCGAGGGTTCAGGGCTGAGGGCTAAGGGACAGAAATACGAACGGACGCTCCGCTCTGTCCCTTAGCTCTCAGCCCTTAGCCCTCAGCCAATCCTCAGCTGCAACCCAGGCTGTTCCCGCAGTTGTGGCAGAGGTAGCAGTTTCCGTTGCGGACCGTGATGGAACCGCAGTTATCGCAACTTGGGGCATCGGACTGGAACTTGGCGAACTGCGCGCTGCGCAGGTTGCCTTGCTCTTCAGCCGTGAGGGCGGCGTCGCCGTGGTGGGCCGCGGCGATCACCTTCAGGCTGGTTTGCATCCGCTGCTTGATGGCTGACGGGAGCCGAGCGTTATCGGCCGTGGTCGCCGGCTCCGTCTGCGGAGCGACCGCGGCCTTGGAATGCCCCTCGGCGACTTCGTCTCCGCCGTCGTCGTCTTTGGAGAGGAGCATCCGCTTGGGAGCGTTGGCGTCGCGGTAGCCGCTGATGAACTGCATCCCCATCCAGCGGAAGATGTAGTCCACCACGCTTTTGGCGTTGGGGATGTCCGGGTTGCCGGTCCAGCCGGCCGGCTCAAACCGCATATGGGAGAACTTATCGACCAGCACCTGCAGCGGCACGCCGTATTGCAGGCACATCGACGTTTCGGTGCCGATGACGTCCATCAGGCCGCCGATCGTGCTCCCCTCTTTGGCCATGCTGATGAAGAGTTCGCCCGGGGCGCCGTCCTCGAACATGCCCACGGTGATATAGCCTTCGTGGCCCCCCACCGAGAACTTGTGCGTGATCGACTGCCGCGTGGCGGGCAGCCGGCGGCGTTGCGGACCGCCGACCATCGCCCCCTTCTTCTTGTCGCTGTCCTTCGTGGTGTTGAGCGGCTGGCTCTGCTTGGAGCCGTCGCGATAGATCGCCAGGGCCTTCAGACCCAGCTTCCAACCCTCGATATAGGCCTTCTCGACGTCTTCAACCGTCGAGTCGGCGGGCATGTTCACCGTCTTCGAAATCGCACCCGAGAGGAACGGCTGGGCGGCCGCCATCATGGTGATGTGCGCCTTCCACGCGATCGACCGCGTCCCCTGAGCGGCCTTGAACGCACAATCGAACACCGGCAGGTGCTCGGCCTTGATGTCGGCCGCCCCCTCAATCGTGTCCTTGTCTTCGATGTGCTTCACGATCCGCTGCACCGCGGCGTCATCGTACCCCAGCCGGCTGAGGGCCATGGGGACCGTGCGGTTGACGATCTTCAGCATCCCGCCGCCGGCGAGCTGCTTGTACTTCACCAGCGCGATATCGGGCTCAATTCCCGTGGTGTCGCAGTCCATCATGAAGGCGATGGTCCCGGTCGGAGCCAGCACGGTCGCCTGCGCGTTGCGGTAACCGTACGTGCGGCCGGAATCGACGCACTCGTCCCAGACCTTCTCAGCCGCCTTGCGGAGAAACTCGGGGCAGGCGAAGTCGATGCGGTC
>JANRLN010000257.1:0-6514 GCA_033762515.1 Planctomycetaceae bacterium
TGGTACGCCCGGGCGTGGTATTTGCCGCTGCAGATCGAGCGCAAGTGGCAGAAGCTGCGTCGCGCTGCTTAGCGCAGAAATCGTCTTCCAATTGTGACTGGCGCCCGAAGCCCACCCATCGCAATGGGTGGGCTTCTTTAGTTGTGCGTCAATTGTTTCGATCTCACTAAAGACAAACGCACGCCGTGTCGCGGGTTCGGTCGCGGCACGGCGTGCGGTTTTTTGAACGTCAGTCACCAGGGCCATCGCTCTGGGACCGGATTAGCGAGGAGCGGTCCGAGCGCCATTGGCCGTCGCGGGAACCGATCGGGTTCCAGCAGCCGCCTTCTGCGCATTGGACGGGGCTTGCCCGTTGATCTGCTGGATGGCTCCCCCGGGTGCGGGCGAGGTGAACGGTCGGTTGGGACCTGTCGTGGTTCCGGTCAGGTAGTTGTCCACCTGGGCGTTCTTCTTGATGGCTTCGAACACTTTGGCGACCGACTCCTGCGTCTTGGCTTCGTGGAGTTCCTCGTAGAGGGAGTCGCGGACGTCGTCAATGTTGGTCGTCACTGGTTCCGTGCGGCCTTCACACTTCAGAATCGCCCAGCGACCTGATTGCAACTCGATGATCCCGGAGATTTCGCCGGCTTGCAGCTTGAATGCGGCCGTTTCCAGCGCGTCGTTCCCCGAATAGCGCGGAATCGGGGGGATCGTCCCGCCGAGCGAGCGGCTGCTGGGGTCGATCGAGAATTCTTGAGCGAGTTTCTCGAAGCCTTCCGGATCCTGGGCCGCCTTCTCCCAGCACTTTTGTGCGGCGCCGATGCGGTCGAACAGAATCAGGCGTGCCTTGACGCGCGGACCATAGTTCCGCACGAAGGCCTTGTTCATTTCCTCTTCGGTGAGATCAACCTGCTCTCCGGCGAGCTTTTTCAGGGCGATCATCGGCCAGATCACACTCTGGCGGTACTGCAGCGGCGTGATGTTCCGTTCGGCTTCCAGCATCTGGTACCACGCCTGCGGTTCGAGGTTGAACCGCTTCGAAATCCGTTGGACTTCCGCTGAGACTTCCTCTTCGGAAACGACGATCCCGCGGGCCTCGCAGGCCTGTTGGATGATCATGCGGTTGATCAAATCGTCGAGCACTTCGCGACCGTACCGCGTGACGCATTCATCGGCGACCATATCGTAAGGAATCGTATCCTTGCCGACTTTGGCCAGATCCTGCTTCTGAGGCCGATTGCTGAGCTTGGCGGTGCCCGCGGTTTCCGGGGCGGCTTGCCCCGGCTGAGCCTTGAGCGTCTGCATCAGCACCAGTGCGGCGATCAACACCACCGCGGTGCCGCCAAAGATGTATCCAATCCGATAGATTGCCGTGGGCGGTTTTGCCGCAGGCAGGTGATTCCCTTCACCCATGATGATGGCCTCTCCGAACCTTGAGGAACTGAAGCGAGGCATAGCCGAACCCCCCAAATTGGGCTCGCACCCCCCGGAACGGCGGGGTGATAGCAGAATTTCGGAAAAAGGGTCAAGTTCGGAATCCCGGCTGCCGACAGCCCGAAACTCGGCGGTTTGAGAATTCGAACGCTGCCTCCGCAGGATCTTGAGCCAGGGTTCGATTGCTATTTTGAAGCCACCCCGCCGGCGGTAATCGCGTCCTGACGCGTCCGCGTGTCCCCGTGATCCGCGAAGTAATCGAGAAGCGGCATCGGCGTGAGCGGTATGGGGGCTCTTCAGCGAAGGCGTCCGCCGTGTCGTCAGCATTCACGTCGCCGGTCAAGATCGTCTGTGCACCAATTACGCCACGCGGGTAAACTCAGAGCGCTGCAGTTTTATGGCAGCCCGACCATGGGACTCCCCGATTCGAGAGCGGCATGGACTGGTACAACGCCTTCAATCCGATCGAAGCTGCTCTCTGGGCGGTCGTGGCCATCACAATTGCCGTGCGCGTCCCGTGTGCGAATTGGCAACAGCGCAGCGGCGCGTTGATCGGCAGCACAGCGTTTGTTGCTTTCGGAGGCAGCGACCTCCTGGAAATCGGCCGCGCCGGCGCCTTGCCGCTGTGGCTGTGGGGACTGAAGATCGGGTGCGGTTGTGCGATTCTCACCGCCCGGTTCACCTGGCTGGGATGGAACCAGTTTCGCTGGCGCAGCCGGGAATTCCTGTTCGGTCTGGCCTGCCTGATTGCCGTCATCTTCGTCATCGTGGTGCAGCGGCTCATTGAGCCGCCTGCATCAACGGCGTCACATCGGTCGACGCAGGCGCCGCAGGCCATTCGCGGACGGGGTCATGTGATCACAGCGGCCAGTGCGTCCGCAAATTCCCGGACCGAAGCGTGTCGTCGAGTTGGCTCCTTGTCGAGAGCCTGCAGCACGACCGTATTCCGTCCATCCGACGTCGTTGCCCCCACCTGAAGCGGAGCCACAGGCCCGCGAGATGACAACACATTCGCGAGCGTCTCCGGTAAATCTCTTCCCGTCATCGGGGGGCTGCCGGTCAGGAGCGCGTAGAGCAGCCCCCCGAGGCCGTAGACATCCGACCGTTCGGTCACTGGGCCGAATGCATCGGAGATTTGCTCGGGGCAGAGAAAACCAGCGGTGCCCCCGCGAGGGACGTCTTCGGGATCGGTCAGGCGCCGCGCCAGACCGAAGTCACACAGGACGACTTGACCATCATCGCTCCGCATCACGTTGGTCGGCTTCAAATCACAGTGGAGGATCCCCCAGGCATGAGCCGCTGCGACTCCCTCGGCGGCGCTCCGGACAACGGCGACGATTTGCGCCTCGGCGGGGTGCCACGTGCGTCGCCAGTCCGCAAGGTTCAACCCGCGGATGAAGTCCGTGACCAGAAACAGTCCGCCGCGCGGCGTCGTGCCCCAGCCCCGAACGCCGACGATCTGCGGATGGCTCAATCTCTGCAGCGCCGCATGTTCGCGAATCAAAGCGTTCAATGAACGTTCGTCGTTCCAGCACTCGCGACGGAGAAATTTGACGGCCACCGACTCGCCGCTGCCGCGGTCGAGGGCACGATAGACCTTGCTGAACGCGCCGATGCCGATCAGTTGCTGCAGCAGGAATTGGCTGTAGCGGACGGTGCCCTGCAAGATGGAACGCGACGCGACACTCTCGGCACGCACCGTCACTGAAGGCGTAGTCGACGGCAAATGCAAAACCGTCGGGTCACGGCTCATGACATGCGCTCGGACGCGTTCGAGCGCGCGACGAGCCGTACGCTCATGAATTTCGAGATCCCGTGCAATCGTGCGGGGATCGGCTCCCTGCAGCGTCCGCACGAGGACTTCGCGCGCCGTCTCATCCAAGGTTGCCAGAAGTCGCTCGACCTCTTCCGACAGGATGGCAGCCTGCTCCGCCGTGGGGGACAGTTGGCTGAGGCTCGGCGACACATCGCCGTCCACATGCTCCTCGCGATCGACCGAGCGACGCTCCGCCAGATGGGTGCGCGACTGTCTTGCGAGTTTTCGCCGCACCATCGTCGTCAACAACGGCCAGAGGTCATCATCGTCGGCGGGGGCCGCGCGCCCATTTCTGACGGCCACAAAGAAGCTGCGGTAGGCTGAGAGCACGATGTCATCCGGATCAAGCCGTCGTGCCAACTTTCGAGACAGACGCGATCGAACCAGCGCCAGCAGCCGCGCGTGAAAACGATGAAACAAGGCATCGGCGGCCGCGGAATCGCCGTGTCGCCAGGCGTTCATCAACTCGCGATTGGCGGGTTCGTCAGACATCTCTGTTCTGTGCTCGCGACAATCCGTCAGAAAATCGACGAAGTCGGCATTTTCGCCGCCCGGATTGGCTGCTCCACCGGCATTCCCTCGGAGACGCGAGGCATCATTTTCCTCTGAGGAGAACTCCCATGGCGATGGTCGTAACGGAACCCTGCTTCGGCTGCAAACATACGGATTGCGTGGTGGTCTGCCCGGCCGAGTCCTTCCACGAAGGGGAATCCATGCTGTTCATCCATCCCGATGAATGCATCGAATGCGGGGCGTGCGTGCCGGAGTGCCCACCTCAAGCCATTTATTATGAAGACGACGTTCCCACCCAATGGCTGGCTTACGTCGCACTCAACCGCGAGATGGCGCCGCAATTCCCAACGATTACTGAGAAACTCGTGCGGCCCACGTAAGTCCTTTTCCTTCCTGCCGTCGCTTGCACGTTCGTCTCCATTCGCTGTCGGAGGAGAGCCATCCTTCGAAATGCAATCAGAAGAGGCGATGTCGCGCAATATCTTCGCAGGCGACCTGGCGTTCCATGGACTGCCGGGGGGCGGCCGCGACGGGATTTTCGCTGGGAATCTGCGGGTTCTCCATGCGGAATGCGGGTTGCACATCTGTTGAGCAGCGGTAGCCAGCGCTGCATTGGCGCGCGGCGATGGACTAGAATGCTGGCATCGCGAATCACGACGGCCGCTGAGACTCTTTCGATACGAAGCGCTTCACAATATGGCTAGCTCCACCGCACTGCAGCAAGACGTCGACCTTCTGGGGAGGCTTCTAGAAGATATCCTGGAAGAACAGGCGGGGGGGGACGCCGTCCGGCTGGTCAAATTGCTGCGAGGAGCTGCGCGCGAACGGCGGGTAGGCGTACCTGGGGCCGCCGACCGATTAGTGGCGGCCATTCGCGATCTGGATGAATCCCAAATCGCCGTGTCTGTTCGTGCGCTCAGCATCTCCTTCGACTTGGCAAATCTGGCGGAAGACCTGCAGCGTGTTCGTGTCCTGAGGGAACGTGACGCTTCAACGTCGGGTGCCAGTCGTCGCGAATCGATCGGCGATGCCATTCAGCGATTGCATGCGGCCGGATTGTCGGCAGACGCCATGCAGCATCTGCTGGATCGCTTGCGGATCGACCTGGTCTTCACCGCTCATCCGACCGAAGCGAAACGCCGCACGACGCGTCGGATCTTGCGGCGACTCCGCGACGACGTGCGAACGCTGGAACAGAGCTCCTTGTCTTCTCGGGAAAAAGGAGAGCTGAACGACCGAATTCTCAGTGATCTGACATTATTGTGGCAGGTTGACCCGATTCGGCCGCAACGTCCGACGGTCATGAACGAACTCGATCGCGGCCTGTTCTTCTTCGATGGGCTTTGGGAAGTCATCCCCCGTTTGCGGCAGGATCTTCGCCGGGCGTTGGGAGAGGCCTACCCTCAACACCAGTTTCGGATTCCGGCGTTGGTCACCTTCGGGTCCTGGATCGGCGGCGATCGCGACGGCAACCCGTTTGTCACCGCGGAGGTGACGGCACAGGCCCTGGAGCGGCTTCGACGTTCGGCTGTCGAGCGGCATCTCCGCACCTGCCAGGAATTGATCGAGCTGCTGGTGATGTCGTCGCAGTCAGTCGAGATCGAACCGGCGCTCACTACTGCGCTCGCCCAAGCGATCAAGAAGTCGTCTGCGCTCCGCGAGTCCATTGGCAGCGTCGCGGAGGTCGAAGTCTATCGGCGCTGGTTAAAGATGATCCAGGGGCGATTGCAGGCCACTCTCGCAGCGGCTGGGGGCACCCAGTCGGAGGGCGTCATGTATCGCGACGCCGGGGAACTCGCGACCGATGTCCGATTGTTGGCCGACAGCCTCTCCCGGCACAAAGGGGAGCGGATTTCCCAATCCTTGTTGACGCGCTGGCTGGATCAGATCGAGACTTTCGGGCTGCAGTTCGCCGCACTCGATGTGCGGCAGGACTCCCGCGTCCATGTGGACGTTCTCGGTGAGATTTTTCTCAAGACCGGCGCCTGCAGCGATTTTGCCGCCGCGGACGAAGCGACCCGGCAGCGGATCTTGAAGTCGGCGCCGACCGTCGGCAACGAAGTTCTTCAGTTCGGACTCTCCGAACAGGCCCGCGAGACCCTGTCGCTGTTCAAGCTGTTGGTGCGGATCGTCCGTGCCCACGGCCCGGAGCGCCTGGGCGGGCACGTCATCAGCATGACGCACGAGCCCAGCGACCTGCTGGCGGTGCTGTGGCTCTGGAAATGGGCGTGGAAGGCAACTCCGGGCGACACCGCTCGGCCGCTGGTTTATCTGCCGATTGTGCCGCTGTTCGAGACCATCGACGATCTGCGACGCGGCCCGGACATCCTGGGTGAGTTGTTGGGCCTTGAGGAGTATCGCGACTATCTGCGGCTCTCGCCCGACCGCGAACCGACTCAGGTCGTCATGGTGGGCTACTCGGACAGCACCAAGGACGGAGGTTACCTGGCGGCGTGCTGGGGTTTGTTCCGAGTCCAGGACAGGTTGGCGGAAGTCACGCAGCAAAATGGGCTGCGGTTGGTCGTGTTCCACGGCCGGGGTGGATCGCTGGGCCGCGGTGGCGGCCCGGCCGCGCGGGCGATTCTGTCGTTGCCTCCGAAGTCGGTCGATGGGTCGTTGCGGATGACCGAACAAGGGGAGGTTCTCGCCGAGCGCTACGACGATCCGCAGATCGCGCAGCGGCATCTGGAGCAAGTGACCTGGGCCACCATGCTGGTCACGGCCGAGCCGCAACCTCCGGTGGCTCCGGAGTGGCTGACCCTCCTCGACCGC
>JANRLN010000258.1:0-2094 GCA_033762515.1 Planctomycetaceae bacterium
GCTCACCTGGAGCGTCAGATCCCGCAGGATCTCTCCGGTGAGTCGAAATCGATTCTGGCGGGCCAGCCACAGATTCTTGGGGTCGATCTCGGCGAGTTCGGGGCGACCGGCGGATGACCGCTGATAGGTCTCCGAGGTGACGATCAAGCGGATCAGTTCCTTCACACTCCAGTTGCGGGTCGCGAACTCCACCGACAGCCAGTCGAGCAGTTCCCGATGCGTGGGCGGAGCGCCGCGCAGACCGAAGTCATCCGGGGGATCAACGATCCCCCGGCCAAACAGTTGCTGCCAGATGCGGTTGACCGCGACCCGACGAGTCAGGGGGTGGGCTTCGCTGACGAGCCAGCGAGCCAGATCCAATCGGTTCGGAGTCGCCGATGACGATTCCAGCGGATTGAGGATCTCCAAAACGGCAGGCTCGACAGCCATTCCGGGTGAGAGAAAGTCGCCCCGTTGATGAATGTGGGTCGCAGGCGGTTGATCGGACTGAGCGAAGACCATTCCCTTGGTGATCGGCGGTCGTGGTCCGGCATCGTCCACGGCCTTCAGCTTGGTAGTGAGATCCAACAGCCCGGGATCAATGGCCGCGTAATAGTGGAGCAGCTGTTCGCGGTGCGCGTCGGTACGTTGATCGGGGGAGATCGCCAGAATGTCAGCGATGTGATCGGCGGCTTGCGGCAGCGTCAGCGGTCGGGCTGCCGTCGTCGTCAGCAAACGAAAGGATCCCAGCAGGTGCTGGCCACCGTAACGTTGTTCCAGAGTGACGCTGAGAACCACGTCTTGGTCGGCTGGGGGCAACGTGTTCCCGTCGAGTTCAACCAACAAGGCATGAGGCTGACCAATTGCCCCTCCGACTGCCCAACCCGTTTTGGGATCGTTGTCAAAGGTCTTCTCCGGAGTGAATGCCTTCGGTGTGCCCGCGTTTTGCACGTAGTCCGCCTGCGCCGAGGCGATTCTCACTGACTGGGGCTTCGACTTCCCCGGTTCGCCGGTCTGCCATGCCACCTTTACTTCCGTAAGCACATAGTTTCCGTTGGGCGCCCGACCGGGTCCCTGATTGGGGAGTTCCGCGTGCGGCAACATCTCCAGGAGCAGCCCTGTGGGCCGTTGACGACCGATGGGGAAGGTGAAAGTGTAGGCGTCGACGTCTGGGACCACCCCCGCTGCGAGCCAGGAACCGTCCGGCTGGCGTCGAAGTTCCGCCGGGGATTCCGCCCGCGCCTCGGTGCTTTCCCAGGAAGTCCAGGCAATGGGCTCGTCCTTCAGCCGCTGTTCCCATGCCGCAAGTTGCTGGGGCAGCATGGTCGCGCGATAAGCGTTGATGGCGTCGACTAAGGGTTGGCGCCGCACAGTGTGTGCGGCCTGCAACGCCGCATAACGTTGCGCCTCCCACTCGGTCGCGGCGGGGATCTCCTGCTCCTGGGCCGCATTGAAGAATGCGTACAGTTGGTAGTATTCGCGCTGCGAGATTGGATCATACTTGTGGGTGTGACACTGAGCGCACCCGAGGGTTAGCCCCATCCAGACCGCGCCGGTGGTGTTGGTCCGGTCGACCAATTGCTTGTCGCGATCTTCGCGGGGATCAATCCCCCCTTCGCGGTTAGTCAGCGTTTGCCGATGAAAACCCGTGGCCAGACGCTGGTCCAGGCCGGTATTCGGCGCCAGGTCTCCGGCGAGCTGCTCGACGGTGAATTGATCGAACGGCAGATCGGCGTTGAAGGCGCCGATCACCCAGTCGCGATAGCGATAGGCGAAGGGGCGAGGCAGGTCTTTCTCGTAACCGTCGCTGTCGGCATAGCGAGCCAGGTCCAACCAGTGACGACCCCAGCGTTCGCCGAAGTGGGGCGACGCCAGCAGCCGATCGACCACCCGTTCATAGGCGTCGGGCCGGTCATCCGCAACAAACTCGGTCACATCGTCCGGCGCAGGGAGCAAGCCGAGCAGATCGAGCGACAGGGCGATTGCGCGATACTGGGGCATCTGGTAAAAGCAGGCATTCCGACTCGTTAGTGAGGGCTTCCTGAGGGAATGGAGGCTCCGAGTCGGGCGTGAGCCAAGGAAGCCTCGATGCCCCGTCCCGTCTCCACCAGCATC
>JANRLN010000259.1:0-6948 GCA_033762515.1 Planctomycetaceae bacterium
AGGCGGCAGGCGTCCGTCACGGCGCGGGAGTTGAGCAGCGGTTGCAGGGCCGCCGCCAGTCGTCGGCCGGTGAAGCGCGGTTCCGACAGGGAGGCTCCCACGCCGAGCTGTCGCACCCGTGCGGCGTTGTCGAACTGGTCATGCGCCAGCGGCATCAGCACCTGGGGAATGCCGGCCAGCAGCCCCTGAGACATCGAGCCGATCCCGCCGTGATGTACGAATGCGGCGCAGCGCGGCAGCAGGGGATCGAGCGGCACGTAGCGGAAGTGGGCCACGCCCGCCGGCAACGCCGACGGCAGTTGCTCGGGATAATGCGTAAGGAAGATCCCCCGGCGGCCCAGCGTCTGACAGGCTTCGAGAGCGGCCGCAAAGAAACGCTGTCCATGGACGTTCGATGATCCGGGGGTGAACGCGATCGGCGGATCGCCGGCCGCCAGGAACGCCGCGACGTCGGCCTCCAAAGGCTCGTCCGCGCGAGGATTCCACAGCGGAAAGTCGGCCATCATGAGGGGCCGCGGCCAATCGGGCTGCGGGGGCGCGAACCACTCGGGAAACAGGCACAACACCCCCAGCGGGGAGTTCCACCAGCGCACGATGCGGCTCACCGGCGGCAATCCCAACTCGCGCCGCCAGGCGTTGAGAAATGGACAAATGACGGGGTCGACGAAGAACCGCTCGCCGATGCGGAACATCAGGCTTTTGAACCAGCGGGGTCCCCGGACCCCCGCGAGGGTCGGAGGAGCATAGTCGCTCCAGATCACCGACGGCTGCAAGTGGACCGTGATCACCGGAACCTGCAGCTTTTCCTGGGCCAGGAGCGCCCCGAATCCAAAACAACTGGTGATGCCCACCAGCGGTCCCGTCGCCGCCTGTTCGACGTAGATCTCATACAACCGTTTCATCACGGGCCGCATGCTGCTAACGACATGGGCAAACGAGCGCTGCGGATGCCACAAGTCGGGATGCCGGATGCACGCCTGGAACCCCGCTTCGTCGCCCAGCACAACGAACGGCACGTCGTGCTCTGCGGCCAGGCCCGCGAAATGCTCATTCGTGGCCAGCGTCACCCGATGCCCGCGCCGCCGCAGCTCCAGCGCCAACCCCAGCAGGGGAAAGACGTCGCCGGCACTGCCGAAGGTGGAGAACAGGAAATGCACGCAGGAACTCCGCGATCTTCGTGACTGCGGGCGGGGGCGCCGCGACACCCGACGGCGCCCCGGTTGGCCCCTTACGCCAGAATCTCCGTCAGCAGTTCTCCGCCGACGTCGGTGAGGCGGAAGTCGCGGCCGTTGAAGCGGTGAGTCAGTTGGGTGTGCTCCAGGCCCATCAGGTGCAGCAGCGTGGCGTGCAGATCGTTGACGTTGACCTTCTTTTCGACCGCCTTGTAGCCGAAGGGATCGGTCGAGCCGTAGTGCAGGCCCCCTTTCACACCGGCCCCGGCGAGCCAGATCGTGAAGCCGTTGGGATTGTGGTCGCGGCCTTTGGTTCCCTGCGAGTCCGAAGTGCGGCCGAATTCGCCCCCCCAGATGACCAGCGTGGAGTCGAGGAGTCCGCGCGATTCCAGATCGGCGAGGAGCGCGGCCGCCGGCTGATCGGTATAGAGACCGCACGAGCGGTGATTGGTCTCGACGTCGGAATGGCCATCCCAGGGGACGTCGTTGACGCTGCCGTCGCCGCCGACTCCCTTGCCCGCGAAGATCTGCACGAAGCGGACCCCCCGTTCGACGAGCCGTCGCGCCAACAGGCACTGCCGGGCGAAGGTGCCGCACTCGGGATGGTCCATGCCGTAGAGCGCGTGCGTCGCCCGGGATTCCTGAGCCAGGTCGAGGGCCTCGGGGGCGGCCATCTGCATGCGATAGGCCAGTTCGTAGGAGTTGATTCGCGCCGCGAGATCGGCCTGAGTCGGCCGGCCGGCGGCATAGTCCTGATTGAGCTGCCGGATGATGTCGAGTTGCAGGCGCTGCTGGGCGTCGCTGTGGCGGGCGTCTCGAGTCAGGTTGTCCACCGCTTCCTTGCGACGGGCGTCGAGCGCGAGGGCTTGATAGGTCTTCGGGAGAAACCCGGCGGACCAGATTTGATCATCGCCGCGGGGGCGGGTGTCGTGCAGCACGACGTACGACGGCAGATTCTGATTCTGCGACCCGAGGCCGTAGGTCATCCAGGCGCCCAGCGCGGGCAATCCGGGACGGTTGGTGCCGCACATCAGCTCGATTGACGCCGGGGCGTGGTTGTTCTGTTTCAAATGCATCGAGTGCAGAAAGCACATCTTGTCGACGTGCTTCGACAGATGCGGGAAAATGCCCGAGACCCAGGAGCCAGACTCTCCGTGCTGAGCCCACTCAAACGGCGACTTCAGGCACTTGCCGCTGGTGGTGAAAAAGCCGGTCTTGGGATCGGCCCCCGCAAGATCCTGGCCGTCGCGGCTCTGCAGTTCGGGTTTGTAGTCCCAGGTGTCCACCTGCGACGGGGCGCCGGTCATGAAGAGCCAGATGATCGATTTCACCCGGCCTTCAAAGTGGGGAGGCCGCAAGGCGAGCGGGTCGTTTGCGGAGACATCCGCCTGCGCCTCGCGATGCAGCATACTGGCCAGCGCCAGCGACCCGAACCCAAGACCCGCGTCCTTCAGAAAGCGGCGTCGGGCCGGCAATTCCAATTCGGACTGCACAGAGAACATGCGTTTTCTCCAAAATTTCCGTCACCAAAGTAGCCGTCACGCTCCGCGTGACGAGCGGAGTGACGCTGGACGTAGTTGCAACGAAATGCATTGGCTGTTCAGGAAGTTTGTTTTCGATTTGGCGTCCCGAGACGTTCGGCTCATCACGCGGAGCGTGATGGCTACTTTGCGGGAGGGCTAATTTTCACGCCAACACCTCGATCAATCTACGTACACGAACTCGCTCAGGCATAACAGGACGTGGCAGAACTCAATGGAGGCCTTGTCGACGGCGGCGGCGTCCGTGCCGAAGCTTTGGCGTTGGGCTTCGATGAAAGCCAGCATCTGCGATCGTTCCGAGTCGCTGGGTGAGCGGGCGAACGCAGTCTGGTAAGCGCGGTCGATCGTCTCGTTGAGCGGGGCTTCCCGGCTTGGGCGAATGCGTGCGAAGAGTTTCTCAGCCTGCTGGCGGACGAACGGGGAATTCAGCATTGCGAGGGCCTGCGTGGGCACGGTCGTCGCCACCCGTTCGCCGATGCTCTGCGTCGGTTCGGGGGCGTCGAACATGGTCATCAGCGGGATCAATTCGCTCCGTTTGACCCGCAGATAGACGCTGCGGCGAGCCGAGTTGTCGAGCACGCTGGGACCATACATCGCGAGATCGAGATTGCCTCCGACGGCCAGGAGCGAGTCGCGGATGATTTCCGCCTCCAGGCGATGCGGCCGGTAGTGCCAGAGGTAGCGGTTGGCGGGATCCTGCTTGAGGTTCTCCGCGTTCACTTCGTGCGACTGCTGGTACGTATTGCTGAGCATCATCTGCTTGTGCAGCGGCTTGAGTTTCCACCCCCCACGCACCAGTTCGCTCGCGAGGTCTTCCAGCAATTCCGGGTGCGACGGAGAATCTCCTTGGACGCCGAAGTCGTTGGGCGTACCCACGAGACCCTCTCCGAAGTGGTGTTGCCACAGCCGGTTTACGATCACCCGGGCCAGCAAAGATCCGGCCCCGCGATCAACGTCGGTCATCCAAGAGGCCAATGCAACGCGCGGGTCGACATTGGCAGGGGGAGCGGCCGCGACGGGTGCGTTCGAATCGGCGGGCAAGAGAACCTGCAGGAACCCCGGTTGTGCCTTGCCCTGCTTGTTGTCCACCTCGCCCCGCCGCAGGAAGTACACGTCCTGCCCTCCCGCGACGGTGGTGTAAACTTCTGACAGATTTGGTCGGGGTGCGGCCGCCGCGTGATCGCGCACGGCTGACAGCACTTTCGCCGTTTCGACATCGAACGGCGCGAACCAACGCGCCATCGGCTCTCGCAGCGCATCGGGCAACTTGTTGTTGTTCGCAGCGAGGATCGCCCGGATCTCGCTGACGTGCTGCGGAGCGAAATCACCGGCCCAGGAAGCCGGAGCCGGTTCGGTACTCAGCGAGAGCCGCAGGCGTCCCATCCCGAGGTCGCGAAACTTGAGTTCCACGGTCAATTCGGTCCCCCCGGCGAATCCGCCGAAGAGCTTCTCCAATTCGAAAACTGCCGCGTTGTCCTTCTTGGCGGTGGTGCGCACGACCCACGCGGTCTCGGGTTTACCGTCAACGGCGTAACTGAGCGGCTGGTCCTTGTCTTCAAATGCCGCGAACGCGGGCTTCAAGACGAGGTCCACGGGCGCGTCTTTGGAGGCCGGATCAAGCGGCTTCGCGGTGACCTTCAGCTCCACCAACTGGAAGCTGCCGTCGCCGTTGAGACCGGGGCCCCGCTGCGGCAGCGACTTGTCCGCGAACGCATCCAGCCGCAGCGAGGTGACGTTGGGCTGGTGCGTCTGAAAGGCGAGTCGATACTGCTCTTCGTTGCGCACGTTGCGTCGCTGACCCCGTTGGCGCACGTTGGCTCCGGGGTTGATCAAACCGTCAGAGACGATGATTCCTGTCGGCAAGACTTTCAGGTAGGAGCGCTCGCCGTCGACCGCGATTGGTTCCAGCACTTGCCAGTGGGGAGCGTCAGGTTGTCTGGCGAGTTCCCGCGTACGCCAGGTTTCGAAGCGTTGGGGAAGTTCGCTGGCGGCGAAGGTCTTGAGCGCAGCCACAAGGGGTTCGTGCTCCGCCTGATGCTTGTCGACGGCCGCTTGTGTGGCGGCGGGGTCGAGATCCATGGTGCGCGGACCATGCACCGTCCGTTCGAGCGAAGCGGCGAGCGCGTAGTAGTCCTGATGCGGAATCGGGTCGTATTTGTGCTCGTGACAGCGAGCGCACCCGAGCGTCAGGCCGAGCATCGATCCGCCGATGGTCATCAGCATGTCGTCAATCTGGTCGTAACGGATGCGCTCGACCGTTTTTGCGGTGATCTGGCCTGGATACGGACCAGCGACCAGAAATCCCGTCGCCGCTGCGGCCTGAATGTCATCGGGATGCAGCAGGTCGCCGGCGAGTTGCATCCGGACGAACTCGTCATACGGCATGTCGGTGTTGAGGGCGCGGATGACCCAGTCGCGATAGTGGTAGGCCCCCGGTCGAAATCCGTCGAACTCGTAACCGCCGCTCTCGGCGAATCGAGCGGCGTCGAGCCAATGGCGCGCCCAGCGTTCGCCATACCGAGGACTGGCCAGGAGTTCGTCGATGACCTTCTCGAAGGCGTCGGGGGAAGCGTCGCTGAGAAACGCCGCCGCCTGTTCTGGAGTCGGCGGCAGGCCGATGAGATCGAAATAGGCGCGACGGATGAGCTTGTCTTTGCTCGCCGGCTTGCCAGGCGACAGGCCCTGCGCCTGTTGAGCAGCGAGAATGTGGGCGTCGACAAAGCGGCCGTCACGCTCCGCGTGGCGAGCGGATGCGGAATTCGGGTCGAGCGTCGAATTCGCAGATGGCGGCGCCGGGACGTTCGGCTCATCACGCGGAGCGTGATGGCTACTGTCGTGCAACGGCCGAAACGCCCACCATTGCCGACCGGATTCGATGTTGATCTCGCGTTTCGGCTTGACCGGAACCTCCCCCGCGCGAGGATCAGGGGCCCCCATGTCGATCCACTTGGCAAAATCTGCAACGATTTCGTCCGACAATTTGCCGCTGGGGGGCATTTCGACGCCGTCATACCGCAGAGCCTTCAGCAGCAGGCTTTCGCTCGATTTCCCTTTGATGAGGACCGCTCCCGACTCCCCACCAGCGGCGATCCCTGCGGCGGAATCCAGATACAACGCCCCCTGGAGCTTCTTCGACTCGCGCGCGGAATTCGAGTGGCAGCTATAGCAGTGCTGCACCAGCGCGGGCCGAATCTTCTGCTCGAAGAACTCGACTCCAGCCGCGTCTTCGGGTGTCTGGCCGAGCGCCGGAAGACTCGCCGCCAGAACGAAAGCCATCACAGCAACAGACTTCACGATGAGCTCCGCGATTGTCCGGTGGGATCAAAACAGCGAGATCGAAGGCGGGAAACAACGGGGGGCAATGACACTCGGCAACGGTCGCCGCGGACGGTTCGACCACGGAGCCATAAAGCATAAACGGACGCCGAGGTGAACGCGAGCGGCAATTGGGCGCCGGCACGACCGAGCGTCGATTCCGCAGCACGGAATCGATCAACTGCAAGTCGACGTCGGCCGGCAATACGCGAACGAACCTCGATGGGTGCGTATCTGCGGGAGAGGATCACCACCAAGTGGCTCGCCCCTCCCCGAAAACTGCGCGTGCTACCGCACGGTGGCTGCGGCTGTGTGCCATCGCGGATAGACGTAAACGTCATCGACGTAGCGATCGCCGAACATCTGCCGCACGAGCCGAATCGGCTGCGACGGATCGGATCGCGACTGAAGCAAGATTGCGGCTTGACCGCGAAGATCACCCGTACTGATGACCTTCACGCGGAACGGGTCCAAATGAACCGACGGGGTGGCCGTCGTGAGACGCATAATCTGTTCATAGGCGGCGCGAACGTCGCCGTCGCCGATTTCATCGGAGGCGATGAATAGATAACGAAACTCATCATCGCTGCCTTTCAACCAGAAGGCGACGCTGACCGGCTTGAACTCGTCAAACTTCCGCAGGAGCGACTCGCCCGCCTCAATCTCTTCGTTCACCAATGGACCATAATCCATGACATGACTCCGTCTTGAGAATTCGGGCTCGCTTCGATGAACTCGCGAGCCCGCGTCTCACTACAGAGCGAGTACCGCGCAGACTCAGAGGCTATCCGAAAAGCCGTTTTACGCGGCAAGTCGATATTTGAAGGTTGGTTGAAGATTGGACGGAGCTAAGCGTTTCAGGAGCAGATGAATGGCGGTCATGCGGACCATGCATTCGCTGGAGTCCGTGCGGCGTTCGT
>JANRLN010000260.1:0-42182 GCA_033762515.1 Planctomycetaceae bacterium
CCTGCAATCGCTGCAGGCGCTGTCGGCGGAGTCGCGACGCAGACATCTCGACGCCATCGACTGGGAGCTGTGGCGCAACACCCGGCCGCGAGAGCCGCAGTTGGACCAGGGATTTGTCAGCAACCCTCACGCGACCCTGCAAATCAGCGGGGAGACGGCCTCCGGCCGCGCGACCACCTGGGTCGTGCAACTCATTGCTGAGAACGGAGAATGGCGCATCCGGCGGGAAAACTGGCCCAACGAATGATCGGGCGATTCACTTCGGAGTTTCCACGGGCGGCCAGCGCTTCACCAGACGAATCTGATTGCCGCAGTCGTTGTACGTGATCTCATCCATCAGCATGCGGATGAGATAGACTCCTCGCCCGGAAACGCTCTCAAGGTTGGCGTTGTCGGTCGGATCGGGAAGTTTCTTGGGATCGAATCCCGGACCTTGATCGCGAATGGTGACATCGCACAATTCGCGCGACAGCCGCGCCGTCACCAGCACCTTGCGATCCCGATAGGGCACCAGTCCACGCCGCCGTTGATGTTCGCGCACCCAGGCGGTGCCGTCACCGCGACGGAGTTCGGAACTCAGCTCCAGATTGCCGTGGTACACGGCGTTTTCCAGCGCTTCCGTCAGCGCCACGCCGATGCGCATCAGCGTGCTGTCGTCGCCGAAGCGCAGCAGTTGCAACTGATCTTGCAGATGGGCCACGAGCGGCGGAATCACCTCGACCGTGTTATCCAGTTCAAAGACTGTCTCGCCGCCGATCCAGCAGTGCGCGAGATGTTGAATCCGGCGATCAGCCGTCTTCAGCCCCAGTATGTTCTCGACGGTACGCAGCAGGTCCTGCTCCATCCGCCGCTTCGGAATGTAGCTGCAGGCTCCCTTCTGAAGCGCTTCCGCCGCGATGTCTTCATTGCCGCGACCGGTGATCAGCACCGTGGGGATTTTGGGATGGCGGTCCCGAATCCATTCCACCACCTGGAGCCCATTCAAGTCGATCAGCATCAACTCCGTGAAAACGGCGTCGATCTTCCCGGCGTCGACCAGTCGCAGGGCGTCGTGGCCCCGGCTGAGCACGTGACAGTGATAGCCGGCGTGCGACAACAGCTTCACCATGCGTTCGCGCTCGACCAGATCGGCATCGACGATCAACACGTGCGCCATCGTCCGTGATCCACAGGTCTTCCGCGTTGACGCAGGGCCACATCCAGACAACGGGGTCGATGGCCGTGCGGACTTGTCCTCGGGAAGTTCTGCAACTCCACCTGACGCAGAAAGTCGCCGACACGCTTGCCGACCTTGGCCCGAGTGGGAGAAAGATACCGGTCCCCGACAGTCGCCTCAATGCCGGACTTCAGAGTTCTACGAATCATAGAGATTTTGCTTGCATCACGTGTACGCATGGGTATTATCTCAATTCCGGGAGATACACTCCATGCGATCCCAAGAGAACTGGGCCTCTGCGTGCGATCGCGTCGTCGCGGAAATGCTGTCGGAAGGGGATGTGGCGGCGCCCCCCGTGGATGCCCTCCTGCTGGGACTGCGATTGGAACATCGTCTGGCATGGGACGCGGAACAGTCGGCTCGCGGTCGCCTCGTCCGTCGCGATGGTGAGACGACCATCCTCCTGCGTCCGGAAGTCCGTCCGGAAAGAGTGCAATGGGCTGCAGCGCACGAGCTCGGGGAATCGGTCGCCTGGCGCGTATGCCAGCTCGCCGGGAGTGAGTGTGATGATGTCTCGCCGCGACAACGGGAGCAACTGGCCAACCAGTTTGCGCAGCGGCTTCTGCTCCCCACGGCATGGTTTCAGCAGCGATGCCGCGAGTTGGATGGCGATCTGGTAATGCTGAAGACCGCGTTCTCCACCGCCAGCTATGAGTTGATCGCCTGCCGGTTTCTGGATCTGGCGACGCCGTGCGTCGTCACCATCTGGGACCATGCGCGTCAGACGCGACGGTGCAGCAATCTGACAGCGGGCGCGCCTCCGTTAACGTGCTCCGAGCGAGATGTCTGGCAAACGACTCACGCGACGGCAGCCACGACCGATTTCCAGTCGGCCTGCGGTCGAATTCGGGGCTGGGCGATTCATGAGCCGCATTGGAAACGGGAAATCACCTGCTGGGAGATCGCGGAAAGCGATGACGCTTAGCACCTTCCTCAGGACGGCTCGAGGATTGGTGGAGTCACTTCTTTCCCTGCGCCCGCTGCCGCGCGAAGAATTCCTGGAGAATTTCTTTGCAGTCCTGCAGGAGGACGCCGCTGATGACGGTCGCCCGATGATTCAGCCGGGCGTCTTCCGTGATTTGGTAGAGCGAGTGGCAGGCACCTGCCTTGGGGTCGGTCGCACCGTAGACGACCACCGGCAGGCGCGCCTGCACGATGGCGCCGGCACACATCGGGCACGGTTCGAGCGTGCAGTAGAGCGTGCAGTCCAGCAGTCGCCAGGATCCCAGCGACTCTGCGGCCTGAGTGATGGCGATCATTTCAGCGTGCGCCGTCGGGTCGCGGAGCTGTTCTCGCTGGTTGTACCCCGTTCCGATAACTTGCTCGTTGTGCACGATGACAGCGCCGACCGGGACTTCCTGCTCTTCGAAGGCCTGTCGCGCCAGGTCTAGCGCCATCCGCATCCATCGGTCGTGGGGCTGTTGCGAGAAGTCGTCGAGTGCTGGCGTGTATGCGGGAATCGCGTTTCTCCTGGCAGTGTCTCGCGGCGAATCACGTTCCCGAATATAGTCCGTCGTAGACGCGGTGCACATGGCGAACCCCGTCGATCAAGACCGACAGAGATTCAGGACCACGCATGACCGGTTCGGCGGCGGCTATTGGCCCGATTGTGTGCTTTGGCGAGGCCCTCATGCGGCTCGATGCGCCGGGTTTTCAACGTTTCGTGCAGGCCGATTCGTTCCAGGCCTCCTTCACCGGCGGCGAGTCCAACGTGGCGGTCGCCGCAGCCCTGTGGGGACTGACGAGCCGGATGGTTTCCAAAGTCCCGGCGCACGACCTGGGCGACGCCTGCGTGAACTATTACCGTCGCTACGGGGTCGACACCCGCTTCATGGCCCGCGGCGGTGATCGTTTGGGGATCTTCTTCGTGGAGAATGGGCGGTCACAACGCGGACCTCGCGTGATTTATGATCGCAGCGGCAGCAGTTTTCGCCAAATCTCCCCCGCGGATTTTGCGTGGGATCAGATCCTCGACGGCGCCTCGTGGTTCCATTTTTCCGGAACCGCTCCCGCCTTGGGGGAGCCTGTCAGAAACGCACTGCGAACGGCCCTCCGGGAATGCCGGGAACGTCGTATTCCCGTGAGCTTCGATTGCAGTTACCGCAGCGCTCTCTGGAGCGTGGCGGAAGCCGCCGTCGCCTTTCAACCGCTGATGGAGTTCGTCGACGTCTATCTTGGGAGCGAGCAGGATGCCCGCCAGTTTTTCGGGATCACGACGTCAGGGGAACAAAATCAGCGCGATCTGCGGAACCTCTTCGGCTTCCGCTGTGTCGCCTACACCACGCGGGATGTCACTGCCACGGGGATCAACCACTATTCCGCGTCGATCCTGGTGGGTGACGAACTGGTGACCACTCCCGTGTTTGAAATCGATGTCGTCGACCGCATCGGCGCCGGGGACGCCTTGACCGCCGGTGTGATTCGCGGGTTGCTGCTGCAAGAGTCTCCCGAAGTGCTGACTGCCTTCGCGATGGCCGCTGCCGTGCTGAAGCACAGCGTTCCCGGCGACTTCGCGCTCCTGGGGATCGATGAGATCCGGCAATTCGCCGCCGGGGGTTCGCTCGCCAAAGTCCGTCGTTGAAACCCATTTTTGCTACAGGCCACCTTGCATGTCCACGACCGGATCGCCACCTCTGGGACTCAGCCGCCGGGCCATCTGGGCGCGAGAGCAAGCGATCAGTTTCCTCATGGCGCAGGGGGTCGAGAATCGCGACGTGGTCTCGCTGGCGGCGGGACTCGTCGATGAACAGACCCTGCCCGTCGATCTCTGCCGAAGCCTTTCGGCGGAATTGTTCAGTGACGAATCGAGAGCCCGTGCCGCCCTGCAATACGGAACGACACCGGGCGCGGAGGTCTTGCGACACGAGGTGCTGAAGCATCTGGCGCGCCTCGAAGGTGTGTCCGCGGCGGACCTCGGGATCGGTGCCAGTCAGCTCGTTCTGACCGCAGGGTCGCAGCAACTCTTGTCGCTGACGGCAGATACGTTGCTTGATCCAGGCGACATCTGTTTTGTCTCCGCCCCGACGTACTTCGTTTTTCTGGGGGTCCTCAACGGCGTCGGGGCGCGCACCATCGCGATTCCCTCCGACGACGACGGCATGCGGGTGGATTTGCTCGAAACAGAACTGCAGCGAGTGGCCGAGCGGGGTGAGCTTGAACGTGTGAAGTTGATTTATGTCGTCAGCGATTTCGAGAATCCCAGCGGGAGGTGTCTCTCGGCTGATCGCCGCGAGCGTCTGGTCGCCCTGGCGGAGACTTGGTCGACGCACCAGCGGATTCACATTCTGGAGGATCTCGCGTATCGAGAACTGAGGTACGACGGCGCTCCGCTGCCAAGCGTCTGGAGCTTTGATCGTTCCCACGAATCGGTCATCCTGGCCCAGACGTTTTCGAAGAGTTTTTCCCCCGGCGTGCGGGTCGGTTTCGGCGTTTTTCCGAAGGGATTGGTCGGACCTGTCTGCGATCGCAAGGGGAACGAAGACTTTGGGTCGCCGCACCTCAATCAGTTGCTGCTGGCGGAGGCCTTGCGATCCGGACGGTACCAGGAACACGTGCAGCGTGTGCGCGAGGGTTATCGCCTCAAGCGAGACGTTTTTCTGGCGGCGCTCGAGGAACAATTTGCGGGGATCCCCGGTGTAACCTGGGTTCATCCGCAGGGGGGGCTCTATGTCTGGATGACTCTGCCGGAGCACATTCCGACCGGATTCGACAGCCCCCTTTTTCAGCAGGCGGTCAAGAGGCACAAAGTCATGTACGTGCCCGGTGAACTGGGCTATCCTGCGGGGAACGCGCAACGTAACTGCCAGATGCGGTTAAGCTTCGGCGTTCAGGACGCGGCGGGTTTGCGCCGGGGAGCGGAACGGTTGGCGGCGGCCGTTCGAGACATCGTCTGACCAAACACAGGCTTTGCAGGCATTGGAGCGGCATCGGCGACGCTCCTGGCTCACGTGGTGGTTAAATCTTGAACACCTGATTTCAGCGAAACTTGTGCTGCCGTCGAGGGTTTGAAGCATTGTTGCGGGGGCCGTCACTGGAGTGAATGATGGTCTCCGATGGTTGTGAAACCGGCTGCAGAACAGGATCTGCACAAACGGCCCCTACTCAGGAGAACTGGCGATGAAGTCTTGGATGCAGGTTCTGCTCTCGGCAGCAGTGGCGGTAATGGTCGCCTCTGAGGTGAACGCCCAACCGGGCGGTCGCGGTCCCGGCGGCCCCGGAGGGCGTGGTCCGGGGGGATTCGGGGGCGGCGGCGACGCCTTCCTGCTGCAGATGCCCGAAGTTCAAAAAGAACTGGGCGTTACGGAAGAACAGCAAGGCCTGCTCAAAGACATGATGGCCGACCTCATGCAGAGCGGTCCCCGGCCGGACTTCTCCCGCTTCCGCGACATGAGCGAAGAAGAGCGGCAGAAAGCGTTCGAGGAAATGCGTAAGCAGGGGGAGGCGATCGCGAAAAAGGCGGAAGACGCCATCAAGGTGGTGCTCGACGAGAAGCAGTTCGCGCGCTACTCGGAACTCAAGCTGCAACGACAGGGGACGATGGCCCTGCTCCGCCCCGAAGTGGCGAAAGCCCTGGATCTGAATCCTGATCAGCAGGAAAAATTGATCGAGATTCGCGACGCCAATCGCCCCCCCGGCTTCGGCGGACTTGGTGGACGTGGTCCCGGCGGTCCCGGCGGCGAAGGTGGTCGTCCGCCCCGCGGGGAAGGAGCGGCTCCCGGTGGTGAAGGTGCGCGTCCGGATTTCCAGGCGATGATGGCCGAAATGCAGAAACGCCGCGAAAAGGCGGAAGCGGACGCGATCGCGGTCCTGACCCCCGAACAAAAGACGAAATGGGAGCAGATGCTCGGCAAGAAGTTTGACTTCCAGGCGCCTAACTTCGGTGGCCCCGGAGGCCCGGGGGGCGGACGTCGCCCCGGCGGTCAACGTCCCCCCGCCGAGTGATGGATTCGCCCTGATACCCACGCAGCACAGCTACCGACGCACTCAGCCCCCCGGCGGTCATCGCGATCCCCGGGGGGCTTCTCTTTCGCCCCTGCGCCTCCTCGACGGCGGCAGCGTCACAGCTCTTCGCGAAAGGCGCGGGACAGTCGGCTGAAGCTGCGCGCGGCGGCGGTCACTTGTTTCCGCACATCTTCCCGCGGGTCTTCGTTTTCCACCATGTGTTCCAGATTCTCCAAGTGATTCTGGAACGCGCGCGCCTTCATTCGGTGGTAGTCGCTGAGCCGGCCGCGGCGGATGTACGTTCCGACTTGCAACCGGCGCGTCCAGCCCTCGCAAATTGGAATCCAATGCAGCGCGTGTTCGCCCTGGCCGCTGAGCGCGGCCCCCAAAGCCTCGGTGCGCGCCAGATTTAACTCTTCGAGCGTCTCGGCGGGGTCCGGGTAATAGGCGAAGCAACCAACGACGCTCATCGCCACGATTCCCAGGAGACCGCACCCGGCCAGCACCGTATTGGGAACGACGATGTCCCACCCGAGTTGCGGCGCGGCGGCCTCTGACTGCGCTGGTCGTGATTCCAGCCAGCGTTCCATCACCCACCAGCGATCCAGCACCCGGAGTCCCAGACCCAGAACGATCAGCCCCGCCAACAGGCCCGCTCCGATCTGTTCGTGCGGCAGGGTTTCCATGCGCACGCGACGCAGGATTTCTCCCGAGAATCCGCCGACGGGTTGTGCGTCGGCGTGAAACGGCTGGCAGTAGTTGTCGAATGCATGAGTGTGATCCGCCGGTTCGATATCGGTCGGATACAGCGGTCGTTCGATCCCGTAGGACAGACCGAGGACCACGACGAACAGCATCCCGAACCAGATTCCCGTCTTGCGAATCCCGTAGTTGGCGATCATCCAGACGAGAAGCCCCAGGTTCATTCCCGCACCGAACGTCAGCAGAATGAACGCGGCGCCGATCGAGTTTCCGTGTTGAAACATCGACCCCAATTGCCCCATCGCCGTCATCGGCGTGGCATACGCCGGCAGCGCCACCATCGTCATCAACAGCGGTGAGTTGGGATTGTCGTGCGCCATCGTTCGCTGCAGCACTCCCGGCGGCAGAGCGACGCTCAGCAGCCCCACTCCCAGGAGTCCGCAGACAATCAGCACCGATGAACTACTCACGGCCTCGCGCGCCATCACCACCAGAATCGCGAGCAGCCGGCGAACGCCGTACTGCACAGCCGGGGGTTCGGCGATCTCCACCTCGGTGTTCGGAAACCACCAGTCGAACAGGCTGCCGGAGACGGTCACGACGATCAGCGAACAGAACGCAAAGGCCACAATTGTCAGCGGCTTCGACAGCGTCAGCCCGTAGAGCATCGACAGCGGGTCAAACAGCGGCGACGACAGAGCGAACGCGAAAATCGTGCCGACGGCGATTCCGCTGCGGCGCAACTGCCTGCAAATGGGAATCACTCCCAGAGAACAGCCCGGCAGCAGCATGCCGATCAGCCACGACTGAAACAGCGAGGCGACCGTGTTGGAACCGAAGAGCCGTTTGGTCTGTGCGTGCCCCAGCAATCGATGCAGGATTCCCGTAATGAGGAGTCCCGTAAAGATGAACGGCGAGGCCTGCAGAGTGGCTTGAATCAGGCGGAGCAGAACGCCCCAGGCAATCGCTTCCACGGGGGCCTCACTCAGGAGAGGGTTCGTCAGGGGACCTCGGCTCGGCGGCTTTCCCCGGGGCCGGTTCCGGGATCCGCCCCGGAAAATCTTCCGATCTCGCCGCCATCGGGCGCAACTCGGCCAGAATCGACTCCACCGCCGCAAGGATGCGGCCGTGCTCGGTCGGAGCCGCCTCCCACTGTTGCAGGCGGCGACTCAGCTCGCCGGTCAATTGCTGCACGCGCTCCCAATCCTGCCGGCGCAAGTCGGAGTCGGCGGCCAATTCCGGAAGCCACCGAACGATGTCGGCCAATTCGCTCCAGCGGGGATCGACGGCCTTGGTCCCGGCGCCGAGTGCTGGGTCGTGAAATCGCCGGTCGAGTTCCGGAATCGCCAGGGCGAAGGACGTCGGCTTGTGCGCGGGAATGTGGTGCTCGAGACGCGCTTCTTCGTCTGCGTTCGACGAAGACCCCGCGCAGCCTGCAACGACCACCAGGCAGAGACCGGCTGCGGCACGAATCACAGGGGACAGCATGTGGCCTCGCGATAGAGTTGAGGGGAAGATTCGCGCCAGGCACGGCGGGTGATCAGGCATGACCAGTGGGAACCGGGACGCGGCGCAGCAGATCCTCGATCACCAGTCGCGGATCGTCGCGATCGATTCCCAGCCGCACCACCAATGTGGGAAAGGCGACCTCCTGGACGTCGCCGGGGGTGACGAAGGCGCGGCCGGCGAGATAGGCCCATGCCTGCGCCAGCCGTTGCCACGTCAGCAGACCGCGCGGACTAACTCCCAGGGTGATTTCCGGATGCTTCCGGGACGCTGCGGCCAAGTCTACAAGATAGCGGCGGACGCTTTCCGCCACCGGGAGCGCCGCCACGCGGCGCTGAATCTGCACCAGCTGCTGGGCCTCCATCAGGGCCGGCTCCTGTCGGCGGCGTTCCACGACGTCGGCAATGGCGCCCGTAAGCATGTCAAACTCGTCATCCGCTTCGGGATAGCCAATCTGGAGTTTGAGGGCGAAGCGATCGAGTTGGGCTTCCGGCAGCGGGTATGTTCCGTGTTGTTCGTGCGGATTCTGGGTGGCGATGACGAAAAATTCTTCGGCCAGCGTGTGCCGAACGGCGTCTACGGTCACCTGGCGTTCGGCCATGGCCTCGAGCAGTGCGCTCTGCGTCCGCGGCGTCGCCCGATTGATCTCGTCGGCGAGCAGGACGTCGGAGAAGACGGGGCCGGGCCGAAACTCGAACTCCTGCGACTTCTGGTTGTAGATGTTGAATCCGGTGATGTCGCTTGGAAGCAGGTCGGGGGTGCATTGCACACGGGCGAAGCGGCTGCCGAGGGCCTCGGCAAGGGCTTTGGCCAAAGTCGTCTTGCCCAGTCCCGGCCGGTCTTCCAGCAGCAAATGTCCGCGCGCCAGCAGACACGCCAGAACGTTCTGCACGACTTCGGCTTTGCCGCGCAGCACCGAATTCAGTCGTGTGCCGATCATCTGCACGAGCGCAAGGTCGGCGCTGCTGCCTGATCGGGGCGGAGTCTCCAAGGCCACCATAGGTCAACCAGTCCGTTGTGCGGGTTGCAGAATCGGCAGCGAAATGCTGCGGCGATTTCGATCTTTCGGTCGGGGTCGTTGCGATTGACGCTTCAGCTCCGCAATCCGCGTGAGCCGTTGCCAATTCCAGGTCCGCTCTGCGTTGCGACAGACCGAAATCGGATCGTCGGCCGGACACGCCACTGCGGCGGGTGCGAATCCCGCCCAGTCGAAGAGGGCCGTCAATTCTTCGAGGAGCGCATCGTCGTTGCCGGCAGCTGACTGCGCCAGAGCCCGCAGCCAGCGCTTGTGCGTGTGTCCAACAGGCCGCGCCAACCCGGCGCGCTGGAAACGTCGATCCAGCAACGCCGCCGTCTGCAGAGCGTACCGGCGGGGGTCTGCAGCGCCGGTCCACCTCCAGCGCAAGGTCGCCACCGCGTCGATCAGTCGACGCCGAAGGACCCCCATGACGGCAACGAGCAAGACCAGGGCCGCGCATGCAACAGGATGGCGAACGACGAACGCCAGCGCCGCAGCCGCGGAGTCGGTCAGCCGACGCCATAGCGTGGGAGGGGGGGGGAGCAGTTCATATCCCGGTGTGGGTTCGATGGGAATCCAGTGTTCAGACCCCGTATTGACCTCCGCCCAGAAGTGAACGTTCACTGCGAACACCGGAGTGTGCCGCGAACGAATGTCGAAATTACGGTCGTCGGCATAAAACCCGCTGACGAGCCGCGCCGAGTGCCCCAGGGAGCGAACCAAGTACACGGCGGCGGACGCGAACTGGTAGTCGGGGCCGCGTCGACTTCGAAACAGGAAATCGGCGACGGTGTTCCGGCAATCTTTCGGAGGCCGCGCGTCGCCGTCAAGGACGTAGTCCCGACGCAGCCGCTCGACGATCGCCTGCACCTGCGGCCAGTCGCCGTGGATGCCGCGCGTCCACTCCTGCGCCAGTTCGCGCACTTTGAGCGAGTCGGGGTCGGCCCCAAACTGCTGATAGATCACCGACCGGCCGTCGAAATTGAGAATGCCGGCGTCGCATCGACGAGGATCTACGACGCGCGATTGAACGTGAATCACGGTCTGGCTGGGGAGCTTTTCTCGGTCCATCCTGACGACGCCCGGCTGCGCCCATTCAAACATGTCAGCCTGATTCACCTTGTCGAGGTGAATGCCCAACAACTGCGTCGGGGCGGGAATGTGGTTGCTGTTCAGACGCACAATCTTCAAGGCATGAGTTTCGGCGGCCGCGTAGATGTCTGGCCCTGCCGCGATGGGAAGCCGCAACCAGGGACGGTTGTGCAACATCTCCATCTTGAGCGACATTTCCCGATTGGCGAGGGGCTGTGGATACCACTCGATTCCGTCGTAGAGATTGAACACCTGGAGTTTCAAGTGGAGGGGAACGCGGCCGCTCACATACAAGACGGCGTCGGACTTGCGGTTGCCGATTTTCGCCGTGCTTGTTTCGCCCTGCTGTCGAATCGTCGAGAACTGCTTGCCCGCGATTTGCGATTGCGCGAGGTGATGTTCCTTCTGCTGATGGGCGAATTCTTTGTCAATCGCGATCGCCCGTTCCTGTTGATCGACCTTGACGGGTTCGTTGTAACTGTCGTCGAACAGGTCGTAGAGACTCGGTTCGTGTGATGAGAGGAACGGCGCATCCTCAATCGGGGCGAAACTCCGAATGTTGTCGGTTCCGGCGACCAAAGCGTCACCGTCTCCGACGCCGCTCCGGGCGGCCTCGGAAAATTGCTCGGTCCCGCCGGAACTGGGCATGAAGCCCCGCAGTGCGCGCACCTGGGTCCCGGCCGCAGGGAGCGTCAACAGGCACAGGAGCACCACGAAGGGCAAGAGGACCGCCCATTTGCGAGGCAGGCCCTGTTCGGACGAGGCGGCCAGCCGACCGCGCAACGTTTCCCAGTAACTCCCCATCAGCCACCAGACGCCGAGAATGGCGAACAGCATCACCAGACCTTGCAGCCAGAAATCGGCGGCGAGGGCGGAGGCGAAGATCACCAGAAAGGTGCTCAAGACGCAGCCTAAGCGCTGGGACGCGGGCTCGTGAGCGAACACTGCCAGAGCGAGTACGGCATTGCGAAAGGCCGCCAGCAGGATCAACTCCAGCGGCCACATCGCGTTCAGACCCATCCGCACCCCCAGTTCCACGCCCCAGGGGATGAGCGCCAGCGCCAGGACCCATGTCAACCGCGCCCGAGCGGTGCGAGTGCTCCAGCCTGTCGACCGGAATCCCCAATGGAGACCGATCACGAGGAGGGCCTCCGTCAGGATGACTCCAGCCGTGGTCCAGGGCGACCGTTCATCGCTCCCCGCGGTGATTTCCAACATGCCCGCGGCGACCAACGCCATCAGCCAGGCGAGCGCCGGAGATGCGCTACCCCACATGGCAAGCCTGCCTCCACTTGCGCTGGAAATCCGCGGCGACATGTTGCGCGTCATTGATCACGATGGCGCGCCGCGAGGGGGCCGGATGCGTGTGATGGCACAATCGACAGTCGCCGTCGAAGCCCGAGGTTTCCAGAACGACGAGCCGTTGGTCCCCGTGCACATGGCGATGTTCGGTGCGATGGGCCAATCCCACATCCGTGGTGATGGTGACCTGGAACGTGCCGCAGTTGTGATGGTGGATCTTGCGGCAATCGGCCGCGGTGTGTTCATGGTCGCAGCCGGGATGATGCCGTTCAACGCAGGGTTGAAACCTGGCCAGGCGGTCCAGAAATCGCTGCCAGCCCGCCGCTCCGGGTTCGATTGGCAGCGTTTCGTGGCCGAAGCAGCATTCCACGCGGCTGTGCTCGCGGTGGTAGGCCGCGCAGACGCTGGCAGCCAGGCGAATCGACCATTCCAGCGAACTGTTCCGGCCCTGGCCGGCATGAACACGGGGATCGCTATCGAAGACGACCCGCACGGCCGCCTGGGCGGGGGCCTGTCTCTCGCAGACGATCATTCTCCCGGTTCGCGCCGTTTGCGCCCAATGCACACGCCTCAGCGAGTCTCCCTGGCGGAACGGACGCGTCCCGGTCATATCACCGCTCTCGCCGACGCGCTGCTCCGAAAACACGTCGTCGGACGGTCGGGTTTCCGCTGCATCCAGCAGCGTGTCCAGTTCCACAATCTCCGGCCAAACGAGAATGGTCTGTTCGACGGCGACGGGTCGGCTGGCGTGCCGCAGACCGAACGGGAATCCGGTCATCAACCGGGGCGTCGCCTGGGGATATTCGCCGCGACAATCGGGTACGAACTCCCAGGAAAATTCGGCGGACGACAGTCCGCCGACCTTGGCCAGCGCGAGCGTGGGACTTTGGCCGAATCCCTCTTCCAAAGACAGCCCCCATACGGGCCACGGCCAACGATTGACAACCTGCAGCACGGCAATAGCGACATCGCCTTCGTCCACGCGTCGCTGGCGAAACTTCAGGGATGCGCTCATCCCGCGAATCGCGATCGCCGGCCAGACGTACCCCAGCACAACCACCACTAACACTGCCGCAAATGCGATCAGGGCGATGGGCTTCACGAAGAGGGCGCAGGCCAACGCCGACAATGCCGCCAGACTCAGGCTGGCGATGGGGGTCTTGACCCAATAAACCCACCGATTCGCCGACGGACAGAAGTCGTAATTCAACAGGCGCGAGACGCGTTCGCCCAGGGTCGCCATATGCATTGCTCGCGGGAATCGATCCGATCACGGAATCTGCCAAATGCTTAGCCTAGCCGCTGTCGCATACGAATTGCAACAGACTCCGTGTGATGTGTGTATGAGTTTTGCGCAAAGAGGATGACAGACCCCCACGGCACGGCCCCGCAATCGTCGAAGCCTGTCATTGCCGCGCCGTCATGCGGGCATAGTCTTCGGGGGTGTCGAGGTCGAGAGTGACGCCGATCTGGTCCACCGGCCACAGGAGCGTCTCCTCCCGGGAACGCTCCAACAGGGCGTTCAGTCCGGTTTCCGGAGGCAAGCCGGCGACCAGGCGCGCTGTGGACCATCGGGCCAATAAGGGATGCCCGCGTTGCCCAGCGAATGTCGGCACCAGGAAGGGGGGAAACCGGTCGATCCAGGCGTCGATCAACGCGGCGATCGTGGCCGGTTCGAGCTGCGCGTGATCTCCTGGAACCAGGAGCCATCCGTCGTCCGCGCCGGGGCTCCACTGCGCCTCGATTTCCCGCAGGCCGCACTCGATGCTGGCGCGCATGTCCGGGGGATCCCTGTCGGGAGCGACCGGCCAGCCCCCGCCGCGTTCGACCTCCTGTCGCAGCGGCAGGTCATCGCGACGCAGGACTACGACGCGCGCGACAATGGCAGGATGCATCAGTGCCGCCAACAACCGCGCGATGACGGTGGTCCCCTGCACCGGCAGCAGCAACTTCGGGCGGCCCATCCGGCGGCTGTGACCCGCCGCGGGTATCACTGCAAACAACCTGCGGCGAAGCGCCGCTGCGGTCGGGACCACCCCGTCAGTAGTCATCCACGCACGTCCCCGGTACCGTGACGACAGCAGCAACTGCCCGCGAGACACTCATGACGACCCCGCGACTGTGCATTTTACTGGTCAACGATGACGGCATCTACGCGCCGGGACTGGCCGCCCTGCGCGACGCCCTCGTCGACTGGGGCGACGTGACTGTCGTCGCTCCGGCCGTGGAACAGAGCGGCGTGGGGCACTCCATCACGTATCTGCATCCGCTCCTGGCCCATCGCGAGTACCGACAGGGAGAATTCTTCGGCTGGCGCGTCGAAGGCAGCCCCGCCGATTGCGTCCGCCTGGGAATTCTCGAACTCTCTCCGCGTCCCCCCGACGTCATCGTGAGCGGCATCAACGCGGGCTGTAACATCGGCGTGAACGTCCTCTATTCGGGCACCGTCGCGGCGGCAATCGAGGGGGCGGTTTTCGGCGTAACGTCCATTGCGGTCTCGCAATGGCTCGACACTCCCCCGGACTACGCCGTCACCGCGAAACAGGCGGTGCCGATCTTGCAGCAACTCTGGACGCGTTCGTCGCAACCCGGCACGCTGTGGAATGTGAATTTTCCCTCGAATCATCCGGGGTGGCCCAAAGGGGTGCAATTGACGTCGATGGGAGTGCGCCGCCACAGTGAGACCATCGAACGCCGGGTCGATCCCCGCGGGCGTCCGTACTACTGGACCGGCTGGGAACCGATTCGAAGTCAGCATTCCGACCCGGGAACCGACCTCGAGGCGATTCAACAGGGCTATATCACCGTCACCCCGCTCCGTTACGATCTGACCGACCACGCAGCGCTGCAGAGGCTTCAAACCGGCGAATCCCCCGACGGCTGGCTCGTTCAGTGACTTCGTCGCACCCCACTCCCAATCCCTGAAACCCGCCTCATGCCCCACGCCGCCGACTTCACCGACTCCGAATTGACGGCTTACATCGCGGAAGAACTGCCGGTGGGGCGTTCGGCGGCGGTGGAAGCAGCGATTCGATCCTCGGAGGCGTTGCAGGCGCGTCTGGCACGGCTGATCGCAGCTCAGGACGACTCCCCGCAAAGTGTCGGCGACTTCTGGCGCCGTCGGCGCATCGCCTGCCCCACTCGCTCCACCTGGCAGGCGTATCTCGACAGCCAGATCGGCGGGGAATTTCGCGAGTATCTGCGGTTCCATCTCGAGGACATCGGCTGTCGCTACTGCAACGCGAATCTGGACGATCTGCGCGCGACGGCAGACTCGGCCGCCGCTGGCCGCGTGCGAAAATTCTTCGCGACATCGGTCGGTCGACTGAAGGATCTTCCGCTGGCGGACGAGGTTTGATCGCGGCGGCAGCGCAAATCAGGCACATTCGGGACAGTCCTCCAGCGCGGGATCGGGGAAGCGCGGTTCGCGGGTTGCCCGCACCCGGCGGCGGACGAGATACTGGCCGCCATCCCACACCCAATGAGTTCCCATCATGCCCGATCACTCCCGAAGTCCCGGCGCCACGATTCCATCACCGCGACGATCGCCTGGGCCGTGGTGTTTGGCCCTCGGAATGATCCTGGGCCTCGCGTCGCCGCTGATCGCGGACGATGCCCCCGCGAGCGTCGTGAATCCCATCGGTATTAAGCTGGTGCGAATCCCGGCCGGCGAATTCCTGATGGGGAGCCACGAACCGACGACGGCGATCAAGGCCGCATTTCCGGAAGATCCTCACACCCCCGATTTCTTCAACGATGAAACCCCGCAGCATCGCGTGCGGATTACCAAGCCCTTCTGGATGGGGCAGACCGAAGTCACGATCGGACAGTTTCGGCGATTCGTCGAAGAGACAGGCTATCGCACTGGTCCCGAGAAGGACGGCCTTGGGGGATGGGGGCTCAATCCTGTGTCGCGAAAGTGTGAAGGACGCTTTCCTCACTTCACGTGGCGCGATCCGGGCTTTCCGCAATCCGAACAGCATCCGGTGCTCAATATCACCTGGCACGACGCCGTGGCGTTCTGCGACTGGCTGACGAACAAGGCGGGACAGCGCTACCGGCTCCCGACCGAAGCCGAATGGGAATATGCCTGTCGCGCCGGGAGCACACAACGCTATAGCGGCTTGGAAGACCCCGCCGGACTCGCCGGGATTTCGCGGACGCTCGACGGCCTGCGGCTCAAGGAGTTCGCTCATGTGCAGGACATTCGCATCCCGGAAGATGGTTCCATCCCCTTCACGGCACCGGTCGGCAGCTATCCGGCGAATGCCTTCGGCCTGCACGACATGCACGGCAACGTCTGGGAATGGACGAACGACTGGCATGCCGACGATTACTACGCGAACTCTCCGGTCGAAGACCCGCGCGGTCCTGACAGCGGCACGGTGCGGGTCCGCCGCGGCGGGGCCTGGAACTCATTCCCAATCTGGGCGCGGGCCAGCTTTCGCAACTGGAACTCCCCCGACACGCGGTGCGTCAACCTGGGGTTTCGGGTGGTGGCCGAAGAGCCTCCGCAACGGGACCGCGTGAGCATCCTCTTCGGCGGGGATGTGATGCTCGATGGCGACCCCGGACATGCCGTGATGAAGGGGGTCGACCCCTTCGCAGATTTCGCGGAGATTCTGCAGTCAGCCGACCTCACGATCTGCAATCTGGAGTGCGTGATTTCCGAGAAAGGGGCCGTCGCCCACAAACCCTACACCTTCCGCGGCGCCTCGAAATCGCTGCCCCTCCTGCAGAAACACTTCGACGCCGTCAGTCTCGCCAACAATCACACGCTCGACTTCGGTACGGCAGGCTTCGTGGGGCAACTGGAACTGCTCGAACAGGGTCGACTCCCCTACTTCGGGGGCGGGCGCAACCTCATTTCGGCGCGTCGTCCGCTGATCTTCGAGCGAAATGGTCTGCGTGTGGCCCTGCTGGCCTACAACGACTTCCAGGCGTCAGAATCGGCCGCGACCGACAAGAAACCGGGGGTGGCGCCACTGGAGATCGAGCAGGTGGTCGCCGACATCACCGCGGCACGTACGGTTGAGCGGGCCGATGTGGTGATCCCGTTTCTCCACTGGGGTCCGGAACTGGTCCCGCAGCCCCGGAAGTATCAACAGGAACTGGCCCGCCGAATGATCGACGCCGGCGCCTCGGCGATCGTCGGCGCTCACCCGCACGTCACCCAGACGGTGGACCTGTACCGCGGCCGTCCGATCATCTACAGCCTGGGGAACTTCGTGTTCGACTACTACCCAAACGACCCGCCCGTCTGGGTCGGCTGGCTGGCGAGGCTGACCTTTTCCAAATCCGGCGACGTCGAGCTGGAATCGACCGCGTTTGAGATCGATGAGGTGGGAATTCCGCGACGATTCCCCAAGTAGCGGGGCGGTGTATTACGCTTCCCTCGCAACGACCTTTTGCAGACGGGCGCATCGGCGACCCCGTCCAAGGGAATCAACTGAGACCGATTTTCAAGGGATGGAACATTGAGTCGTTTCGACAACCGCGTTGTGATCATCACCGGGGCCGCCAAGGGGATTGGGCGGGGGTGCGCGAACATCTTCTGCCGCGAAGGCGCGCGAGTGGCTGTGCTGGATCGCGATGAGGCCGCGGGCCGCGCGGCCGCGGAAGCGCTCGTTTCCCAGGGACCGGGGACGGCGCACTTCTGGCATTGTGACGTCAGTCGGCCGCTCGAATTGCGGCGGGTGATTGACGACGTCGCCGCGCGCTGGGGGCGGATCGATTGCCTGATCAACACCGCCGGGGTGCATCCCCCGGCGACGACGATTGAAGACACCTCAATCGAGTCACTGGAAGAGTTGTTGCGGATCAATTTCATCAGCTCGTTCGCGGGGGTGCAGGCGGCGCTGCCGTATCTGCGTCAATCCCGAGGAACGGTGGTCAATGTCTCCTCGATGACGGCCGTCCTGGGTCAGGATCGCAGCAGTGCCTATGCGTCGACGAAGGCGGCCCAGGTGGGGCTGACAAAGTCGCTGGCGATTGAACTCGGGCCGGCGGGGATTCGCGTGAACGCGATCCTGCCGAGCAACATCGATACGCCGCTGATGCGGGAATGGGCCGCCACGCTGGACGACCCGGCCTCGGCGCTCGATCGCGTCGCGAAGCTGCAGGTCTTCGGACGGATGGGAACCCCGGAAGAAATCGGTTCGGTCGCCCTGTTCTTGGCAACCGACGATTCCAGCTTCATCACGGGTCAGGCGATCGAGGCGGAAGGGGGCGCCAGCCTCGATTACTGAGGGGAACCCGGGCGCGACCGCCTAATGGAAGTGGTCCAATGCAGCGGTCACGCGATTGCGGCCGCTCGATTTGGCTCGATAGAGGGCTTCGTCGGCGACTTGAATCAATTGTTCGGCCGTCTTCGCATGCAGCGGACAGGAGGCCACTCCGATGCTCACTGTCACCTGAAGGGCCGCCGATGCCGTGCGGACGCTGTGCCTTTCGATCGCGCCCCGGATGCTTTCGGCGATTCGCAGTGCACCGTTGATGCCGATGCCCGGCAGCAGGAGCGCCATTTCCTCGCCGCCGTAGCGTGCCGCGAGGGCTCGATCCTGCGCTCGGATCTTTTCGACCTGCTCGCGGATCATCTGCGCCGCCGCCTTGAGCACCGCGTCTCCCACCTGATGCCCGTGCTGATCGTTGACGGACTTGAAGCGATCCAGATCCAGCATCAGCAGCGAACATTCAACGATGGATCCCGACCGCAGATCGGCCAGAGACTCCGCCAGATGCTCATCGAAGGTGCGTCGATTCGCCAGTCCCGTCAGACCATCCTGTTTCGCGCGGCGTTCGATGGCGTCGAAACTGATCGCCCGATCGAGGCTGTGGGTCAACGATTCGCCGGCCCAGCACAACAACTGCCGCTGGGTCGCGGAAAAGCTGGAGGGACTGCGCCGCGTCAGGCAAACGACGCCGAGTTGCCGCCCCCCCTCGATCAGCGGAATCACGGCTGCGGACGCAATCAACGTGTCAATGCCCAACCGGCATAATTGAGACGCTTCCCAGACGGTCAATTGATCGAGCTGCAAGCCGTGTTGAGCGAGAAGTTCTTCGTGCTCGTTCCAGCGCTGCAGGATGCCGTTCTGCAACTGCAGGCCGCAGCGAACGGAACACTGCAGCGGCGCCGCCGGTTCGGCCGTGGTCAGGAACAGCACCGTGCGTTCGGCGTCCACCATCTGGCCCAGCCGCGCCAGAAACTTCTCCAGCATAACGGTGGGTTCGCCGATCTTGCCGTCGGAGATGGAACGGAGTTCCAGCATCTCCCGCGTGCAGCGGAGCTGCACCGACTGCCGCTCCAGCTCCAGAGTTTGACGCAGGTTCGGCGCAATGCTCGACATTAACCGCGTCGTCAATTCGATCTGCTCGGCCCGGGTTCCGGCGATCGGCAGCAGGGACGAAGCCACCAGCACGCCCAGGAGCCCGCTCGCATCTCCGACGCCGATCACGAAGAGATGGCGGGCCTTCTTGCGATCGGGCGGGGCCAAGAGGGCATACAACGGACAGCCCGCCGTCGTGGGAGTCTCCCAGACGACGGCGCCGTGGTCGCGCAGTTGCTGCAGCGTCTGATGATCGAGGACGAAATTCTTGACCGAGTCTTCAGAGAGGCCCCGGGTCTGCCGCGGCATATCGCTGGCGGGATCGAGCGGCATGAAGAGGCCGAAGGCGTCGTCGGGGTTGACGATAAATCGACGGAGCATGTGGCCGATCGCGCGTTGGCAGTCGGGCTGGGTGAGAACCTCGCGGAGGATCTGATTCTCCAGCCGCTGCAGACCCCGCTCGCGGCTGAGCTGCAGGACTTCGAGCGAGAGTCCTTCGACCTCTTTGCGGTATTGCTCCGCCGTCCGGCGCGTCCGCTTGCGAAACGTCAACGAATGGACGTACTGCAACAGCACCACGAGTGCCAGCGCCAGGGCGTATCCGTTCGCCACGGTCGTGTCAGTGAGGGCGGAGATGGGTGACGTGATGCCCGGCATGTGCGCCGATCCTGAGGTTCACAATCGGAAACAGAACGCGTTCAGACTGCGAAAAGCTAGCTCCCAATTCCCCTCCGACGGGTCCGCGCGTCCAGGAAATTCCGCGGCGTTGCCATTTCGTTACATCAATGTAGCCATTGTACAGCCTGGATGTGACCTTCTCCGCCCGCCACTGGCGGAGGATCGGAAAATCTGGCACAACATGAGTTATCCGTCCGGGTGGCGTAAACCCTGCATTCCGATTTCGGAGTCAGCGGTTTCCGGAGACGACTGGTGCCGGATTTGCGTCTTGAAACCGTTGGACGGGAGCCAACTCCCTCCCAACGCTCGCGCGCTGCCGCAGCACACCACCATTGCGGGCGCGACAATCACCACGGCAAGGAGTCAGTCATGCTTCAAATTGGTTCTGCGCGGCGTGTCGCTGCTGCAACGGCTCTGGCGGCGCTCTGCGGACTCGGTTGGACCGCGCCCTCGTTGGCGGCGGAAGAGACCAAGACCGACGCTGCGACCAAGTCCGATCCCGTCAAGTGGCGACCACTCCTGGACGGCAAGACCCTCAACAACTGGTCGAGCATCGACTTCGGAGGCCAGGGGGAGGTCGAGGTCAAGGACGGCGAGGTGACGTTGAAGCAGGGATCGGAACTGACCGGAATCCAGTGGAAGGGTGAGCCGCTCCCCAAGCTCAATTACGAGATCTCGCTGGAAGCCAAACGCATCGACGGCAGCGACTTTTTCTGCGGAATCGTTTTTCCCGTCAAAGACGAATTCTGCAGCTTCGTCGTCGGCGGCTGGGGCGGAGGAGTGGTCGGGTTGTCCTCGGTCGACGGCGTCTACGCAGCCGAGAATGACACGGCTTCCTTTCATACCTTCAAAGATGATCAGTGGTATCGGATTCGGTTGCGTGTCGGTGCGAATTTCATCCACGCCTGGATTGACGACAAGCAGGTCGTCGACCTGGATCTGACGAACCGCAAGGTATCGCTGCATCCCGCGATGTTTCTCGCCAAACCGCTCGCCATTTCCTGTTTCTCCACCGTGGCGGGGGTGCGCGACGTCAAGTTTCGTGAATTGACGGAGGCCGAACGCGTGGCCAAACCCAAATCCAATCAGTAGACGTGGTCCGGCGGGCGCCGAACTTCCGTGGATGATGGTGCGTTTCCTCCCCGTGCTGTTCCCGCTTTGCAACTGACCCAAGCCGCAGATTCACTCAACTGTTCATGCGTCTGAACGGTCCGTTCAGGCACGACGCGCATTTCGACGGCGAAGTGCTGTGGCGCATCAGTTGCGATCCTGCCGGAGCGATCGACTTCGAATCTCCAGCAAGAGCGATTTCCCGATGCTGTCAGGTGTGGGACGTTGGAATGGTGATCCCCCGCGAATGCCGCAACTGGTCAGGCTTGCCTGGCGAGTCGCGAATGTGCCGCCGGATGCACTCCTGCGGACCGACCTCTTGTCGGACGCCCCCCTGTTGGAATTGTGGTCGGCCACGCGGATGCTGTGCCACAGTTGGCTCGCCCGGCTGACGCGCGTTGCCGACCCCGACTTTCCGGCAAGCGGCAAGATGGCGTTCGACCAATTCCGCGAACTCGCCGGCGAAGTTCTGGTCAGTGACATGCTGGTCCGAGTCTATTGTACGGTTCTTGCATGCGGTGAAGCGCTGCGGTCGCGAACGGCCGTCCCAGGGGCGGAGGCTGCGGCGCGTCCGGTCCTCGACCGCGCCTTTGATCACGTCGATCACGCGCGTCGGCGAATCCTCGAGGCGCTGGTGAGCGCCGGGGAGCCCGTTGCGGAAGTCGATCGACTCCGGCGGCGGTGTGAACGTTGGACCGATTCCCTCATCGGTCGCTGGATCGTGCAGTTCGGCATCAGCGCCTACGCACACGACGCCCGACGGGCCTGGGATTTCGGAGAAGACGCGTCGGGCGAAGAAGAGCCCAGCCGTTTGCTGCTCCTCCATAGTTACCATGCCGCGTTCAACGACCCGCTTCTCGACGCACCCGTGACTGGGGAGGGCTGGGGGCTGCTGACTCAGCAGATGCAGCAATTGCTCGACGACGATGCTGCCGCCGGTGATTCGCCGCTGGGCGAACTCGCGGCAGCGACGCTTACCGCCGAGCAAGCGACCGGCGGCCGCATGCCGCAGCCCGATCGGCCGGGATCGCTGCTGGAACTCTGCTTGCGCACATTGCAGGACCGCACAACGGGTTCGACGGTGCGCGGCGGCTCGGCGGATCAGTAGCGGATTGGGCGGCCGTTACTCCGGCGGCATTTCCGACGAGTCAGCCCGGAAGCGATACCCAACGCCGCGAACAGTCTCGATCAGTTCCCCGCGGGCCTCGAGCTTTTGCCGCAGAGACCGCACGTGCACGTCGATCGTACGCTCGAGCGCATTGGCGTCCTCGCCGCGGCAACGGTCCATCAGCTCATTGCGGCCGAACGGGCGCCCCGGTTGGCGGGCGAGAGTCCACAACAACCGGAATTCCGTCGGAGTCAGCCGCAGATCCTGTCCTTCGGCGCGGGCGAGGTGGTTGACCCGATCAATCTCGATGCCGTGCGCGCTGATGACGTCGCGCATCTGTTCCGCCGCGGCGTTGCGGCGCAACAGCGCCTTGATGCGGTGAATCAGCGGCTTGATTTTGAAGGGCTTGGTGACATAGTCGTCGGCCCCCATGTTGAAGCCGACGATTTCGTCCACTTCTTCGCTGCGGGCCGTCAGCATCAGGATGCGGGTGTTCTGGGTCTTGGGATCGCTGCGCAGAATCCGGCAGACTTCGTAGCCCTCGATAATCGGGAGCATCAGGTCCAACAGAATCATGTCGGGGGGAGAGGCCTGCGCTTTGCGGACGCCGTCCTGGCCGTCCGCAGCGGTCGTCACTTCGAACCCTTCCTTTTCCAGGTTGTACGTGAGCACCTCGGCCAGCGAACGCTCGTCTTCGATGATGAGGATGCGGGGCTTGGGCATAGTGATCCAACAGGCGAAGGCACGACCGCAGTCCGCAGAAACCGTTTCCGCGGACTTGAGGCAGGTCGATGATGGAAACTCGCGGCGTCGGGACCCGGCAGCGCCGGGCGTCGATGTCCTATTCGGGCAACGACGTCGTTAACTGGTCCTGCAGACGATTGCGATGTCGGATAATCTCGCCTTGAACCAGGTAAACGACGTCCTCGGCGATGTTGGTGGCATGGTCGGCGATGCGCTCGACTTGTCGTGCGGCGGAGAACAGATGGACCGCCGGTTCCACGAGATCGGGGCGGTGTCTCATCAGCATCGTCAGTTCCGCGATGATCTCTCGATTCAGCGCGTCAACGGCTTCGTCCAACTGGCAGACCTGGCGGGCCAGGCGCACGTCGAGATGGACGTAGGCGTCAATGCTCTGATGCAGCATATCGAGCGCGCGGCGCGACATTTCCTGCAGCGTCTCCGGGATCGTCAGTTCCGGGGACGAGATGATGCCCAGCGCCCGCTGCGCGATGCTGACCCCCAGATCGGCGACGCGCTCCAGTTCCGCGCTGATCTTCATGACGGTGGTGATGCGCCGCAGGTCGATCGCCACCGGCTGGTGCAGCGCCAGCAGCTTCAGGCACTCTTCTTCAATCTCGACGTCGAGCGTGTCGATATCGTCGTCTTGCGCCACGATTTCGCGGGCGCGGTCATAGTCGGGATGATGCAGCGTGGCGACGGCGGCGTGAATCATGTCTTCCACGCGGGCGCACATGGTGAGCACCAGTCGATGGAGCGAATCGAGATCGCGAACCAGGTGGATTGACATGTTGCCCGCTCTTCCTTGTCCTCAAGCTCACGGCCCGCCGTCGGGCGTGGTTCCGGTTCGTCTCAGCCGAACCGGCCGGTGATGTAGTCTTCCGTCTCTTTTTCCGCAGGGTTTGTGAACATCTGTTTTGTCTGCCCGACTTCGACGAGGCGCCCCAGGCAAAAGAAGCCCGTGAATTCGCTGATTCGCGCCGCCTGCTGCATGTTGTGCGTGACGATGACGATGGTGTAGTTCTGTTTGAGTTCGAAGATCAGGTCTTCGATGCGCGCCGTGGAGGCGGGGTCCAGGGCCGACGCCGGTTCGTCCATCAGCAAGACTTCCGGATTGGTCGCCAAGGCTCGGGCGATGCACAGTCGCTGCTGTTGTCCCCCCGAGAGGGCCATCGCCGAATCGCGGAGGCGGTCTTTCACTTCGTTCCAGAGCGCGGCCTGCTTGAGGCAATGCTCGACGAGGTCCTTGAGTTCGGAGAGCTTGTTGAGTCCGCCGATTCGAGGTCCGAAAGCGACGTTGTCAAAGATCGACTTGGGAAACGGGGTCGACTTCTGGAAGACCATTCCCACCCGTTTCCGCAACGCCACAACATCGACGTCCGGGGCATAGATGTCTTCGCCGTCGAGCAGCACGCTCCCGGTAACCCGCGTGCCGTCGATGATGTCGTTCATCCGATTGAGCGAACGGAGATACGTGCTCTTTCCGCAGCCGGAAGGGCCGATCAGCGCCGTCACCGCCTTTTCCGGGATCAGCAGATTGATCTCGGTCAGCGCCTGATGGCTGCCGTAAAAAAAGCCCATGCCGCGGGTTTCGAACTTGGGTTTTCCGGCGGGGGCGGGTCCCTGCGACGCAGCCCCCAGCACCAGCGGCGGCGTGGCTGATCCCGACATTCCAGTAGATTTGGGCGCGGTCGACATGCGAGTGGGGCCTACCAGCGAATTTTCTTTTGGAAGTGGTGCCGAATGTAAATGGCGGAGCCATTCATCAGCAGCAACGCGACGAGCAGCACCACAATCCCGGCCGCGGCAACGTTTTGAAACTTCCGGTCAATTTCGTCGACCCAGTTGTAGATCTGCAGCGGCATGGCGGTGAACGGATCGAACGGGGCTTGCAACAAACCCTTCTTGCCGGGTGCGAACGTGATATAGGTCGCGGCACCGAGCACCGCGAGTGGAGCCGTTTCGCCCAAGGCGCGCGAGAGCGCGAGAATTACTCCGGTCAAGATCCCGGGCAATGCCGCCGGGAGCACCTGGGCACGAATTGTTTGCCATTTGGTGGCGCCGAGGGCGTAAGCCGCATGCCGAATCGACGGCGGAACCGAGCGGAGCGCTTCCTGAGAGGCAATGATCACCACCGGCAGACTCAGGAGCGTCAGCGTGAGCGCACCGGAAATGACCGATCGTCCGAAGGGCACGGTGAATTTCACATGCGTGAATCCCAGCCACAGAATGTACTGCTGCTGGGCCAGGCCGAACATACGCACGAACGCGGTGAAGCCGAGCATCCCAAACACAATCGAGGGAATCCCGGCGAGATTGGAGACATTGAGCTGGATGACCCGCGTCAGCCAATTGGGCTTGGCATACTCTTCCAGGTAAATCGCCGCCCCCACGCCGACCGGGACGCAAAACAGGGCCGTCAGCCCGATCAACCAGAAACTGCCCATCAGTCCGGCGAAGATCCCGGCTTTCTGAGGGCGGTACGAATCAAACCGGGTGAGGAAATCCCAGGAAATCCACCCCACGGATCGGTAGGTCACGGCGATCAGCAGCACAGCCAGGATGATCACGCTAAACCACGTCGCGAGGCTGCAAACCCAGCCGAATGCAGCCGCCTGCAAATGCCTGCGTCGCAGGCTCCGGGCATAGGCGTCGTGCGGAGTGCTCATTGATACACCTCGCGATACCGCTGCAGAATCAACTGCGAGATGTAGTTCATGGTCAGCGTCACCGTAAACAGCACCAGAGCGACCGCATACAGACTCTTGTACTCGATGCTTCCGACGACGGCGTCCCCCTTCATCATGTTCACGATGAAGGTCGTCATCGTCTGAATCGGGATCAGCGGATTGGCGGTCAATTGCGGAAGATTTCCCGCACACAGCGTCACGGCCATCGTCTCGCCCACCCCCCGCGACAGGGCCAGCAGGAAGGAAGCGAGAATTCCAGAGAGTGCAGAAGGCACCACGATCTTGACCGAGACGTCAAATTTCGTCGCTCCCAGCGCATAGCCCGCTTCACGCAGACTCTTGGGGACGGCGCGCAGCACGTCCTCGCTGAGAGACGCGACGAGCGGCATGATCATCAAGCCGACCACAATTCCGCCGGCGAGGGCGTTCGCCCCTCCGACGGTGAAGCCCAAGCCACCATGCAGGATCGGCCGCAGGACATAAGGCGTGACGAAGAACAGCCCGAAGTAGCCGTAAACGATCGTCGGGATTCCGGCGAGGAGTTCCAGCACGGGCTTGAGCACGCTCCGCCGGCGCGGGCCGGCGTACTCACTCATGTAGATCGCGCTCACCAACCCCAGCGGCAGGCCGACGCAGCCGGAGATGAACGTCACCCAGGCGGTGCCGCACACCAGCGGCATGATTCCGAAGTGCTTGTCCGCGTACTGCGGAGTCCACTTGGTGTCCAGCAAGAAATCGCGGACCGACACCTCGGCGAAAAACGGCGAGTGACCGGGGAACGGCAGAATGGATTCGTAGAGCAGCACAAAAATGATCGTGAGCGTCGTGATGACCGACACCAGCGCGCAGCAAAACAGGACCCCGCGAATCAACATTTCCTTCGCGCGCAGCCACGACGCTGATTTCCTCAGCGAGGAAGACCCGAAAGCAGGCGCAGGATTGGGGGCGGATTGTGCCATAGCTGTCGATCACGCCGGAAGCCGCGAGCCGTCCAAACAGAAGGATCAGAGGAGGACGGTTGCCGCGGTGTCGGCAACCATCCTCCCGACCGAAGACCAACTACTTCAGGGCGCTGGCGAGCGCGTCCTTCATTTCCTGCCACTTTGCAGCGGGCATGCGGACGAACTTGCGTTCGGAGACCATTTCCTGCCCGGCTTCGCTGAGGTAGAACTCCACGAATTTGGCGACTTCCGGACGCTTCAGGGCCGCCTTATTGACGTAGATGAACAGCGGACGAGCCATCGGAGCGTAAGTTCCCGTCTCGATGGTTTCGGCGGTCGGAGCGATGCACTCCGCAGCGTCGTCCTTCTTGATCGACAACGCCTTCAGGCGGTCCTTGTTTTCGACGTAGTACCCGTAGCCGAAGTATCCCATCGCGTACTTGTTGTCCGACACGCCGGTCACCAGTTCATTGTCGTTGGCCGACGCGGTGTACTCCGTGCGGCTTTCTTTGGCCTTGCCGTTGACGACTTCGGTGAAGTACTCGAACGTCCCGGAGTCGGTGTCGGCGCCGAACAGGGCGATGGGCTCAGCCGGCCATGCGGGATTGACTTCATTCCACTTGGTGACGGTGCTCCCCTTCTCCCAAATCTTCTTCAACTCGGCGATGGTGATGCAGTCCACCCAGTTGTTCTCCGGATGAACCACGACCGACAGACCGTCGATGGCGACCTGCAGTTCCAGAAATTCGATCCCCTTGGCGGCGCACTCTTCCTTTTCGGCGGTCTTGATCGCACGGGAGGCGTCGCAGATATCGATTTCACCGAGGATGAACTTCTTCATCCCGCCGCCGGTTCCGGACAAACCGACGGTGATCTCCACGTCGGCGTTGGTTTCCTTGAAGGCTTCGGCGACGGCCTGGGAGATGGGATAGACCGTGCTGGAACCATCGAGGACGATGGTCGTGCCGCCGGCCGGGGCCGCTGATGCGGCTCCTTCCTCGGGTTTGGCCCCTTCCATCATGGCGGGGTCGGTCGGGGCGCCGTCAGCCTTCGGAGCGTCAGTACCGCTCGTGGCAGCCGGTGTGGCCCCGCCCGCCGGCGGGGCGGGAGCCGGGGTGCACCCCGCGACCGTCAACGACAACGCCAGAGCGAACGCTCCACACAACCACTGAGTTGGTCCTGACATCTTCCGCATGATCTTTCGCTCCTGTTGTTATGCCCGACGAGTAGGGGGGACGGTCGCTTCGGAGAACGTCGTAACTGAACAGAGTGCGCTCCACCCGGCGGCCTACCACCGGCAACGCACATTCCCGCTGTCCAGATCACGAGGCTGGAGACGCCCCCGCGATTATCCCAAACCCTACTCGCCAATTGTTAAGATCTCGTCGCCGCAAATGTTAAGATTGGCACAAGATGAACGCCAGTCTGTCGACTGCAAATCCTTGCCATTTATAGAGAACGGCTGGATCGGACGGAGCGAACCAACACTGATTCGGCTGCCAGTTTGACGTCGGCGGGCCGATCCGATGCCAAAAGTCACGGATGACCGGCCCAGCCGGAGCAGCGGCAGGCATTTACCATCACTGAAGGATTTGCGGCGCTGATCGGCGAGTCGCACGGCCCATCTCGAAACACCCCGATGACTTTTGGGGAATTTTGCCGTAAAGCCCATGATCGAATGACGCCGATCCTGACTTCGTCGAATGCCGTCCGCCAGAGTTCCCCTGACTGGGGTGGTCGACTTCCGGCTCTCCGCCGACTCCGGTGAATCCTTGTCGAATTCACGAGATCATTCCGAGCCGATTTCTCAACGTTCGCCGATCGCTCCGGGGGATCTTGGCGCGTGGACATCGTTCTGGATGTTAGCAGGTATCCTTGGGCTGTTTCTGGTGTTGCGCGTTCCTGCGGCCTACCTGCAACCCGGTGGTCAGGATGAAGACTATTACGCGGTACCCGGACTGGCGGTGCTGGAAAGCGGCTTTCCGCGGCTCCCCACATTGCCGGCTCGAAATCCCGAGAGCGTCTTCTACCAGGCCGATGTCGCCTTGTTCGCCGAACCACCCCTCTATTTCTACTGGCAAGCACTGTTTTATGCGGTCTTCCCGGATCTCTATGGGACAGGAAGACTGGCGTCGGCGGTGGCTGGATTGGCGGCGCTGGCCGCCCTCTTTGGGATCGGTCGCAGCGTCACCGGTCGCAATGACGTCGGTCTGATGGCGGCAATGTTGCTTTCAGTCTCCCGCTGGTTCTACTTCGGCGCGACAACTGCCCGACCAGATCAACTGAGCGGCACGTTCGGTCTGCTCGCAGTTGCCGCGTTGTTGGCCTCGCGTCACAGGCATCGCGAACGCTGGCTCGCCGTGAGCGGGATCTGCATTGGTTGCGGCGGATTGACGCATTTCCTCGCGATCACCTACGCCGTGCCTCTCGGCCTCTGGGCCGTGATGAACGAGGCGACGTGGCGACGACGCGGGGCCAGTTTCACCAGGATCACGCTCCCTGCGATGTCCGTGGCGCTGTGCTGGGTCCCGTTCATCGCGACCTATCCGGAGCCGTTCCGGAAGCAGTTTCACAATCAGTTTGTCGCCGGCACAGGAGATTCGCTGCTGATGCGCCTCGTCTGGCCGTGGGAGGCCTTACGGTTTCAAGGCGCGGGGATGGTGCAACACATCGGCTGGCCGCAGACGATGCTGACATGCGGCGCCCTCCTCTTCTGCTGGGCATACAGTTGGCGACGTCGACAATCGGACTGGCTGGGGGTCATCGGCACGGCGGGCCTGTCGAGTTATTTGTTGTGCGTGTGCCTCGCCGACGATCATCTGGGCCTCGGGTACTGGACGGTTCCCGCCGGCCTGGCGTATCTCTGCGCCGCCAGTCTGCCGATTCGCATGGCCCATTGGGCAGGACGATCGCAGTGGTCACAAGGAATGGTCGTCGCGGTCGTGTTCGGCGGGCTGTGTTTGGCCCATCTCCCCGGATGCGGCTTGCGGACGTTGATCGTCCTTTGGCAGCACCGGCATGACGTGCGGTATCACGCGCCCCAATTCGCTCAGGAAATCATGCGCTCGATTCCGCCCGACGCCCGCTGCAGCGTCGATGCGCAGTTTTTGCTGGACTTCTACGTGTCCGGCCGACCGACGCTGAATCTGCAGTCGATGCCCAAGTACTTTTTGACGCAGGAGCATCCCTTCGACTACATGATCGTCAGCCGGTTCGGCGTCGCGGAGAAGACGGCGGAACTGGTCGATGCGGAACTCATCCAGACGCTGGGCCTCCGCGACGATCCGTTCGCCTGTTATGCCGAGATCTACCGTCCGCGATCGCGGACGCAGGCGCTGGATCCGAAAGATCCATGAGCGCTGTTTCAGGGCGCCCATCGACGTGAAATTCGAACCCGCCGACTACTCTTACGGCTTTTTCGCCTCGCCTGCGGCTTTCGGCTCTTTCTCTTTGGGCTGCGTCTTTTCCACCAGCCCCCACATGTGGCCGCCGACGGCATCATGCTGCCAGGTGCCGGCGTAGCGGTCGCCGTAAAACATCACGCGACTGGTGAACGTCCCCATGCCGGGAATCGCGAGGTTCGTCAGCGAAATCACAGGCGTGTCATCGGCCCAATAGACTTTCACGACGATCGGGAGTTTGACGTCTTTGTCTCCGTACTTAATGCGGGCCGTAATGACCCAGTTGTCGTCTTCGAGTTTTTCGGCGCTGTCGATCTCGTAGCGTTCCGGCTTCGACGCTTCCCGACCGATGATCGAAAACGTGCCGTTGAGTGCGGCCCCGGTCAACTTTTGGGCAAAGGCCTTCTCCAGTCCGGCACGGTCGGTCGACGCCGGTTCGGCGCCCGGCAGACTGGACACGACGCCGGCCAACAGCCCAAATCCGGCAACAAGGGGAAGGATTCGCATCATTTCGTTCTCCTGACGTGGAACCATCGGCGGAATGTCGCGACCGAACTCAAGATCCTAAAGCGCCGGCGTGGTGAACCTCAACGTCGGACCGGCGCTCCTGCCCGTCGAATTTCCACAAGTCGACGAGCGGATGGTCGGGAAGGTCCGTCCGAAGAACTGGAACGGCGTACGATCGTGGAACAACGCCCCATCCTCTACGGACACGGGGTCGGCCTTCATCGGCCGGCCCCGGCTCACTATGATCCCCCAGCGATTTCCTTCCGACAGCGAGACTCTTCCCATGCCAGACGCCAACACCCGAATCCCCGGTACGCCGCCGGACGCGGAGGAGTGTCGCGCCGCGCTTTGGAGGCTGGTGGAGGTCGTTGCCCAATTGCGTTCTCCTCAGGGATGCCCCTGGGATCGTGAACAGACGCTGGCCACGATCAAGCCCTATACCCTCGAAGAGACTTACGAACTGCTGGAGGCCATCGACAGCGACGACAACGCCGCGATCTGCGAGGAATTGGGCGACGTCCTGTTGCAGGTGGTGCTCGACAGTCAGATTGCCGCGGACGAAGGACGGTTTGATCTCCGCGACGTCGTCGCGGGGATCACGCGGAAATTGATTGTGCGGCATCCGCACGTCTTCGGCGACGGGGAAGCCCGTTCGCCCGCCGAGGTCTCGCAGAATTGGGATCGCATCAAACAGGCGGAGAAGCGACGGGACTCGATTTTCGACGGACTTCCCGCCGCCCTGCCGACCCTCGCCCGCGCGGCGCGCATCGCAGACAAAGCGGCCCGTCACGGATATGACTTCCCCGCGCGCGAGATGCTGTTCGACAAACTGCGCGAGGAACTGGCGGAACTGGCCGCCGAACTGTTTCCCGGTGGGATCGTGCCCGAGATGACCGCGACGGTCGACGCCATCGTTCGGCCTGACGTCGCCATCACGGATGCGGCGCAACGCGATCGCGTCGAAGCAGAACTGGGAGATGTCTTGTTCGTCATCGCCAATATCGCGCGCCGCTGGCACATCAACCCCGAGGAGGCCTTGCGGCGGAGCAACGCCAAGTTCGAGCGCCGTGTCCGCTACATCGAAGAGCGTTTGCGGGCCGAAGGGCGCGATCTCCAGTCTGCAACGCTCGCGGAGATGGAGTCGCTGTACCAGCAAGGCAAACGCGCCGAGAAGGCGGAACCTTGAGCCAACAGCGAAACCGATTTCGCCCGAACGCGGGCGCTGCGTGCCAGACTCTGAATGTCGACGAATTCTGCTACGCGGCGATGGAATCCCGTGATCGCGCTCGTTCATTCGATGCCTGTGACTTCGACGGCGCCGCCTTGGGTGTGATGCAGACAGCCGTCATGAATCCCGCAGGTTCCCAGATCCAGCCGCGGCAATCGGCCGGGATCAGAACCGTCTCGCCGATGGTGAACTTCCGAACGTAACCTGTTGTGGGTACATGGAGTCGTCCCTGCCCGCCAACGATCATCCAGATTCCGATGCAGCCTCCGTGCTGACGCAGTGGGGCTGCAAGCTCCCAGCGATTCCAGGTGAAGTAGTCGCAGTCGACGAGGCGGGCGACCGATGCCGCCTCGAGGCGGGCAATCGCGGTCGGCTCGACGGGTTGTACGGGGCCAGCCTGCCAATTGATGGCAGACAGGGCCAAATCCACCTGGAGTTCCCGCGGGCGGCCGTCGAGACCCACCCGATTCCAGTCGAACAGCCGATAGGTGGCATCGCTGGATTGCTGAACCTCGGCCAACAGCACTCCGCCTCCGAGAGCATGGACGATCCCCGCGGGGACGAACACCGCTTGCCCGGCGCGCGGCTCGAAGGAGTGCAGACATTCCGGGAGCGTTCCCGCGGCCAGCCGTTGCTCGACCTCCCGACGCGTGACGCCAGCCTGAAACCCGGCATAGATTCGCGCACCGGGATCCGCACGCACGACGAACCAGGCTTCCGTCTTGCCCGAGTCGCGCGACGCCGCTTGAGCCGCGAATTCGTCGCTCGGGTGAACCTGCACCGACAGGGGTTTGTGGCAATCGAGGAACTTCACCAGCAGCGGAAACTGCTCCGGGGCATCGACGCCCATCAGTCTCCGCCGCTCTTCGGTCCACAATTCTGCTAGCGAACGTCCAGCCCAGGGACCTGCAGCGACGCGGCTGAAATGGTGGGGATGGCCGCTGACTTCCCAGGACTCTCCAATTCGCGCGCCGGCCGGCAACGGTTTCCCGAGTATGGACGCAAGTCGCTGGTGGCCCCAGACTTGTGGGCGAAAGTAGGGTTCAAACACCAGTGGATCGAGCATCGCGACATCCTGGTCGTGACGGCACGCGGTCGAGGCGGACGGAACGGAATTCGGAAAGCGGAAATCTAGGTGGGGACGGGAAATGCGGATAGGTCAGTTCCGGCGCCTGGGAATTCCGGCGCCGAGGTCCCGGCCGACGGAGTTCACGCCGTCGTCATCGACGCCGGGACGGGAGACGCCGATCTGCATTCCTGGAAAATCCGCTCAGCCGCCTGTTCGCCGCTGTAAATCGCGTCCGGCACGCCGACGCCCTGATAGGCGTTGCCCGCGAGCTGAAGTCGCGAATGGTTCCTGGTGAGCGCTTCGATACGGGCTACGCGATCGAGGTGTCCTACGGTGTACTGCGGCATCGCCCGGGGATAGCGCACCACGATCGAGAAATCGGGCTCGCCGGTGACCCCCAGTGTGGAATGGAGCTCCTCGCGAACCGTCCGAACCAGTGCTTCGTCATCGAGAAGATTCAATTCCGGCTGCATCGCGCCGCCGACGAATGTCCGCAACAACACGCGACCTGCCGGTGCACGGTTTGGGAACTTCCGGCTGCTGAACGAGACCGCCAGGATTCGCCGGCCTTCCCGATGGGGAATCACCAATCCGAAGGCCCGCAACGGATCCGCGACGTTCGCGAGCGCGTGTCCGGTGACCACGATGGCGCTGGAAGCGTATTCAATCGTGCGCAGCGCCGCTGCCAGCGGATCGTCGAGCTCACAGAGAATTTCAGCGGCGCGGTGCGTGGGGAGTGTCACCAGCACCGCGTCATAGGCCTCCTCCGGCGAGTGATCGCAAAACTGCAGGCGATAGTCAGCGTCGGAGGTCACGCCGGCACGACGAGTGATCGCAGCGATCGGCGCGTTGAGCCTCACCTTGCAGCCCTGGGAAACACGCGCGGAGAGGGCGTCGACGAGTTCCTGCATGCCTCCGCGCAGACCTGCGAAGAGTCCATACCGCGCTCCGCTGCTGACCCGATCCTCGGCGTCAGCGGCTGTTTTTGCGGCGCGTGAGGCCTTGATCAAACTTCCGTGAGCCCGTTCCATTTCCAGAAACCGCGGCATCGTCGCGGCCAGGCTCAACCGCTCGGGATCAGAGGTGTAGATGCCGCCGACCAATGGCTGCACCAGTCGGTCGAGCGCTTCTGCACCAAAGCGGCGTCGAACGAAGCTGGCAAGTGTTTCATCCCGGCCGCTCGTCCCGGCGGGGATCAAGTATTCCGCCGCCATTCGCAGTTTACCCCACGGCGACAGGATGGGAGTCAGCAACATCGGCCACATGGCGGACGGGCTGAGCAATTGAAAGCCCTCCGGCACCGGCGTCGGGCGCCCCTGAAAGAGAACCAGCGCCCCGCGGTATTTCGGCTCGGTCGCCTGCAGGCGTTCGGCGAGGCCGATCCGCTGACACAACTGCAGCGCACCAGGTTTATTGGTGATGAACGAGTCGGCCCCTGTGTCGATGAGATAGCCGTCGCGTTCGACCGAGCCGACAATACCCCCCAGTCGGGGACCGGCTTCGAAGAGGGTCACGTCAAGGGGCAAGCCGTCGGCGCCCGACAGTTCACCGAGGCGGTTCGCCGCAGCCAGCCCGGTGAGTCCGCCGCCGATGATCGCGATCCGAGTGCGCTGTGCGTTTTGCATCTTGGTGCCGGGGACGTGCGGGGATCGCGATCCCCGGGCGTCGATCTGTTAGCGCGCCGACAGCTCATGCACCATTTGCACGAGGGCCTTGACGTGATCCGCGGGAACTTCGGGCATGACGCCGTGTCCCAGATTGAAGATGTGACCGGGACGTCCTGCGGCCTGATCGAGCACATCCTGCGTCCGCTGTCGCAACGTCGGCAAATCGGCGAGCAGCGACAACGGATCGAGATTTCCCTGCACGCCGACGTCGTACCCCACCGTTTTCCACCCGTCGGCGAGTTCGACCCGCCAGTCGAGTCCGATGATGTCTCCCCCTGCTTCGCGCAGCAGGGGAAGCAGGGCCGGATTGCCCGTCAGGAAGTTGATCACGGGGGCCTTCGCGCGCACGCCCTCCACCACCATTTTCGTGAAGGGGAGCGCATAGCGGCGATAGTCACTGGGGGACAGGCAGCCGGCCCAACTGTCAAAAATCTGCACGGCCTGACATCCGGCGTCGATCTGGGCGTTCAGGTAACGCACGAGACTCCGCGCCAGCCTCCCCAGCATGGTGCGCCAGGCCCCTTCATCACTGAACATCAGGGACTTGGTTCGCAGGTAGTTTCTTGATCCGCCCCCTTCGATCACATAGGAGGCCAGTGTAAAGGGCGCGCCGGCGAAACCCAGCAGCGGAATGTCGGCAGGCAGATCGCGACGAATCAATTTCACGGCGTCGAACACGAATTGCAGCCGCGACAGATCCTCCAACTCCCACAGGCGGTCGACTTCGCTGCCGTCGTGGATCGGATTGTGGATGACGGGCCCCTCTCCCTTTTGATATTCAAGGTCGATGCCCATGGGCTCCAGCATGGGGAGCAAATCGGCGAACAAAATCGCCGCGTCAGTGCCCAGAATCCGCTGCGCGTCCAACGTGACCTGGGCTGCCAGTTCCGGTGTCTTGCAGAGTTCGATGAACGTCACGCGGCTGCGCACAGCCATGTATTCCGGCAGGTAGCGCCCGGCCTGACGCATGATCCACACCGGCGTGCAGTCGACGGGTTCGCGTCGGCAGGCCTTCATCAGGCGCGACTGAGTCAGGGCGGGGGAATTCATGGCGGCTCCGTCTGGGTCCCGCATTGTATCTGGAACAGCGGCTGGACGAAACGGACCCGACAGAGGTGTTTGCAGGACTGCGGGGAACCTGCGCCGATCGGGAATTCGCTAATGGCTTCGCGGATTTCACGCCAGTAAAATAGGGGGGCATTGCTGTCCTGTCTTGACGAAGAGTCCAGCGGTTCTCGCTGCCTCTCTTGCGGCAAATTTCCGGCAGAGGCCGAATCCCGTGATGATTCACTTCAAAAGGAGGCCGTCATGTCCAAGTACGCAACGCAGGCGCTTCGCAACATTGTGCTGGTCGGTCACGGAGCGGTCGGCAAGACGACGCTCGCCGATCGCATGCTCTTTCGAGCGGGAGTGGGCTCCCGGGCCGGGTCGGTCGACGACGGAACCAGCCAGCTCGATATCGACGACGAGGAGCGTCAGCGGCACTTCAGCATCTCGTCCAAAATGGTGCACTTCGAGCACCACCATGTTCGCGTGAACGTCATCGACACGCCGGGATATCCCGACTTCGTGGGCCAGGCGATCAGCGCCCTGTGCGCCGCGGAAACGGCGGTGATTGTGATCAACGCCGCCGCCGGGATTGAAGCCAACACCCGCCGCACGTTTGAATTGGCCGGCCGCGCCCATCTGGCTCGCATGATCGTGGTCAATAAACTGGATCAGGACAATCTGGATCTTCTCGGTCTCCTCGGCTCCATCCAACAGACGTTCGGTCGGAACTGCATTCCGCTCAACGTCCCTCTGGGGACCGGCGCGACCCTGCATGGAGTGGCGAGCACGCTTCAGCCTGCGGCGGCTCCCGCCGATGCGCTGCTCGATCCCGTCCAGTGCGGCGCCGCGCTGATGGACGCGATCGTGGAAGCCGACGATGAACTGCTGGAACGCTACCTGGACGGAGCGGTGCTGCCCGCCGACCAGGTTCTGGCGGGAGTCACGAAGGCGGTCGCGACCGGTACTCTCATTCCCGTGCTGTTCACCAGCGCCAAGCTCGACATCGGCGTCGCCGAGTTGATGGATGCCATCGCCGATTTCGCCCTCGCCCCCGGAGAACTCGTCCGTCAAGGGACCAACGCCGCGGGAACGGAAGTCCCCATCGGGAACAGCGATGACTCTCCGCTCGTGGCCCAAGTCTTCAAGACGCGGATTGATCCGTTCGTGTCGAAGATGAGCTTCATTCGGGTGTTTTCCGGACGGCTGACCAAAGACTCCACCGTTCGCGACCTGCGGACGGGCAAGGGGATCAAGCTTCATCAACTGCTGGACGTCAACGGCGGTCAGGTGGAACCGGTTGAGGAAGCTCACGCGGGAGACGTGGTCGTCGTGACCAAGATCGACGACTTCCAGGTCGGCGACACGCTGGTCACCAACGGAGATGGGGTCGCCCTGCCTCCGATTCAGTTTCCCACGCCGATGATCGGGCTGGCCGTCGAGCCCAAGAGTCGGGCCGATCAGCAACGGATTTCCGGGGCATTGCACAAAATCGAAGAGGAAGACCCGACTTTCCACGTGGTTCGTGACCCGCAGACCCACGAGATGGTGATGCGCGGAATGAGCGAACTCCATCTGCAGGTCGTGCAGCATCGTTTGCATCACCGCGACAAGGTCGACATCGTCACTCACACCCCCAAGGTTCCCTATCGCGAGACAATCCTCGCGTCGGCCGAGGGATCCTATCGGCATAAGAAGCAATCGGGCGGGGCGGGACAATTCGCGGAAGTCCATTTGCGGATTCACCCGCTGCCGCAGGGGATCAATCCCGAGGAGTATTTCACGCGCGACCAGTTTCCCGGCCTGCGCGAGTTTCACTTCGACGCCGCGCTGAATTTCGCGTTTCTGGATTGCGTCTCCGGGGGGTCGGTGCCCAACCAGTTCATCCCGGCTGTCGAAAAAGGGGTGCGGGAACAGATGGAGCGCGGCGTCGTGGCGGGCTGTCAGATTCAGGATCTGGTCGTCGCCCTGTTTTTCGGCAAGGACCATCCCGTGGACAGCAATGAGAATGCGTTTCGCACGGCGGCTCGCTGCTGCTTCCGCGACCTGTTCCGTCAGGCCCGGCCGACCGTACTGGAACCGATCATGCATCTGGAAGTGACTGTGCCTGCCGACAAAGTGGGGGACATCGGCAGCGACCTCTCGACCCGTCGCGGACGCATGGAAGGAATCGAAAACGTACCGGGCGGATTCCAGGTCGTGCAGGCCCGCGCGCCGCTGGCGGAACTTTCAACGTATGCGCGCACCCTTTCCAGCCTTACTGGGGGGCGCGGCAGCTATGTCATGACGTTCAGTCATCACGAAATGGTCCCGCCGCAGGAGCAGCAGAAAATCGTGGCCGCCGCGGGAGTGCACGCCGAAGAAGAGTGACGGGTGTTGGAAAGTCGCCACGCGTCGAGGGCCGTCCTCCTGCATCGCGAGCGGAGTCTCCTCCCGCGCAGCGGGAGAGCCGCCGGCCGAGACAGCGAGAGTCGGGGATGGTTACCCGAACTACGGCGACGGCAACGTGGCCACCAGATCATTGACGAGCTTCGACAATTGCTCGTGCGTGATCCGGAGCGGCACCGGAGTGCGTCCCCCGCCGGTCGGGTCGGCTTCAAACCGGCGCAGGGAAAACCGCCCGCCGCCGTGAGAGGAGAGGAGCACTTCGTAGTAGCGAGGTTGTCCCGGAAGAGTGTTGTCGGGCGGGTTCGAACGAATCAGCACTTCGTTTCCCTGGACGTCGAATTCCAGGGGATTGAGCGTCTCCAACAAATAGGTGATCCGCTGGCACAATCCGCTCGCCCATTGCCTGAGGATGTCCATGGATGCGGTCGACAGAGCGGGGGCCACCAGACGCAATTCCTCGCAGGAGACCCCCAACGTCTCAACGCTGATCAGGTCGACCGACAGCGTCACTCCCTGGCGATCCGACACGCTGATCGTGTGCGGCGGCAGAAACGTCTGGCCCACCAGGGTCTGCAAGGCGGCGGCGAGGTCGAGGGACAGGCTCATGGGATGTCTTTGCGGCTACTCTCAACGGATGGATTCAAAACTCGACGGCTGGAGGTGCGGGTCTCACCGCTTCTCGGACGGAGGGACGTTCTCCCCATGCCGTCCGATCAGGGGCCGGCCCGCAAACCGCGCCGCCCTTGAGCTTACGGTGTTAGATTTCGTTCCGACAATCTCTTCTGACGATTCTCTTCAGCGTGGGGGTTGCCGAAGCCGTACCCCTGCTTCCGCAGGTCGTCCAGCGGGTCTGGTTTCTTGTCTTGAGTGGCGCATCCCGGCGTGAAACCCAGCAGCAACATGATCATCAGCAAAAGAATTGGTGGGCCTGCGGCGACCAACAAATCAGGCGTCGGCGTCATCGTCCCGGCGTTCCGGTTCATCAGAGCGCCTTTACGCTGTGGGAATGCCCGTCGTACGAGAAGGCCACCGGCTTATCGTCCACCACCGATTCGAGGTGGACCGGCCGCGCCCACAACTTGTGCAGGTTGGCCAGGCAGTCTTGGGAGTAGTCCTGGCGAAGCTCCACGCCCTGGAACATGTGCCTGAGGTACAGTTCTCCGCGATTGCGGTGGTTGGCGTCCACCACATAAATGAACGGTCGACCGTGGTTCGTGAGGCTGGTCAGGAGTTGCTGCTTGACCTCTTCAAACTGCCGCGAGGCAATCTCGTACGTCGACTCTCCGTCGTTGTATGCAAAGCTGAAGAGTTTGTGCTTGGCGCAGAATTCCGGCGTCAGAAATGTGTCAATGAATGTGATGTCGTTGTGGATCCGGCGGACCTCGAAAATTTTCTCCTGGCCGAGACCGACCTGTTTGTCCCATTTGCGCCGGACCTCCCAGTTGTCGCATGCCTCGTACTCCTCGCCGAACTGGCCGCGGTTCCAGCGTTCCTCGATTTCGCGGAAGAGCTCGATCCCGATCTTGTAGGGATTGATGCGGTTGGGGCTCATCGCGACGGTGCCGCTATGGTGGTCGGCATAGTCGATGACTTCGGCGTCGGTGAGGCCGTGACGGGTCATGATGGTGGTGTGCCAATAGCTGGCCCAGCCCTCGTTCATGATCTTGGTCTGACCCTGCGGCGCGAAGTAGTAGGCTTCGTCGCGGATGATTTGCAGAATGTCATGCTGCCAGTCCTTCAGCGGCGCGTGCTGCAGCAGAAACAGCAGAACGTCGCGCTGCGGCTGATCCGGAAACGAACGCTTGGCCTCCTTGGCCTTCTCTTCCTTGCGCCGGTCGTCGGCCTCTCGCTGCAGCACCTCCGGGGGGTTGATAAACGGATCCATATATCCCTTGGCCGGCAGCCGCGATTCCTGCGCGAGATACTCAAAATCTTCGTCGCGCAACAGGGCCGCATGCGGCAGGGGATCGGTGTCGGGTTTGCGGCGGATGTGCACCGAATGCGGATCAATCAGATCCTCGAGCGACAGGCAGGCGTCGATGAACTCTTCCACCTTTTCGAATCCGTAACGGTCGACATAGCGGTTGATCCGGGTGGCGTGGTTGGCCATCGTGTCGAGCATTTTGCGATTCGTCTGCGAGAACCAGGCGTTGCACTTGAAGAAGTCGCAGTGCCCGTAGACGTGCGCGATCACCAGTTTCTGATCGGCCAGCAGATTCGTATTGAGCAGGTAGGCATAGCAGGGATCGTTATTGATCACCATCTCGTAGATCCGCTGCAGACCGTACATGTGGGTCTTCAGCAGCTCGTCGTATTCCGCTCCAAAACGCCAGTGGGGATAGCGCACGGGAAACCCGCCATACGCGGCGAACATGCACAACTCTTCGAGATCGAGCATTTCAAAAATCGTCTCGAAGAAGTCCAGGCCATACGACTTGGCGCGGGCCTCCATCTCCTGCTGGATGTCCCGAATTTCCGGCGGCAATGTGCGGTAGGTGGAGATGGACATGGCGTTTCGGCCTCCTTGGCGATCCTGCATCCTTGCCCGCGTGAAGCAATCGATTCCCGCTTACGCGACGGTGGTAGTTTCCAGGAAATCCGCGCGCGGTGGAAAAATCTCGGCGACCTGACAACGGAACCCCGGCAAGACATCGCCGCCCGTCAGTTCGTCCCCCTCATGCAGCAGCACAATCTGACGGCCGCCAGCCACGTAAACTGTGACGGTTCGCGTCGAAGGGTTAATCTGCCAGACCAGCGGGATTCCCGCCCGGAAGTAGTCTTCGAGTTTTTCAAAAACCTCGTATGCGGAGTCACTCGGTGACAGAACTTCGACCGCGAGATCAGGGGCAATTTTGGCATGTCCTCTTACAAATTGAGAGTAGGACAATCGTCCCTTGCAAATGACAGAGACATCCGGCTTGCGCACCATGCCGGGTTCATGGGGAAAACACTGGTAGGTGGCGCCTTCACTGTAGACGTCGCCAAGATCGTGCTGTTTGAGAAAGACGTTCAAGAGCGTTATCAGTCGGGCTGCAATCCAAACCGCCTGATGACTCATGACATGCTCCACCAATTGGCCATGGACGAGTTCGTACCGATCGGATTCGGGAATCGACAGCAACTCATCGGCAGTCATCTGCGGCAGTTCGGCAATGCTCATGGTGTCGCCCTCGATTGGCGGGCTGCGGTCTCGTTTCGCCGGAACACGAACTCGTTGCACCCCAGCCCCCCGCCGCAGGTGGTCAGATCCACGAGTGTGAACCCGCGATCGCGGACGAAGCGAAAGACTCCTTCCGGAGTGGAGACTTCGAATGGATAACCCCCGATCCAGTCGACCAGATCGTACCAGAACAGCATGCCGCGGCGACGCTGCGAAGCGGCGAGATCCTGCTGCGCGCGGGTCCAGCGTTCCCACGGATTTCGGAGCGTCAACGCCCGGACCAACATCCCCCCCGTGATGAGCAGAACCTTCAAGAGTCCGCGCTGCAACGCCCAGCCGCCGCCCACAACCGCGACGTATGCCGGGCGCAGCCACCTCGGGAGCATGCCATACGCCCGTTTAATTCCTGTCCAGATTCGGCTCCACACTCCCTGATCATTGTAGATCGCGATGAGGAACTCCCCCCCCGGAGCAACTCGCTGCGACGCAAACTCAATCGCCCGCCACAGATCCCCGGTATGATGCAGCACGCCCCAGGAGTAGACCACGTCAAAGGCGCCCAATCGCGTCAGATACTCCGCATCGAGCACAGAACCCCGTTCGACGCACCAACGCTCGGCATCGGCGCCTTCGCGCTCCCGCAGATAAGCCGTGCAGGCGACGGAATCCGCGTCATAGTCGAAGGAATGCACCCGGGCGCCGAGTCGATACGCCGCCAGGCTGAACAACCCGCTGCCAGACCCGATATCGAGAAACGTGCGGCCGCGCAGCCCGTCGTCGCCGAAGACGCGCTGCAACGACATCATGGCGGCCCCGATCCGCTCTTCGGTCAACGTCGCGAGAAAACGTCGCCAGTTGGCGCCGAACTCGAAGCGACCGGCGTCGCTGGTCGCGGGATTCACGTGCGGTGGCGACAAGGTCTGGCTCATGGCGAAGAACCGCCTCCCAAGACTGCGTCCTGGAGCGGCTTGGGACAGGTGATCCAGGACGCCTCGTACGTTTCCGCCAGGGGGGCGGGGACATAGCGCTCCCCGGCGAGAAACAACGGCATCGAGGGCAAGACATCTCCGACCGCCACCGGTTCAACATAAGCGGTTTTGAGCGGTCCTGCTGCATACGCCGCCAGCGTGAGCCGCTTATCGGCTGGAAGTTCAAACGGCTCCTCGTGCAATTCATTCCAGATCGCTGGATGAATCCCCTGCGGATCACGTGATGTCGGCGGGAAGAGATCGATCACCAGCAAATGCACACCCTTGTTCACGTACGCAGCGGCCTTCTCGACAAAGTCGCGCAGCGCCACCCGGCTGCGTTTGTTTCCCGGCGAAACAATCTCCACGACGGCCAC
>JANRLN010000261.1:0-1616 GCA_033762515.1 Planctomycetaceae bacterium
ATTGGACGGGTGCGGGCGCATTTCGGGAACGTGGGGATTCTGGTCCGCGGATACTGCTATCTTCGAACCTTGGGCGCTGCGGGGGTCCGCGCCGCCGCCGAAGATGCAATTCTCAACGCCAACTATCTCAAGGCCAAACTCGCGCCGTTCCTGCCGACGCCGCATGGTCCGCATTGCCTGCATGAATTCGTCGCGTCGGCCCAGACGGTTCTGAAAGAGCGCGGGATTTCGGCGATGGACGTCGCCAAGCGATTGCTCGACTACGGCTACCACGCCCCCACCGTCTACTTCCCTCTCGTGGTTCCCGAGGCCCTGATGATGGAACCCACGGAGACGGAGTCCAAAGACACGCTCGACGACTTCGCAAATGTGCTGGCGAAGATCCTGCAGGAAGACCCGGCGGAGTTGAAGCTGGCTCCGTTGACACTTCCCGTCAGCCGACCCAACGATGTCCTCGCCGCGCGGCAACCTGTTCTCAAATGGTCCCCCTGCGTGAAGGACTGACCCGTCGACGACGCTGGTGGGGGAGTGCCCGTGTTGCGTGAGTGTCGCCTGATCATCGAGCCGGAGCCTGCCGACGGCGCCTGGAACATGGCGGTCGACGAGGCACTCCTGGAATCCGCAATCCGCGGCGGATCGGCGACGCTCCGCTGGTATCAATGGCGGGAACCGACGTTGTCGCTGGGTTACTTTCAATCGCTCAACGACATCGATCTCCGCTGGCGGGGCCTTCCCCAGGTCCGCCGGCTCACGGGCGGCGGCGCAATTTTGCATGATCGCGAATGGACCTACAGTTGCGTGCTGCCGGCCGATCAGACGCTCGTGCGGCATCCGTATGACTTGTACGACGTGATTCACAAGGCCGTCATCGCCTGGTTTGAAACCACATGCGGTCTCACGCTGTCGTTGCGTGGTGCGACCCATCACGCAGAGTCCGAGCCGACGCTCTGTTTCCTGCGTCAGGACAGCCACGACGTCTGCTTTCACGATCAGAAAGTGCTGGGCAGCGCCCAGCGACGCCGACGGGGGGCGCTGCTGCAGCATGGCAGCTTGATCTTGCAGCGTTCCCCGGTTGCCCCGGAGATTGCAGGATTCTGTGATCTCGCGGCATCCACGGCGTTCCTGGATCGGCGATCCTCTCTCGCGGAGTTCGTCGCAGCGGCGGTCGGCGACGTGATCACCCCCGGAGAATTGTCGGTCGAGGAACTGTCCGCTGCACAGACTCTCCGGGCGGAGAAGTCGACGAAAGCTCCGCCCCCAAGCGGAATGGAACAGCCATCGAAGGCTTAACGTGCGATCCCCGCTGTTTCCGCGTCTCTCAAATGGGATGGGTTTCTGACAGCCCGCTCATCACGCGGAGCGTGATGGCTACAAAGTGGCCATCACGCTCCGCGTGATGAGCCGAGTCACACAGCGTCTCCCGTCTCCAATTCGATCGGCAGCGAATCAGCAGCCTGATCAACGCCTCTCGGACGATGCATCCCTCAGGCACCATATACCGCCGGCGACGTGCCCAAATCCACAATGCTGCAGGCTTGAATCACGGGCAGCCCCAGTTGCTCGGCCCGCGCGAGCAGCTTGTCGCTCTCCGTTCCCGGATTCAGCCAGACTTCCCC
>JANRLN010000262.1:0-5983 GCA_033762515.1 Planctomycetaceae bacterium
AAATACCCTCTCCAAACCAAAGTGACCGACGAGCAACTCCAGGCGGTTCAAATCAAACGACACAAGTTTCACGGAGAATGGAATTACACGATCCTCCCTGCCAAATAACTTGCTCAAGTTGTTTTGACGCGCGCCCTTAGCGTCCGTTTGCTCCTCCCAGCTGTCGCGATCCCATGCCTGCCAACCTCACTCCGCAGTACCAGAAAGCCGAGGAAGCCTTTCGCCGCGCGCAGACCGCCACCGAACGGCTGGCCTGCCTGGAGGAGATGCTGCAACTCATCCCCAAGCACAAGGGGACCGAGAAGCTTCAGGCCGACATCAAGTCGAAAATCAAAGAGACCAAAGAGGACCAGCAGGCGGAGAAGTCTGCTCCCAAGGTCGGAGGCAAGCATTACCGCTTTCCGCGTCAGGGGGCCGCTCAGGTGGTCATCATCGGCGGACCCAACGCAGGCAAGAGCCGGATTCTGAAGGAGCTGACCAAGGCCGAACCGGAAGTTGCCGACTATCCCTTCACGACCCGCGAACCCCTGCCGGGAATGATGGCCTGGGAAGATGTGGCGCTGCAGCTCATCGATACGCCGCCCATCACCGACAGCCACTTTGAGACCTACTTGCTCAATATTGTCCGCACAGCGGATCTCGTCTTGCTGGCCTTCGACGGCAGTTCCGACGATGCTCCCGAGCAGACCCACCACGTCCTGCAACACTTCGCCCAACGGCATACACTCCTCTCGAATCATACGGGATTCGACGAAGACGATTTCTCAGTGCTGCATGTGAAGACTTTGCTGGTGATCACCCGCGCGAATGAAGCCGAGTGGCCCGACCGGGTGGAACTTCTGAAGGAATTCGGCCCGCTGCCGTTTGAGACCGTGGCGGTCGACGTTGATCAGGCAAGTGATCGCGAACGGTTGCGCAACGCGATCTTTCAGGCTGTTGGAGTCATCCGGCTCTATACGAAGACACCCGGAAAACCGGCGGACTATACGTCTCCGTTTACGATTCCGGCCGGAGGCACCGTCGAAGACCTCGCCGCCAAAGTCCACCGCGACCTCGGCGAAAAGGTGAAGTCGGCCAAGGTCTGGGCTTTCGGCTCCCCCGACTCCCGCACTGTGGGAAAAGACTACGTCCTCAGCGATCGCGACCTGGTGGAATTGCAGACGTAACGGGCGATCAACGGCTGGCACAGACGTCTGCGACCGCCTCAATCTCGTAATGGCAGGAAGATCACCACGCGCGTGCGAACTTCCTCCTCGCTCATGAATTCTGCGATCAAGTGAATGTCGTCGATGGTGGAGCCGACGGACTGTTGAATCGTGGTCACGATCAGTCCGGGGACCGCCGGTCCAGTGGCTGTGAACTCCCGCACGCAGTCCACCATCGTGTTCCTGTCGTTGGTGATCAAGACTCGGCCAGCCGCCACCGCCCAAGCCAACACTTCGCTGTCGGGGGCGCCATCGGGCAAGGCGTCTTGAACTCGCACCAAATCCACTGCCGGTTGTCGCCGTCGCAATCCACGCACAACGTCCCCGCGCACATCAGCATCACTGGCCAGACGCAGCATCGGCAGAATCCATCGCATGGCGGCGCGCGATCAAGGCTGCACGCGAAATCGGGGGGCACACCGCTTCGATGGACGAGCGTAGCATCTGAGCTTCTTGATTGCGGCGGTTCAGGTAGTCGCGCACCTGGCTCCGGTGCCTGAGGTAAAAGGCAATCACGGCATGCACGTCCGCCAATGCCAAAGTGTCGTACGCGGCAACCAAATCCTCCGGAGTCAACCCGTTTTCGTAGCCTTCGACAACGACGTCGAGGCTGACGCGGGTGCCGCCAATGCGAACTCCTCCCCCTTCGTCTGCCCTCAGGGGCAGCGGGTCGTTGATGAGCGAACACTCCAGGACCGGATGCGTCATTGGGCGACTCGGTACTATAGAACTTCCCTGAGATTTTACGGTGGCCGGCACGCGTTGGAAACAGCAATCTCTAATAGCGCCGGGTTCGCACAAGCTCTCCCGTACAAGCACCGGGTTGCCGTTGGCGGGGCCCAGAAAGTCACGCAGTCAGTTGAGGAGCCCTTGACCGAACTACCGCACAGTCCGCCGCATGTCCAAGGTCAGCGGGTAGTCGCGGTTCAGTTCCACCGGCGGGACAGCGAAGCGGCCGGGGGTGTAGCCAATCTTGAAAAACCGCGAGGCCCGGCGGCTTTCCGCTTCGTAGGCGTTGACGGGGAAGGTGGTATAGCCGCGACCGCCGGGATGCGAAACATGATAGGTGCAGCCTCCCAGCGACCGTTCGAGCCAGGTGTCGAGCAAGTCGAAGACCAGCGGCGAATTCACGCCAATCGTGGGATGCAGGCACGACGGCGGTTGCCAGGCGCGGAAGCGGACTCCCGCCACGAACTCCCCTTCGGTCCCCGTCGGATGCAAAGGCACCCGGCGGCCATTGCAGGTGATGACGTGCCGACCCGAGGTCATGCCCTGAACTTTGACCTCGATGCGTTCGACGGATGAATCCACGTACCGCGTGGTCCCGCCCCCCCCGGGTTCTTCCCCCAGGACGTACCACGGTTCAAGAGCGGTTCGCAGCTCCACGTGGGTGTTGTCGAGCGTAAATTCGCCGATCTTGGGGCAGCGAAACTCGAAGTGAGGCGCGAACCAGCCGTGTTCAAACGGGAAACCCGCGCGCTTCAGTTCCTCGATCACCGTATGGAAATCGTCGGCAATGAAGTGCGGCAGGAAGAAACGGTCGTGCAGCGATGTGCCCCAATCCACCAGCGGCTCCAGATAAGGCTGCTCCCAGAACCGACAGACGAGCGCCCGGACCAGCAGTTGCTGCGTCAGACTCATCCGTGCGTGCGGCGGCATCTCGAAGGCTCGGAATTCCACGAGGCCCAACCGCCCGGTGCTGCTGTCGGGCGAGTACATCTTGTCGATGCAGAATTCGGCGCGATGCGTGTTCCCTGTGATATCGACCAGCAGATGCCGGAAGATGCGGTCGACCAGCCAGGGCGGGCAGGAGCCCCGCGGCGGAACCTGATCGAAGGCAATCTGCAGTTCATAGATCGCGTCACGACGCCCCTCGTCGACGCGCGGCGACTGACTTGTCGGTCCAATGAACAACCCCGAGAACAAGTACGACAACGCCGGGTGATTGTTCCAATAGCCGACCAGACTGCGCAGCAGGTCGGGTCGTCGCAGGAACGGGCTGTCTGATGGCGTCGCTCCGCCGAGGACCAGGTGATTGCCCCCGCCGGTGCCGGAATGGCGGCCGTCGAGCATGAACTTTTCGGTCCCCAGACGCGAGACGCGCGCGTCTTCGTAAACGCTGGTGACGATGTTAACGAGGCTGTCCCAGTCGGCGGCGGGATGGATGTTGACTTCAATGACGCCGGGATCGGGCGTGACCTTCACTTGCTGCAACCGCGGGTCATACGGGGGTAGATATCCCTCAAGCGCGACCGGCATGTCGAGATCGGTCGCCACGTCCTCAATGGCAGCCAGCAGATCGATGAAATCGTCCGCGGTTTCCAACGGCGGGAGGAAGAGATACAGCCGACCCTGGCGGACTTCGGCGCACAGCGCGGTCCGCACGAGGTAACTGTCAATCGGGGTGTTGGGGTCCTTTTCTCGATCCTTCTTCTTGGGAGCCGGCTGCTCGTGCTGAACCTGGGCGCCCAAGCCTCCGCTGCCCGTCGCGGGCGCCCCGGCGACCGCCGGTTGCTTCGTACGACGTGCCGGGATGGGAAGCGGCGGACGCTTGACCAGCGGATCGGCCTCATAGAACTGGCTGAGAGGTCCCACCGTCGAGACCAGCGGCAGAGAATCGAGGGGCAGGCGAAAACCGATCGGCGAGTCTCCGGGGAGGAGAAACATCTGCTCGCGGCGCACCGGCCAGGGACCGCTCACCCAGCGGGGTTTGGATTGCCACCACTGACGCCGCAAAGGCAACACGCAACCGACGGGATTCCCCAATCCCTGTTCCAGCACCTTGGCGAGACGCTGGCGGTCTTCCTTGTCCTTCAGATCATTGGTGAGCGAGCGAACGTCGATCGGCAGCCGCCGTTCTTCCAGCAGGTAATGGGCGACGTCTTCGAACACCGGCGCCACCCAGCGGGGATTCACTTCGAGGCGTTCGGCAAGGGCCGTCGTGAATCGTTCCGCGTCGGCCACGGTGAACTTGTAGGCCGTGGTCTCGTCCGCCATCAGCCGTTCGTCTTGCCACAGCGGCAATCCGTCCTTTCGCCAGTAACAGGTGAAGGCCCAGCGGGGAAGCGATTCCCCCGGATACCATTTTCCTTGTCCGTAGTGGAGTACGCCCCCTGCCGCGAAACGAGACCTCAGCCGACGAATCAGAACATCCGCGCGCTGTCGCTTGGTCGGACCCATCGCGGCCGTGTTCCACTCGTCTCCTTCCATATCATCGATGGAGACGAACGTCGGTTCGCCCCCCATCGTCAGGCGGACGTCCCCCTGAACGAGGCGGCGGTCCACATCGTGGCCGAGTTTTTCAATCGTGCGCCATTGATCCTCGGTGTAGGGTTTGGTGACGCGGGGATCTTCATGGATCCGAGTCACCGTCATTGAAAACTGAAACTCGACGTCGGCTTCATCGACGGTCCCTGTGATGGGAGCCGCACTGATCGGGTCGGGGGTGCAGGCGACGGGGAGATGTCCTTCGCCGCAGAAGAGCCCCGACGTGGCGTCGAGTCCAATCCAGCCGGCGCCGGGAAGGTAGACTTCGCACCACGCATGCAGATCGGTGAAGTCGTGGTCGGTTCCCGATGGACCGTCGAGCGATTTGATGTCCGGCGCCAACTGAATCAGGTACCCGGAGACGAATCTGGCCGCGAGACCCAAGTGCCGCAGCAGTTGCACCAGCAGCCAGGCGGAATCGCGACACGACCCGGACGCCAATGCCAGGGTTTCTTCCGGAGTCTGCACCCCCGGTTCCAGGCGGATCACGTAACGAATGGCTTCGTGCAGCTTGCGGTTCAGTTCCACCAGGAAATCGACCGTCTTGATCTCGGTCCGGTCAATCTGCGCCAACATCGCCTGCAGCCGCGGTCCCGGGAAGTCGGTCTCCAGAAAGGGCTTCAGTTCCTTGGCCAGCCATCCCTCGTACGTAAACGGGAACATCTCCGCCGACGACTCAATGAAGAAGTCGAACGGGTTGATGACGGTCAGATCCGCGACAAGATCGACATCGATCGTGAACTTTCGCGTCGGCTGCTGAAAGACGTAGCGGGCCAGAAAGTTCCCGTGCGGGTCCTGTTGCCAGTTGCAGAAATGCTGTCCCGGCTCCACTTTCAGCGAGTAACTGCGGATCGGGGTCCGACAGTGAGGGGCGGGTCGCAAACGAATGACTTGGGGACCCAGATTGACCGGCCGATCGTAGAGATAGGCGGTTCGATGATGGAGCGCAACGCGAATCGTCATGGGAACTTTCAGTCAGCCAATAAGACCGCAAAGACGTGCCGAAGCTGCCAATTCAGGAATTTTCGTCAGGATGTCGCAATATCGCGCACGATGTGCGCAGGAATCTAGCCAGACAGTACAGCAAACGGCGTGCTCCGTAGGGGCGGTGATTCGGTTCAATCCGGCCATCGAAGCACGGTCGTTTCCACAAGATGTTATTGGTAAACATATTGCGAACTTGGCTCCTGCCGGCGAAGCAAGGGGATCGCAACCGATGGGACTGCCTGAGCGACGTGAGGATGTCCACATCCCATGCTGTCTGCGCAAAAAAACAGCAGCCCAGTGACCTCAGGTCGCTGGGCTGCGATGAGTGACCGCCTCAGAGAAGTCGCGGAGTGCCTGTCCGCAGAGTTCGGCGCTCGGCTAGAACGGTTCAAGGACCGGCAATTCCGTCGCGAGATCGGACGGAACGTGTGCCGGATCGGCGTTCCCAACCAGCATGTTCGAGGGGAGCGTCGAATGCGTCGGCTGCCATAAGGAGGTGGGGGGCACCGTGAGGACCGGGCGAG
>JANRLN010000263.1:0-8708 GCA_033762515.1 Planctomycetaceae bacterium
CAGGAAGCTCTTTCCAGTCCCATCGACATGGTAGAGCGGTGGAGGGGAATAGGGAGTTTGATTGCAGGCGATCGGCCATTCCTTGAACTGCAGGCCGGTGAAACCTGAGTTGCTAAGAATCGCGACCATCGGCTCAGGGACAATAAGCCCGGCGAGGCCTCCCAGAACAATCGGCGAAATCTTGGGACCGCCAAAGAGGTCCAGCGAACGCGAACCGCCGTACTCGCGGGTAACGTGATGCGGGGATTCCGGACATTCGTGGCAAGTCGTCTTCGGCCCGACGGTTTCACCCAGCACGGTATAATAGAAATGGCGGCTTCCCGCCGAATGTTCACGAACCCTGTCTAACGCGGATCTGGCGGCGGCAAATTGAACATCCGAGGACTTCGTATTGCCTTCAGCCTGAGAGAGGAATTTCGCAAGATCGAGGGCATCGCCAGAGTAGTGGCTGTGTTTGGATCGCGATTGCTTTTCAGCTCCCCCAGGCGAAGCGGCGTCGAGCAAGTAGAACACCCCGCGGATGCCGAACTGCATCGCGCGGGGGCAGAGGGTTGCGACCATCGGTTTCACCACTCGATCAGTCCGGAATAATCCCCGGAGTCAATTGAATTTGGCGAAGAAGTAAAATATCAATCTTGTCGAGAGCGTCACTGTCAAGGCTCAAGGACCTTGCGTAATTGATGAAGGCATCCTTGAGATCCCACGCCTGCGATTGCCTTACGTGGCCTAGGCGAGCTGCGCTGTCAAGAGCAGAGTCGTATTTTGCTCGGAAAATCTCCCATTTGTCCAATTGCTGTGGGGAATGATTAGCAATATTGTGACACGCCATTGCACTATCGGAGATGAGGCTGAAAAGTGCAAAGGCGGCAACGCCGATCTCAAGATGCCTCCAGCGTGACGCCTTCTCGGTCACAAACTTCGAGTGACTGGATTTCAGATCATTGACGATCGCATCAACTTCAGCCTTCTGGTTGGTTCCTGACGAAATCCACCATTGGCGATATTGTGCATCCATGCGTTGCTCGAACGCTTCGACTTCTGCAAGCTGGATTTCAGCATAGGCGCGTTCGACGCTGTTGCCAAAGCGTTTGGCTTGCTGTCTCCACCATGCACCTTGGGCTGGCGTGATATCGGTTACATGAACCGACGGGGGTACGCCACGCAGATACTGCTTGTCATGTACGTTGATTCCTCGCTCTCGCAGGTAGCGATCCGCAAGTGCGCGTTGCTTCGTATGGTGCACTTTCCAATCGTCAGGCAGATCGGGCGTCGCCTTTTTGAAGTATTCGCGATAGGTGTTACCCGTCGCCTGCGGCTCCTGCGGTCCCTCCGCTGCGAATGCAAAGAGCGCCTCGGCAGTATTGCCGATGAGGTCGGTCGCACGCACGGTGGCGACGAACGGGAGCGCCGAGCCTGGTTGCGGGGTCAACGTGACGGACGGGCCGGTGGCGTCCAGAAACAGGTCGTCGCCGTTGAGGTCCCAGGCGATGTTTGGAACCGGGTTGCCGGAAGCGTCGATCGCAGTGATCGTCAGCGTCGCGGCTTGCGTGCTCGGGTTGATCGTCGCCACGGCGCCAACGATCTTCGGGAACGATTCCGGCGGCAGCGGTGCGTTCTGATTGCCGATGTTCAAGTGATGGTCGCGCGACCATTCGCCGTCTTCATCGGTGACGGTGACCGTCGCCACGTACTCTCCGTCAACAGAGTAGCGATGTGCGGTCGCGCCACCCGTCGGAGACAGCGCTGACATCGATCCGTCCCCCCACGCGATGGAAACGGTGCGAATGTCGTCATCGCCAGGGTCGGCGAGCACAACGGTCATCGGGAAGTCGGCCGTCGTATCACCCTGAGTGTCAGCGAGAATCTCGATCGCAGGCGGGACATTTCCGACGTAAACCGGGAACTCGAAGTCGCAAGCGTTGTCGGCCGAGTCGCTGACGCGCACACGGGCTGTGTATTCGCCATCATCCATCGGGGAACCCAGGAGCGTTCCCGCGAGGTTCTGAATCAGTCCTCCTTCGATCCGTTCATCGTGCGACGTGGCGCCGTCAAACGTTTCATCGTCGTCGACATCCACTTCGTACGTCGTGATGTCCCCTTCTGGCGAACTCGCCGAGAAGTAGAAATCGAGAGTTCCCCCTTCCCAGCCGACGCCGAAGCCTTCTTCAAGAGTGATCGGACAAGTGGTCGGATCGGGAGGCGGAGTCGGGGACGGTTCCGGACTTGGCGATGGCACCGGCGACGGTGACGGCTCGGGCGAAGGACTGGATTCATTCGCTTGCGCCGAGAACATCACCGCACTTGAGGCCTTACTTTCCACGGATCGAGAATTCCGCAGGACACCTGCTTTCCCCGCTCCTACCGGAGAATAAGCTTGCGACATTCCCCCCTCCAACCGCGGCCAGTCCAGCCCAAAGCGTTCGGCGTACCAGAATTCATCGTGAACCCGGCGAGACAGCAGGTACGCGCGCTCTTGTTCGACGCTGGCCCGGTCTTCCTGGAAGGTCTCCCAGGCGAGGGCCCACGGTCCCTGGGGCGGGTTGAGAGTTGAAGGTCGAGGATTGAGAGACGGAGACCTTGAGGCCGGATCGCTGCAGCCGCAACGTTCGTGTCGGCGACGAAAGGCCTGCACCCAGACCGACCAGGTGGAGTCGGTGAAATGCTTCCGCGCCATCCGCAACTGGTTGGCCCAGAGATGCTCCGTCGGCACGGTGAAGTTGTCGAACGACTGCCGGAACCGATGGCCGACGACCGCGTCCGGATCGTGCAGAATCGGGTGACCTGCGAGCCATGCTTTCAGACCAAAGTCGAGGTCTTCCACGCCCCAACTGCGCATCTGCGCGTCGAACCCCCAAAGTTGTTCGTAGAGTCGGCGGCTGATCGCCAGCGCACAGCCGATGAGGGCCGGCGACTCGTACAACGTCCGTCGGCCGACTCGGTGTTCCTTGAGTGATTTCCGTGAGACCCACCGACAACCGAGGTCGCGTAGCGTGAGGGCGTAGCCGTGGCCGACTTGCGTGCGCGAATTGACCCAACCGGCGACATCCAGATGGGGCACCGCGGGGGTAACGACAGCATCGCCATCGGTCGCTTCGACGTCTTCAATCAGACGTCGCAACGCCGTCGGCTCGGGATGCGTGTGGCCGTCAAGGAACACGAGCACGTCGCCACGGGCGTGGGTCGCGGCCAGGTGCTTCGTGGGTGAAGCCCCGCGACGTTCGGTGTGGCGGACGAATTTGACGCGCGGAAATTCGTGGGCCACGTCCTCGGGAGAACCATCGGTCGAGGCATCATCGGCGACGAGGAGTTCAGCGTCGACGCCGACAGCGGCGGCGAGAGCACTGAGGACCGTCTTCCTCAAGCAGGAGCCTTCGTTGTGAGCGGCGATGAGAATGCTGGCGCGGAGTGACATGAGCGAATTCCTCGATACGGGGACTGGCGGACGGACCCTATGGGACGGAAGCCATCGAACAGAAACCAACGGGAGCGGCGCGCAGCAGGCAAGAGTGAGCGTGCTCCCTCACCCTAAGGGCGGTTGTTGCGCTTTCGGACCAGAATTCACAAAGGGAGCAATGACGGCGGTTGTGTCAGCGCGTGTTCCCTCACCCTAAGGCGAGTTGTTGCGCCCTCGGACCAGAATTCACAAACGGAGTCATGACCACGGTTGTGTCGGCGCGTGTTCCCTCACCCTAAGGCGAGTTGTTGCGCCCTCGGACCAGAATTTACAAACGGAGTCATGACCACGGTTGTGTCGGCGCGTGTTCCCTCACCCTAAGGCGAGTTGTTGCGCCCTCGGACCAGAATTCACAAAGGGAGTGAGGTCGACGGATGCTTCAGCGCGTACTCCCTCACCCTAAGCCGGGATGTTGCGCTGTCGGCGAATCGCTAGCGTCCGCAAGCGGAGTCTGTTTTGTTGACGTTATTGCCGCGGCGTGCTTTGACGGGTAACAGACTCCGGTCACTGACGTTCCCGGCTCGCGGCGCACAATCACGAGTCTAGATGAGGGGCGGTGTGCAAACCGAGTCGATGGGCGTGGCGGTATGGGGTCGGAATCCGCGCAACATTTCTCCTTAGGGTGGAAGGTTATTTCTCTCCACTTTCAGGAACCGAGTCATGCTGCGTCCGCTCCCCTCGTCCGAAACCGAAAATGTCCCGACAGCACACCGCCCGTTGCCAATCGCGACCAACCGCGAAGCCCCGTCCGGTCGCCTGGCGGCGGTGACATGTCACTTCAATCCCTGCGGCTACCGCCGGTTGCGCGAGAACTTTTTCCGGTTTCGTGAAGCTCTGCGCGGTTGTCCGCTGTTCACGATGGAAGTCTCGTTCGACGGCCAGTTCCATTTGCCGGCCGACTGGCAAGTTCGGGCCACCGAAAAGAATGTGATGTGGCAGAAAGAGTCATTAATCAACGAAATGGTCAAGCGATTGCCGGACCGGTTCGATCAGGTCGCGTGGATCGATGCGGATCTGTTGTTTCTGAATCCCGACTGGGCCGCAGAGACTTCGGGCATCCTGCGGGAAGTGCCGGTCGCACAATTGTATGAGAATTGGCTCCACACTTCGGCCAACTGGAATGTTGCGCAGCGATCAGAGCCGTCACTACTGCGAAAGCGGCGTGAGGGATTGCAGGGGCACGGTCAACCTGGGGGCGCGTGGTCGGCACGTCGCGAGTTGATCGAGGCGCATGGGGTGTTTCCGTGGAACATTGTCGGCGGGGGAGACACCAACTTCTCGGATGCCCTATTCGGTCAATTCAACGGACCAATTACGCAGATTTCATCGTCGGGATTGAATCAACTGTTCCTTGCCTGGGGACAACGATTCTACTTGGATGTGGGTGGACGGGTCGGGTGCACGTCGGGCGACATCGTCCATTTATTTCATGGAACGATTCAAAATCGACGTTACATTGAACGAGCAGCGATCCTGCGCGAGGCGCAGTTCGATCCCCGCGAAGATGTACGCATCGGTCCCGATGGACTGCTGGAATGGGCGTCGCACAAGCCCGAGTTGCATCGCCGGCTGCGAGATTACTTCCTGGCCCGGCGCGAGGATGAGTAATCAGCGGTAGTCTCATCTGCCGTGCCGCTGCATGGCCCAAAGCGGCCATGCAGCGGCACGGATTTCCTGATAGGGTTAGGCGTTGACGCAGCCGCGAAACCCTGCGGACAATTGCGATTGTCGACTCGGTGACACAAGCCCCGGCATGGTGAAGGCGACCTGGCATGTCCAACCCGTTTCCCGGCATGGATCCCTACCTGGAAGGGCCGTTGTGGTCGGTGGTCCATCACAATCTCATCGAAGAATTCGCCCGGCAGTTGACGCTCAAGTTGCGGCCCAAGTATCGCGCGCGAACCGAAGAACGAGTGGTGGTGACTGCCCCCGATCCGATCGAAGTTGCTGTGGTCCGGCGGCGCTCGCCAGATGTGTCCGTGGTCTCGACTGTGTCCGGCGCGGGGGGCGAATCAGCGGCGGCGACCCTGGTGGCCCCGTTGACTCAGGAATTCCTGCCGCGCGAATCGCTGACGGAAACATTCCTCGAAATTCGCACTGTCGGCGACGGTCACTTGGTGACCGCAATTGAACTGCTGTCACCGACGAACAAGCGGGGTGAAGGGGCGGCCGAGTACCAGCACAAGCGGCGCGAGATTCTGGCCTCCGAAGTTCACCTGTTGGAGATTGACCTGTTGCGGATTGGCGAGTCCTTCCCGGTGACCGGCCCGTTGCCCTCGGTTCCCTATTTCGTCTTTCTGAGCCGAGCGAACCGACGGCCCAAGGTCGAGATCTGGCCCATTCCCCTGGAAGCGCCGCTGCCCGTGGTTCCCGTACCGTTGCTCGCAGGAGATCCTGATGCGGAACTCGACATCGGCCTCGCCTTACGCACGATCTACGACTTATTCGAGTACGACGGCGACCTGGATTATTCCGGCGCCCCCGCCATTCCACTGTCGCCGGAACAGTCGGCCTGGTCGGATGCGTGCCTGCGTACGGCGGGCAAACGATAACGCGAAAGAACAGACTGACTTTGTCTCTGGAAGTCGATGAGGTCGCGGACGGATCACGACCGTCTTACACGATCTCCAAACGCCCGGTTGAATCCCCGAATTGGTCGGCGGGGACTCCCAGTTCGTTCAGCATGCGGACGTAGAGGTTGGTCATGGGGGTCTTGTCGGCGAACTTCACGTGTCGGCCGGGGGTGAGGCGGCCGCCGCCGTGGCCGGCGACGATGACGGGGAGGTCGTCGTGGTTGTGGCGGTTGCCGTCGGAGAGGCCGCTGGCATAGACGATCATCGAGTTGTCGAGCAGCGAGCGGCCGTCGGTGTCTTTGGTCTCGCGCATCTTCTTCAGGAAGTAGGCGAACTGTTCCACGTAGAAGCGGTCGATTTTGGCGATCTTCGCCAGTTTCTCAGGATCGCTTTGATGGTGCGACAGGGCATGATGGCCGTCGGTGACGCCGATGTCGTTGAAAGTGCGGTTGCTGCCGTCGTGGGCCATCAGGAAGGTGGCGATGCGGGTCGAGTCGGTCTGGAAGGCGAGGACCAGCATGTCGGCCATCAGGCGGATGTGGTCGCGGTAGCTGCCCGGAATTCCTTCGGGGGCGGCAACGCCCGGATCCGGCAGGTCGCCGAACTTTTCCGATTGCTGAATGCGAGTTTCGATCTCGCGGACGCCGGTCAAGTATTCGTCGAGCTTGTGGCGGTCGTTGCGGCCGAGTTGCTGATTCAGCTTCTGGGTGTCGCTCATCACAAAGTCCAGCAGCGAGCGCTGACGTTCCAGACGCTGCCGGTACGACGCCTGCCGCTGAGGGCCTTGACCTGCACCGAACAGCCGTTCGAAGACCAGTCGGGGATCGCTTTCGGGAGCCACCGGCGTCGTTTCGGACCGCCAGGAGAGATTGAACTGGTAGGCGCAGGAGTAGCCGGAGTCGCAACCGCCGCTGGTGCGAACTCCGTCACAGGAGAGTTCGAGGGAGGGGAAACGGGTGAGGGAGCCGATGTGCTGAGCGGCGAACTGATCGACCGAGACCCCCACGCGGATGTCGCTGCCAGCGGTCTTCTTGGGACGGGCGCCGGTGAGGATGGTGGCGTTGGCGCGGGCATGGTCGCCGGCGCCGTCGGGTCCGGCCCAGCCGTTCTTGTGTTCAAAGCCGGTAAAGACCTGAAACTCGGATTGCAGATCTTCGAGGGGTCGCATGGTCTGCCCGAGGGTGTAATCGGTCCCATCGCCGCAGGGACGCCACTCGGCGACGTTCACGCCATTCGGGACGTACAAAAAGGCCGTCCGCAGGGGAGCGCCGGTGGTCGTCGTCGCCAGGGAGGCTTCGGCAGCCGCGAGCGGCGACGATTTCAGCAGCGACGCGAACGTCGGCAGAGCAAGAGAGACACCGAGGCCGCGCAGGAAACGGCGGCGGGAGACGGCGGAGTTCGCGAACATGGGCGGGATCCTGGCGGGGCGGGATTCAGAAGGCGGTGTTCCGTTGGCATCGGCCGGGGGGCGGACCTAACATCAGTCGATTCGCATATCTCAAAATTCTAGCCGTTGTCGTCTCCGCGTCGCAGCTGAAACGGGGCACTTTCCACAATTCCGTAAATTAATGAGCGGATCCGACCTTCGTCGGACTGCAACAGCTGCACGAGCTTGTCAATGGCGGGGGCGTCGTAGTACTCCACCCCGCGGCCGAGGGCGTAGGTCAACATTTTCTCGGTCAAACACGTGTAAAAATCGTTCCGACGGGCGGTGGCGATCACGCGTGACAATTCGCGCACGTTGGCGAACGATTCGCCTGTGATCAGCTTGCCGGCGGTGTCGATCGGTTGCCCCGCATCGTCCTTCCGCCAGCGGCCGAGGGCGTCGAACTCTTCCAGCGCCAGCCCGAGCGGGTCCATCCGGGCATGACACGACGCGCACAGCGGGTCGGCCCGATGCTGGACCATCAGTTCGCGCATCGAGAGTTTTTCCGCTCCCTGTTTGACCGCCTCGAGAGGCGGCACGTTGGGGGGCGGAGCGGGCGCCGGAGTGCCCAGCAAATTGTCCAGGATGAAGAGTCCCCGTTTGACGGGCGAGGTGCGAGCGGGGTTCGATGTCACGATGAGGAAGCTCGCCTGGGACAGAATCCCGCCGCGGGGTGAGTCCGGGGGCAGCGACACTTTGCGCATGTCGTTCCCTTTCACCCCTTCGATGCCGTACCACAACGCCAGCGTTTCATTCAGGAACGCATAGTCGGCGGTCAAGAGATCGAGAACCGAACGGTTCTCCGCCACGATATGGGCGAACATGCGATCGGTCTCTTCGTGCATGGCGCGACGGAGGTTGCCGTTGAAGATTGCGAACGATTCTTCAACGCTCACCTTGAGAATTCGCCGGGCGTCGACGTTGATTGTCTCGACGTCGCGGGAGCGGAGCCATTGGCCGACAAAGTTGCGGACGAACCGCTGGGCCTTCTCGTCCGCCAGCAGACGATCGATCTGCGGTCGCAATTGCTCGCGCAGCTTGCCGCTCCGCGCGAGTTCAAAGAGTTCTTCGTCAGGAAGAGAGCTCCAGAGAAAATAGGAGAGCCGCGAAGCCAGGGCGAATTCGTCGATCGGTGCGACGCGAGTATGGTTGTCGGGTTCCGGCTGCGCTTCGGCGCGAAACAGGAATCGCGGGGACGCGAGCACCGCCGTCAGGGCTTCCGCGACGCCTTTCTCGAACCCATTCGGATCGGTGG
>JANRLN010000264.1:0-2769 GCA_033762515.1 Planctomycetaceae bacterium
GTGCACCATTCCAGGGCGACGCGATAGGTGTACTGCCGGGATTCGCTGGCCATCCTGACGGTCACTTCCCCTGGCGTAATCGAGCCGCGATGCACCAGGCCGATGCCCAGGCGGCTGATCTCGCGGGTCATGGCCTCCACGGTGTTCCCGCGACGGGTGACGATTTCCGCCGGGACGTTGAGCTCGATCCGCTCATGCGCCCGCAGATTGATGTCTTCGTGCTTTTCGATGCTTTCCAGAATCGCCCGCAAATCCGCTACTGACGGCCGACTCCACGGATCCTGTCCCGACATGACTGCCCCGCCCACCTAGGGAACGCTGACCAGCGCGGCGCACCGCCGCCTTACAGCTTAACCCTAGTTCACATTTCGCCCCGATGCGCTCGAGCGGCGTGACATTCGTCATCGATGGGAATCTCGAGCGCCGCCCGGCGGTAGACGTTGCGTCAGTTCTCGAAATCATCTCATGCCCTCGATATCATCGCGGTGTTCCCGTCGCAATCTTCACAACTCCTTGTCGGAATTCCCTGATGAACGTCAAAGACGCCATTCGCCAGACATTCGGCCTCAGCAACGCGGTCCTGAGTGCTTACATCGGGGACCTCACGGATGCGGAGCTGATGCAGCGGGCCAATCCCGGCTGCAACCATGTCGCCTGGCAATTGGGGCATTTGATCGCTTCGGAAGTGGGACTGCTCAATGCCATTCAGGCCGGTGCGGGTCCGGAACTTCCCGCAGGGTTCGCCGAGCAGCACGGCAAGGACCAGACCGGCAGCAACAATCCCGCCGACTTCTGCACGAAGCAGCAGTACCTCGAACTCGCCGAGCAGGTGCACGCGGCGACGCTGAAATTGCTGGACGATTACCCGGAAGCCGACCTGGATTCCCCCAGCCCCGAGCATCTGCGGGGGATGTTTCCCACGATGGGCATGGTCTTCCTGCTCATCGCCACGCACCCCATGATGCACGCCGGCCAGTTTGTCCCGGTCCGCCGCGCGCTGGGCAAGCCCGTGGTGATTTAATCCTCCCCCGCGCGGATCGCCCCCGGCCACCGCTCGCGGTTTCGCAATTCGCATTCAGGGGCCAACATGGGACTGATCACCACAACCGTGAATCTTCGCAACCCGTGAGTCAGTGAGTTGTCTCCCCTTGACGTCGAAGCGCTGGTCGACGCGGGGGCGCTGCATCTGTGCATTCCAGAGCATGTCGCGCTGCAATTGAAGTTGCCGACGCTCTATGAGCGTGAAGTCACGGTCGCTGACGGGCGCCGACAACTGGTCCCCTACGTCGGACCGATCGAGATCAAGTTCGGCAACCGCGGCTGCTTCACCGGCGCACTGGTTCTGGGAGACCAGGTGCTGCTGGGCGCCGTCCCGATGGAAGACATGGACCTCGTCATCTCCCCGGCAAGCCGCACCGTGACCGCCAACCCCGCCAGCCCGAACATTCCGTCGGCGATCGTCAAGTGACGGCGGAAATCCGATGGAAAACGATCCGACGTCGTCAGGTGACTACGTTGACGTCGACTTTGTCTGCGTCGGCAGTCGAAAAATCTCCGCTAGCGGCAACTGGAATCCCGGCAGGGTCTCGCCCCCCTCCAGAATTGCGTCTCCTGCCAGCGTGACGGGAATTGGCTGGCCGAGTCGATTGACAGTCACATCGCGCGATTCCGGGTCGACCACCCAGACCTGTTGGACCCCGGCAGCGAGGTATTCTCCGACTTTGCCCAGCATGCGATTGATGCGATCGTCGGGGGACATGACTTCGACGGCGATCACCGGGGGCGACGAGGTGTACTTAGGGGAAGACTCGGCCACTTCGTCGTAAGTTGCCGCATCATCATAGTAGGCGACGTCGACGCCGCGCACCGTATCGGGATCGCGCTCGGTGATGAAGCCGGAGTCGTTGGTGCAGACATAGCCCAAGTTGCGTGACGCCGCCCAGTTTCCAAGGAAGCGGGCGATATTCGCGCAGATGAGGCCGTGCGGTTTCTTGGGGACTCCCACGTCAATGATCTCCCCCCGCTGCAGTTCGCAGGCGCGGTCGCGATTCTGCGGCTGCTGCATGAAGTCGTAGAACTCGTCGGCGGTCATCAACTTGTCGAGCGTGGCGATGGACATGCGGGTGTCCTGAGGAAACGGCACTTCAACAGATCTTATCGTCGCATACGCGCGGACGCCGCCGCAACCGCAATTCACGCAGCCGCGCCGATCGACGCTTGCGGTTTCGCGATTTCGGGAATCCCGAATCGCGAAACCGCAGGTGATTGTTGAACCTCTGGGGGAGCGCCTGTTAACGGTCGACGATTCGCACCTTCATTTCATCCGAGTTCCCGCGGAGTTCCGGGGCGTACATCGCGGCGGCACGCGTCGGGAGTGCGCTGAATTTGCCGGGGATCTCGGCACGCAGACGATAACTCACCGAGTGCTTCCCGCGCGGCAGAGATCGCACGAAGAAGGCGGTCCGTTCGTCGCGGAACTCGACATAGGCCCCGAGCGCGTTCCCCAGATAGCCGCTGCGGACATCGACCGGTTCGAAGCCGCTGGCCTTCATGTCTTCGAAGACCAGGTATTCGTAGTCGTTCTTGCTGTCGATCTCGAGTTCGACCTCGACCATGTCGCCGCTGGTGACCTGCGACAGATTCGGCAATTCGGTGCGCTCGTACTTTTCGACTTCCTGCTGAACTGCCTGTCCGCGTGAACCGGCGACGTCGGTCTGTTTCTCCACCCGCTTCAGCAGATAGAACCTGCGCTGCACCTTTACCTCTAGG
>JANRLN010000265.1:0-2487 GCA_033762515.1 Planctomycetaceae bacterium
ACGACCGTGCCCGGGTGACTTTCCACTTCAGCGCTGCGCGGTTTGCGCAACAGAAGAGGGAACCCTGAATTCGGGAAAAATGAGGATTCGCACAGCTCAGAGGGGAGCTGTCGGGGTCCAGCCGGACGACTGCACCAGGGCCACGATTTCGGGGCGCGACTGGAGATTCAGGGTTTTGAAAAGGCTGGAACGGCGGAGTTGTACGGTTCGCAGACTGACATCCATTTCGTCTGCGATCTGCTGGTTGGTCAGCCCCCGCGCAATCCCCCACAAGACCAACTGCTCATCGGCCGACAAGGCGTTGAGTCGCTGTTGAACGTCGCGCTGTTCGGCTTTCGCCGCTGATTGGGTCACGGCCAAGTTCAGCGCCTGTCGGACCGTTTCCAGTAGACGGGCTGGAGGAAATGGTTTCTGCAGGAAATCGATCGCCCCCAGGCGCATCGTCTGCACCACAGCTTCGATTTCCGCATGCCCGGTGATGACGACCGTGGGAATCGAGAGTCCTTCCTGAGCGAGCCGTTCGAGCAACTGGCAACCGGTCATTCCGGGCATGCGCAGATCGAGGACCAGACATCCGACGCAGGGGGATTCCTTGAGCCGCTGGCAGAACGCTTCCGCGGAAGGAAAACATTCCGTCACGAAGTTCTCAGTCGCCAGCAGGCGCGCAATCGAATCCAAGACCGCGCGGTCGTCGTCGACCACGAAGACCGTAGGAGTGTGCATCACGAATTTCGGTTCCCGGAGCGAGCGCTCGTTCGACTGGCGATGGCCATCACCCAGATCCCGCATGCATGCAAAACTTAGCATGCGAATCGCTGTTACGGTGGACAGCGCCCGCGACGTCGGCGAATCGTAGGTGTCTTCGCTGCGCCGTTCACTGGACGAGTATCGTCGGAAACGAAAAATTCCTCCAAAGCGATGACACCACCGATCGGGACTGAGGTTAAAACTGCGTCTCTAATGGATCGTGATGAGTTTGCAACGATATCATTGCAGTGATTCGATTGGGAGGGAGCAGCAGAACTCTGCCCCCGGCTGGATGTCGGGAGTGAACCACAGTCGGCCGCCATGGGCTTCGATGATCCGACGGCTAATCGGCAATCCGAATCCCATCCCACCCTGCTTGGTCGTCACGAAGGGGGCGAACAGGACGTCACGGACCTCCTCGGAAAGGCCGGGACCCCAATCTCGCACACAGAGAACGACCCACCCGGGTTCGCCAGTTCGCGCCGAGATGCGTATTCGCCGTACCCTCCCGACGTCCCGTTGCGCCTCGATGCCGTTGCGGCAAAGATTGAGCAGCACCTGCTGAATCTGAATGGGGTCGATGCGAACGCGCGGGAGGTCATCGGGGATCTCCACGTCCCATTCAATCCGGGCTGACTGCACTTCGTACGCGAGCATCTCCGTCACTTCCGCCACCAGACTGCCGATGCCGACGAGGATTCGTTGCGAGCTCTCCCGCCGCATCAAGCCCTGCAGCTTGCGGATGATGTCGCCTCCGCGGACGGCCTGATCTTCAATCGCCCGCGCCATGGACAGGCAGTCTTCCATTTCCTGAGTGTGATGGGATTCCAGCTGTCCCTGGAGTGTGCTGCGGAGGGCGAACGCATAGTTGGCCATGGCCGCCAAGGGTTGATTCAACTCATGGGCGATCCCGCCGGCGAGTTCGCCGACAAGATTGACGCGGGTGACATGGGCGAGCTCATCGCGGAGCCGCGTCATCTGCTGCTCGGCCAGGCGGATCTCGGTGACGTCCTGCACGGTGCCGTACATTCGCATGGGTTTTCCGTCGGCGTCAGCATCACGTACACCCTGCTCGCGGACGATGCGCTCGCTGCCGTCCGGACGTTGAATGCGGTGTTCCATCAAGTAAGGCTTGCCGGTCTGCAGGGTCGCCAGCGTTGCCTGATGGATCGCGGCGCGATCTTCGGGGTGAACTGCGGCGAGAAAATCCGTTTCGTAGCGGGGCTGGAAGGACTGCACCGGATGACCAAAAATGCGGTAAACTTCATCGCTCCAGGTAATTTTGTCGGTCGCACAGTCCCAATTCCAGTTTCCCAAATGGGCGATTTCCTGCGCTTCGGCCAGGCGCTTCCGGCTTTCCCGCAGGGCTGCCTGCGCCAGGACGCGCTCCGTGATCATTTCGGTGAAAAAGACCAGCCCCCCCACGTCCCCTTGCGCAGTTCTCCAGGGCTGGATTTCCCAGCGCATGTAGTCGACCGACCCGTCGGCGTGTTCTAGGCGATCCTCGTCGCAGCGCTCCGCGACCCCCGTCAGGCAGCGGCGGTGGATCTCCTTCCAACGCTCCGGGATCCCGGAAAAGACTTCGTAATGGTGGCGTCCGATCAAGTCGCGGTCGCCCAACTGGTAGTCGGTCAGCCACCGGCGGCTGTGGGCCATGTAGCGCAGGTTGTGATCGAGCATCGCCACGCCCGCCGGTGCGCATTGCACCAGGATTCGCAGTCGTTCCTCGCTTTCGTGCAG
>JANRLN010000266.1:0-22530 GCA_033762515.1 Planctomycetaceae bacterium
TTGCGGGGGTGATGGTCGCGGCCGTAGTTGTCTTTGGTGAGGGTCCCCTGACTGTAGACCGTGCGGCCGAATTCCCCTCCCCAGACCAGCAGCGTGTCGTCGAGCATACCGCGCTGTTTCAGGTCCTTAATCAGCCCGGCGCACGGCTGGTCGCACGCCTTCACGAGATTGCGGATGCTCCCCGGCAGGCCGCCGTGATGATCCCAGCCGCGGAGGAAGACCTGCGTGAAGGGGACTCCGCGCTCCGCGAGACGACGGGCGAGGAGACAGTTGTAGGCAAAGGAACCGGGCTGCGTGACTTCTTCGCCGTACAAGTCGAGCACGTGCTTGGGCTCATTGGCGATGTTGACGAGATCCGGGACGGACGTCTGCATGCGGTAAGCCATTTCGTACTGGGCGATCCGCGCCGCGATTTCCGGATCGCCGACGTCGGCGAATTTCTGCTGGTTAAGGGCCGAAAGTCCATCCAGCATGGCACGACGCCCGTCTGGGTTGACTCCCGGCGGATTCGACAGATAGAGCACTGGATCGCCGGAAGATCGCAACGAGACTCCCTGGTGCTTGGTCGGCAGGAAGCCGGAGCCCCAGAGCCGCGAGAACAGGGCCTGCGTCGCCGAGCCGTTGGCGATGCGGGAGATGAGCACCACGTAGGCGGGCAGGTCCTGATTGGGACTGCCGATGCCGTAGGAGAGCCAGGAACCCAGCGAAGGACGTCCGGGAAGCTCGCTGCCGGTCTGGATGAAGGTGATCGCGGGATCATGGTTGATGGCGTCGGTCTGCATCGACTTGACGATGGCGATGTCATCGACGACGCCGGCCATATGGGGCAGAAGTTCGCTGACCCAGGCTCCCGATTGTCCATGCTGAGCGAACTTGAACAGCGACGGCGCGATCGGGAATCGCGATTGTCCCGAGGTCATCGTGGTGATGCGCTGCCCGTTGCGGACCGACTCCGGCAGGTCCTTATCGAACCAGTCGTTGAGCGTGGGTTTGTAATCCCACAGATCGAGTTGCGACGGCCCGTCGGCCATGAACATCCAGATGACCCGCTTCGCGCGCGGCGCATGATGGAGTTGCGGCAGGTTGCCCCCGCCGGCGTTCGAGGCCGTGGCTCCTGTTTCCGCAAACAACTGCGGATTCAGGCACGAGGCCAGCGCCGCGGCGCCGATCCCGGCAGCCGATTTGCCAAAGAAGTACCGCCGCGACATCGCTGAGCGGAGGCGGTCGAAATCGTTCAGATTCATGATTTTGTCTCTTTCTACAGTCTGCAGCTCTGCGAAGTTCAGCCTCTAGCAGCGTCGAACAGGAGTTCCAATCACTCACGAACGATTGGGGTTCAACCATTACGTCAGGTCAAATCCCTCTGTGCGTCAGCGACCATATTCCTGAGACGGGTCCAATGTTTGTCGCAGCAAGCCCTGAGCTTCAGCCGACCCGTGCGGTCAAGAGGCTGCACTCGCAAGATCCGCGAAGACGGAATTGGATTCCAATCCCAGAACCGGTCGGTTCGAATTACTCCTTAGTGACTGCCTCGTCCAGATTCAACAGCAAGTTCCCGATCATCGCGTAGGCCGCCAGTTCCTGCGGCGGCAAGTTCGGTTCGCGAGGGGCGGCGCCCACGGCGATAAGCTGATCCGCGGCGGCGGCGTCCGCGGTATAGCGGGCGAGTTGTCGCTCAAGCACCGTCCGCAAAATTTCCGCCTCTTGAGGTGTCGGCTTGCGTCCGGTAACCAGGCGGAAGCCCCATTCCAGGCGATCGACCGGTTGGCTGCCCCCTTCGAGCATCATGCGTTCGCCAAGCTTGCGTGAGGCCTCCACATATTGCACATCGTTCATCAGGGCCAGCGACTGCAGCGGCGTATTGGTGCGCGCCCGGCGTACCGTGCAGTTCTCGCGCGAGGGGGCGTCAAAGGTCAGCATCGACGGCGGCGGACTGGTCCGTTTCCAGAACGTGTACAGGCTCCGCCGATACAGGGCGTTCCCGGCGTCCATCTGGAACTGCCGCGTGTTGCTCCCCACGAAGGCCACGGCCTCCCAGACTCCTTCCGGCTGATAGGGCTTCACGCTTTTTCCCCCGGCCTTCTCCACGAGCAGTCCGCTGATGAACAGCGCACTGTCGCGAATCGCCTCCGCATCGAGCCGAAATCGAGGACCGCGGGCAAGGAGCCGGTTGTCGGGATCTGCCTGCAGCAGTTCCGTCCGCACCTTGGATGAACGTCGATAGGCTGCGGACATCACGATCAGTTTCTGCATCCGCTTGACGTCCCAGCCCGTGCGCACGAACTCCGTCGCGAGCCAGTCCAGGAGTTCGGGATGAGTCGGCCACTCCCCCTGGGCGCCGAAATCTTCGGCCGTCTTGACAATTCCTGTGCCGAAGTAATGCTGCCAGTACCGGTTGACGATCACCCGGGCGGTCAGGGGGTGCTGCGGTGACACCAGCCATTGGGCCAGTCCCAGGCGATTGACAGGGGCGCCCTCCGGCAACTTCGGGAACACGCCGGGAACGGCACGTTCGACCTTGTCCGCGGGCTTATTGTAGGCTCCGCGGATGAGAACGAAGGCGTCGCGCGGCTGCGGCAGATCCCCGGAGATCATCGTCGCGGGAATCTGTTGATCAAGCTCCGTCTTCTGTTTGTTATACGCGTCCACCTGCTGATTGAGGGGATCGAACGTGCCGCGGGTGTCGGCCGAGACGAACTGCAGGAAGTAATCGCGGAGTTGCTTCTGCTGATCGGGATTCCGCTGGTCGGCGGCGATCTTGATCAGGTTTTGAATGTGCCCCGGCAGTTTGGAGTCTTTGCGGTTCTTCTCGATGTCTTCCCAGACCAGCTGCGAACGAACCGGCGGTTCGGCGTACTCGCGGGTCACGACCCCGGATCGATCCCAATGGACCGTACCGCCGAACTGAGTGAAAGCCCAACCGTTGAGCATGCTGCCGGGCTTGACTCCCACCGTCTCCGCAGGAACTTCCAAACGCACCCAGCGACCGGCATCCGGCAACGGTCCGCCGAAATATCGGGCGGGACTCTTGTCCGCTCCCCATTCAATTTTGTTGTCACCCCAGTAGATCCGGTGCTCCCAGGCGCCGTCGTTGAACTGCAGCATGATCGTCTGAGGCGGGTTCTGCGGATCGAGGTAGACGTAGGCGAAAAATGAATCACCATCACCGATCCGGAGCGCTGGATTCGCACCCGTGAAGAAGTGCTGAGACAAGCCGGTCGCCGTCCGCGTCGACGACTTCATCCCACTCAACACCGGGCCTTCCGCGGCGGCAACAAACTTCCAAGGCGTATCCCCCTGAGCCTGCGCACCAGGGGGCAGGTCGTCGTCGATCCAGACGAGGTCGCGACGCAGCACCGTCAACGCGTCGGCGGGGTCGCCGCGCAAGGCCGGGTCCTGATACTCGATCGCGGCCAATTGCTGCTGAATCTGCTGCTGCGTTCCAGCGAGGTCGCGATCAAGCTGCTGCATGCGGGCGGTCTGATCTTCGCTGGGCAGCTTCAAGATCGGGGCGGGGAGCAGCGCGTTCCCGTCCATCGCGGCGTCGGCGAGCGAGTTGAAGAAGGCGTAGAGAGAATAGAACTCCTTCTGACTGATAGGATCGAATTTGTGATCGTGGCACGAGGAACAATTGAGCGTGAGACCGAGCCAGACCGTGCCCATGGTTTCCGTCCGGTCGCCCGCATAGCGAACCAGCACCTCTTCGTTGATCGACCCCCCTTCGCTCGTCGTCACGTTGCAGCGGTTGAAACCGGACGCAACCCGCTGGTCAACGGTCGCATTGGGCAGCAAATCGCCCGCGAGTTGCTCCACGGTGAACTGGTCGAACGGCAGGTTGCGATTGAACGCATTGACAACCCACTCCCGATACGGCCACAAGGATCGCTCGTTGTCGAGGTGTAGACCATGAGTGTCGCCGTAGCGGGCGGCGTCGAGCCAGACGCGGCCGAAGTGCTCGCCGTAACGCGGCGACTGCAGGAGCCGATCGACAAGGCGTTCATACGCCTCGGCGGATTCATCGGCGAGAAACGCGTCGACTTCGGCCGGCGTCGGCGGCAGCCCGTTGAGATCGAGCGTCAGGCGGCGAATCAGCGTGATCTTGTCCGCGTCCCCATTCGGAGTCAGGCCCTCTTCTTCCAGACGCGCGATCAGGAATTGATCGATTTCGTTACGTACGAAGTCGCTCCTTCGAACGGGAGGCGGGTCAAGGCGCTGGGGAGCGATGAACGCCCAATGTCCCTGATAGCCGGCTCCTTCCGCGATCCACCGCTGCAGAATGGCGATGTCCGCGGGGGTGATCGATTTCCCGCTATTCGGGGGGGGCATCACCCGGTTGGGATCGTTCGAAGTGATCCGCTTCACCAGTTCGCTGGCATGGACGTCGCCCGGCACAACGGCCGTCAGACCGGATTCGAGCCGGGCCGTGGCGACCGATGAGACATCCAGCCGCAGTCCCCCTTCGCGATGCTTCGCATCGGGTCCGTGACAGAGATAGCAATTGTTCGAAAGAATCGGCCGAATGTCGCGGTTGAAGTTCAGCGGCCGATCGGCGGCGGCGACAGACGAACTCAAGACAGCAAGAAGGAAAGCGGCATGACGCATGAGGCGGGCGTCTCTCACGGGTCGGAGAAGAGGTCTGGAACCGGGAATCGCTACAGGTTTCCCACAAGGGCGATCCATCAGCGTACACTGTTGTGACGGTTGATGTCTATTGCCCCCACGGCCAAAGCCGCTTCGATCAACCAGATCCCCTGATTCGAAGACGCCTTCCGATCGCATCGGTCGGCGTCGCCGGTCAAGGCTGCGGCAACCGGGCGACGTTGGCGGGAGCCGGGCGATCGGTCCAGTCTGTCGTTAGCCAAATCACCGCCGTACCGTCGCGGCTGCCGGTCAGAATCTGGCGACCGTCTGGCGAGAACGACACGCTGGTGACGTCGTCCGTGTGGCGGTTCAGCGTCAAGATTTCCTTCCCGGTCTTCGCATCCCACAGCTTGGCGACTTGATCGCGGCTTCCGGAGAGAACCCGTGCGCTGTCGGGGGCGAAAGCCACGGACGCCACGGGGGCGGTGTGTCCGGCGAGCGTCAACTCGCAAGCACCGGACTCGACGTTCCAAACCTTGGCAAGATTGTCTTCACTTCCGGTGATCAGCCGCTTCCCGTCCTTCGAAAAGGCAGCGGCGAGCACCGCCCACTGGTGACCCACAAACGGATGCAGCATCTCGCCGGTCTCGGCATTCCACAATCGCGCCGTCTTATCGTCCGATGTCGTGACGATGAACTTGCCATCATCAGAGAACGCGGCAAACCGAACACGGTCAGCGTGACCCTCGAAGGTGCGAATGACTTTGGCGGTTGGTTCCTTGACCGCCTCGCCTGCATTCGCGGCCGGAAGGGTCCATTCCCACAACTTTGCAGTTCCATCGTCGCTGGCCGTCAGAACTTGTCGGCCGTTGGGCGAGAACTGAGCCGAGTTCACGAATCCCTGGTGTTCGCCGATCAGTTTGAGGACGGCGGTCCCCTTGGCCGCGTCCCAGATCTTGGCCGAATTGTCCCAGCTTCCCGTGACAATCCACCGACCGTCCGGGGAGAAACTGACGGAGGCAACCGTCGCGTGCGGACTGAAGGTGATCCGCTCGCGCCCAGTCTTCAGATCCCACAACCGAGCGTCGCTTCCGCCAACCGTCAGGATTTCATCGGCAGGTGCAAATACCGCCGCCCAGACCAGGCCGCCGCTGCGTTTGAGGTCGAGCACGGGGCCCAGACCATTGTCCGCCTGGGGAATCTGCTGCTCCTGCCCGGTGACGAGATCCCATTGACGGACCGTCCGTTCCTCCGACTGCACGGTGAGCAGCCGGTTCCCATCGCTGGAAATCGAAACGGAGTGAATGATTTCCGGGAACGGTCCGAACGTGCGCTCGAGCGTCCGAGACGCGAGATCCCAGACGCGAACATTGCGGTCGACGCAGCAGGTCACCACCCGCGCTCCATCGGGTGACAGAGCAATGGACAGGACCGAATCCGGGTGCTTGATGATTTCGTCGCGGACTTCCCGGCCTGAGGCGACGTCCCATTGCGAAACGGTCTTGTCGCTGCTGGCGGTGAGAACTCGGCGGCCATCCGGCGTAAAGGTCGCCGCCGAGATCCGCCGGGTATGGCCTTCCAGCTTGTGGAGCACCTCCCCGGTTTCCACCCGCCACAGGCGGCCATGCCCCTTCGCATCACCCGTAAACAGCAGCGCGCCGTCGGGTGAAAATGCGACGGCCGTGACTTCCGACTGGTGTCCCTCGAAGGTGCGTACACGTTTTCCCGTAGCGGCGTCCCACAACTGCGCCTGGCGGGCATCCCCGCCGGTGGCGATCCAGCGATCATCCTGCGAAACGGCCACAGCGGCCGCTCGACCACTGCGATCCAGCCGGGCGGATTCGGTTCCCGTGGCGACGTCCCACAATCGGGCGGTGTTATCGACCGCGGCTGTGACCAGCTTGCGTCCGTGATCGTAGAACCGAGCCGACGATGCCAGGAACGAGTGCCCTTCGGTGAAGGTCTGCTGAGTGGATCCCGTGGCGGCGTCCCAGGTCCGGGCCGTTCGGTCGCGGCTGGCAGTGACCACCAGTTTCTGATCGGGAGAGAAGGCCGCCGCCAGAACGGCGTCCGCATGGCCGTCCAGTTCACGACCTTGAATTGAGCGGAGTTCCGCGTAACCGGCGATGCTCCAGGTGCGGATGGTCGCATCCTGGCTGGCGGAGACCAGCGTCCGCCCATCGCGGCCGAAGGCGATTCCGCGGATCCAGCTATCGTGGCCCCGGAACGTCTGGATCACCCCGCCGGTGGTGAAATCCCACAGGCGGAGCGTGTTGTCTTGACTCCCGCTGAGGAGCAGCCGGCCGTCGCTCGAAACATTGAGACAGCGGATGCTCGTCGAGTGGCCGCCGAGTTCGCGGTATTCCGGGGCCGTCTTGACCGACGCCCCCTGCTCCAGATTGCGGAAGACGTAAGGCTTCAACGTCTCGGGGTTCCAAACCAGCAGGCGTCGATCGTAGCCCCCGGTGACGACCGAGCGACCTTCGTCGGCGAACGCGACGCAATAGACGGGTCCGCTGTGGCCGGTGAATGCGGGCCAGTGCTCGCCGGTCTCGACATTCCACACCAGGGCTGTGCCGTCCTGGCTGGCCGTCGCGATGCGGTGATCATCCGGTGAGAACGTCGCCTGCCAGACCCACCAGGTATGGCCTTTAAGGACCCGAATCTCGCGGCGCTCCTCCAAATCCCAGACCCTGGCTGTCTTGTCATACGAGGACGTCACGAGTCGACGGCCGTCATGACTGAAGGCGACGCTCAGTACGGCGTCGTCGTGACCTTTCAGAACGGCAATGCGCTGTGAAGACTGCAGATCCCACAACTGCACAAAGCCTGCGGGGTCGTCGCTTCCCGTAGCCAGCCATCGCCCGTCGGGCGAAAACGCGACCGAATGCACGTACAGGCCGCCATGACGCAGCTCCTGCAGGAGCCCGCCCGACTCCAGATCCCAGATGCGCGCCGTTCCGTCCCAACCCCCGCTGGCGCAGCGATTGTCCACGGGAGACAGCGCCATGGCATCGAGGGGGGCCTTGGCGTTGATCGAGCGCATGCTCTGGCTGCAGAGATGCATCAGCCGTCCCCATTCCCAATTGCGCAGTTCCGGCCTGCAACCTTCCAGGAGCACCCGCGCCGATTCGAAGGCGTTCTCGTCGATCTTCGCGGCCGCCAGGCCGATCTGCGCGATGTAGGCCTCGTACTCCTCTTTCCGCTTGGCGATTTCTTCAAGCTTCCGAGCCTCTTCCGCTTCCTTTCGCTTTTCTTCCGCGAGATCCCGGGCGGCCACGGCCTCCAGCTTGGCTTGTGCCTCGAGTTTCTGGGCCTCCACCGCCTCTTTGCGTTTTTCCTCAGCCAGATCACGCGAGGCGACAGCCTCGATTTTCGCGGCCGCTTCCAGTTTCTGAGCTTCTTCCGCCTTGCTGCGGGCCTCGATCGCGGCCGCCTTCTGACTCTGGGCGACCTTTTCCGCCTTGCGAGCCTTATCCGCTTCGTAGCTGATCCAGAAGAATGCCACGGTCACCGTGGCAAAGACGGCCACCGCCAAACCTGCCGCCATCTTCCGCAGCGCGGCCAGACGCGACTTGCGCGCCTCGCGCTCCTGTTTGGCCGCCAGGAGCTGGGTCTTGAGCGCGCGATGATCGTCAAACGCGTCGTCCAGCAGCGACAGACCGAGGTCAAAATCCCCTTTGCGTTGTGCGCAGTTGGCATAGGCGAGCTGGGCCGTGCGGACTCCCGTTTTTGCTCGATGGTTGCCGTCCCACAACTCATAAGCTTCCTCGAAGCCGAACAACGCCTTCGAATAGGCCTGATACTCGTCCGACTTCTGAGCTTCCGCGAGGTCGTCCTCCGCGCGGGTTGACAGCAGAATGCTTTCGGAGTGCGACTGATAATCACGAATCGCGGCCTGCAGCGCCTGCACGCTCTGAAATCGCTCCGCCGGATCGGTGGCCATCGCCTTCAGGGCGATGTCGATCAATTCACCCGTCTTTTCGGTGGGGGTGATTTCATTGCGAGCCGCAGCCATGAGGCACTTCATGGCGTTCTTGCCGGTGTGCGGCGGCTTGCCGGTCAGAATCTCATAGAGCATCGCCCCGAGGAGATAGACGTCGGCGAGGTGGGTGATCTTCTCCAGCGGGCCGGTCGCCATTTCAGGCGCCATATACGCCGGGGTCCCCCCCATGCTGGACGTTTCGGTGATGCTTGCGGCTTTGCGGAAGTCCTTCGATGGATGGGCCAATCCCCAGTCCATCACCAGAACCTCGCCGTACCCGCCGAGCATCGTGTTTTCCGGCTTCAAATCGCGATGCACCACGCCGCGGGCATGAGCGAACGCCACTGCGTCCGCCACCCGCATCAGGATGTCGAGGTTTTCCGTCAGACTCTTTTGGCCGATCGCTTTATCCCAGGGCGTCCCCTGGACCATCTTCATGGAATAGAAGAGCGCGCCGGCGTCGTTCCGCCCCACATCGTAGATCGGCACAATGTTCGGGTGGTCGAGATCACCGGTGACCACGGCTTCGGCCAGGAACTTGGCCTGCTGCTTGTCGTTCTTGGCCGCGGCGCCTTTGATCATTTTCAGGGCGACATTGCGGTCAATCGAAGTCTGGCGGGCGTTGTAAACGATGCCCATGCCCCCTTCACCGAGCACCTTCAACAGCTCGTACTCGGGGTCCTGACCGGCCTTGGCCTCGGTCGCCTGCACGTCCCGCAGGGTCTTGGTCTTGATGACGAGCGAACTCTTGGGGGCTTTTTGCCCCTTGGGAGCCTTGGGTTCCTTCCCTTTGATGGTGCGCGTCGGCGGTTCGTCGTCGTCCCCGAAATTCGTCTGCAGCGTGCGCACCAGAGCTTCGGGAACATTGTCGGAGACAAAAGTCCGATCGTTTCCGTCCGCGCCGAAAGAGTCCCCTTCCCCCACAATCGTCCGACCAGCGTCCGTTGCGTCCGCCGAACCGTCGAAGGCAAACGTCTTGTCGCCGCCGTCATCATCTTCGTCGTTTCCGAAGGCGGCGTCCCCGACCAGCGTCCGCAGAGCCCCTTCGGCATCGAAATCGGCGCCGATGGTGCGCATCTGCGCTTCGGGATCCTGGTCGTCCTCCTCAACGCCGACGAGCGTACGCATCTGCGCTTCGGCGTCATCAGGTTCTTCGTCCCCAGGCTCGATCTCGTCAGAAACGAACGTCCGATTGGCGTCGGTCTCTTCGACGGAATCGTGACTGTCGTAGGTGCCCGAAGCCGATTCGTCGGCAATTTCGTCCGAGACGTAGGTCTGACCGACGTCGTCACCCGAAGCATCCCCACTGCCGATGCTGTCTGCGGTGTCGTGATCTTTCAGGCCGTCGGCGCCTGCGGCCGGGGTCAAGCCGAGATCGTAGCTCCCCCCGAAACTTCCCGAGAGAATTCCGTCACCGCCGCGCGTGACGGAGCTGTCCGAGTCCTCGACGAGCGACGAGCCTTCGGGCCCCGAACCGGATTCCTCTTCCGAAGCGAAAGTCTCATCGACGTCGCGTTCCTGATCGGCCTGCCAGCTAATGCTGTCCGACAAACGCTCCTGGCAGGCCGAGCAAATGCCCGTCAGCAGATCGGGACCCTTCACCCGAGCGCCGCAACGCGGACATTTCAACATGGTCCCGCCTCCTCAATGAGCCAGATTCTGCGTACTCATGCACCGCCCGAAACCGAACTCCGGCGATGTCAGGCACTTCTGTGACAGTTTCGGAATGGTTTGCGATCCGTCCGCCGGGAAACTTCCCGAGGAATCCCATCGGCGTAGTCTAACGTTTTCAGTATCGATTCACCCAAAATCTCGCATTTGCCGGAGGTGCTGCCCAACCCGCGTCGCCAGGACCTCGAATCAACAATCACGCTGCCTGAAATCCCATTAGCTGAACGCGAATCGAGGCAAACGCCACAGACAGTTTCGGAAACTGCGGCGAATTGGCGGCCTCCGATCCACATCCTACCCGCGCGCCCCGTATTTTCGGAACAATCGCGCCGCTCGGCCGAATCCTCCGCGCACCAACATCGCGACGCTCGGACCCGCAGCCGCGGCTTCCCATAAGGGTTCTCCCGACTCTTCCTCGGACCCGGCCGAGTGAGCCGCGGCGTGGCTCGATTCCCCCGGACTTCCGTCCCCGGTTTCGGCGGCCTCCTGTGCCAGCCGCCAGGCGCGCGGTCCGCGCCACGACCTGACCGGAACGTCGGCCTCCGCCCGCTCCTCCGCCAGGTTTTCCGGTTTCTGGGCGTCAACAGCCGGCTCCACGACATCAGGCATGCTCCCCGCGGCCGCCGGCATCTGGTCGCCCTCCGAAGCGCGAATCCGCAACGATCTGGGGCGGTCGAGGGAGGAATCGAGTTCGTCGGCAATCTTTCCTTCCCGGACCTCCACCATCTGCAGCAGTCGTGTCTGTGATTCTCCCGGCTCGCGCAGCAGGAAGCGATACCGACCGTCCGGCAGTTCCTCGACGACGGGATCAATGTCATCCAATACGTCTTCCGAAAGCGTGACGGTCTGCTGCACCGCGCCATCGGGTCCGATGATTTCCAGCAGGACGACGCGGACATCCCCCTGCAGTTCTTCGGCCTGAGCGGTCGCGGAGTCGACCATATTGGCCTGCGCCGGCGGCTGTGGAACCGACAACAGCGATGCGTCGGGAGTCGAGGGCTGAGGGAAGACGAGCGGCACAACCGGCGGCGTCAAGTCGAACGCAAAGCTCGCCAGTCCGTCGCCGGGGGTCTTGAGGACTCCAAAGACCGTTGTCTGGTTCAGATCGCCAACTTGCACGGGCGACAGGACTTCGCCGCCGGCGGCAAAGCGGATGTTGGGCACGTACGGAGCATTTCTGACCAGCACGGCGCCCTCGGTGGGGGACGGCGCTGCGCCCGAGGTGAATGCCGGATTGATGACTGTGATTCTGATGGGAATGTCAGCCGCGGGGTTGGCCGGATTGGGCGGGCCGACATACTGATGGTTGAAGACCAGCGTGGTCTGCCCCTCATCGGTGACGACAAACGTCTCGATCGTGCCGTCGCCCCAGTTGATCATGACGACTGTGCCGACTTCCAGCGGGCGCTGGACGGTCATCGTGACGGTGCCGATCCCCAGGGCGCTGACCTGCGGGAAAAGCACGTCCATCAGGATGGGTTCGATGTTGGTCACGGCTCCCGTCGCCGAACGCACAACGACGTTGCTTTCAAAAATCACGTCCCCGCCGGCCGAGCCCAGAATCTCTCCGCCGTTCACGACGGTGATGTCGTCGCCGCCGCCGTTGCCGCTGTCGTTGAGGATCAAGTCGTCGCCGGCGGTCAGCCGCACATCGCCGTTGCCGCCGGTGGCGGCGATCACCGCATTGACGGTGAGGTGGTCATCGCTTCCGCCATTGGCGGTCGCCGTCAGCTCAATGTCGCCGCCGGTGGAGTTGCGGACGGCGCCGTTCACCGTGATTCCGCCGTGATTGACAATGTCGACGACCTGTGCGGCGGCGCCGGCATTGTTCACGCCGATGATCGATCCGACCTGTCCGACGGTGAGCAGCCCACCGGTATTGTTGTGGACACGGATCGCTCCGAAAGTCGTGTTGTTCGCAGCGAACAACGAGACGGCTGTCTCCAGAGCGTTTGTCGAACCAATCCCCGCGCGTGTCTGGATGACCAGCGTCTCAGCGATGATGTCGGCCCCGCCCGCGTCGCCGCCGTCAACAACACCTGCCGATGTCGACGTGAGCGAAACCGTGCCCGTCGTGACCAGTTGACCGATGGTGATGTTCATATCGGCACGGGCCGTGATGTCGCCGGAACCCGAATTGATCACGGCTCCGTTCGTCATGAGGAATTCGCCGCCGGACCCGTGAACACTGTTGTCTGCATCGGCAATCACGGTCACATCGCCGGATTGCGACAGGACCCTCGCAGCCGATCCGAAACGGACCGCGTCGGCCGCAGTTATCAAGACGTCGGCGGAAGTGGTCTGAACGTTCGAATCCACCGTAATCTTGGATGTTGCTGCGGTCGCATGGAGCGAAACCGTGCCGCTCGTCGCCGTCAGTCCGGGTTGCCCGGCGACCAACAGCAGATCCCCCACACTGGTGACCGTCACGCTCCCGTCTGCGGACTGCGTCAGTTCCCGGACGCGGAGCGCATCTGCCTCATCGAGTTGGACGCTTCCCGCATCCGCATTCCGCAAAATCACCAGGTCGATCTGCGTTTCGAGGGCGGCATCGCTCCCGGCGCCCGTGGTCGAACCAACTCCGTTGGCGGCTTCCATCGTCGTGACAGCGCCCGCAGAATTGGCAAGAATGTCAGGCCCCCCTGCGTCGCCGCCATCACGGATCGCTCCGCCGGTGCTGCGAATCAGCATCGCAGCCCCAGTGGAATTGGTCGTGATGAGTTGACCCACGGTGATGTCTCCGCCGGCCTGCAGACTCAACGTTCCCAGCGAGGTGTTGATCACGGAGCCATCGGTCATGGTGACGTCGCCCGTCGCGACGGCGTCCAGGTCGCCGTCGGCGGTGAGCATCTGAGCCGTGGCGGCGAGGTTCACGTCGCCGCCAATTGTCAGATTGATGTCGGCCGCTGCGGTCGTCACGACGGAAGCCAGATTCAGCGTTCCATCAATCATTGCGGTGACGGCGCCGCCGCTGGTGCTGATCGGCGCGGTCGCAAGAATCGTCGCATCGCCGCCGACATCCAGCATCACCGAACCGCCTGCAGTCGTCAGGGACGCTGAGAGAACCATGTCTCCACCGACCGCGGCCTGTACGCTTCCGCCGGCGGTGGTGATGGGCGCCGTCACGAATTGCGTCAGGCTGCCGGCCAAGTCCAGGATCACGTCGCCGCCGCCCGACGCGACAGAACCAGTCAGGGTCGTATCTCCCCCGACTGTAATGTCGAGACCTCCGCCCGCGGTGGTAATCGGTGCGGCGACGGTTTGATTCAGGTTTCCGTCGATCATTGCGGTGACGTCGCCGCCGCCGGTGGTGACGGTTCCCGCCAGCATCGTGTCGCCGGCGACATCCAGAGTCAGGTCGCCGCCGCCGCTGCTGAGTGGAGCAGACACCGCCTGGGTCAGGTCGTCTCCCACCGTCAGGAAGACATCACCGCCACGAGACGTGACCTCGGCATTCAACACAAGATCTGATGCCGCTCCGATGGTGACGAGCGCGACGCCCCCCCCTTGCGTCTGCACCCCCGGTCCGCCGCTCGCCACGATCATTGTGCCGCCGGAAGTCAGCGTCGCCGCCCCCATACCAGTCTGATTGACGCCGAGCACCGTCATCGCGTCGACTTCGTCAATGGCGATGTCGCCTGACGAGCTGTTGACGATGCGAATCTGGTTAACCTGCGTTTCGATCGCGACATCGGCCGCCAATCCAGCGACGCCGCCAACTCCGGTAACCGCGTTGATGGTGACGACTCCGTCGGCGCTGGTGAGAACAATGTCCACACCCGCGTCACATCCGTCCACGATTCCGCCGTGGACGGATGTGATGCCGACCGCCGACGCCGTCGCATTATCGGAGATCACCTGACCGATGACGATGGCCTCGTCGGCTCGCATCGTCAGACGGCCGGTTCCCGAATTGACCACCGCGCCATCGGTCATGGTGATTCCACCCCCGAAGCCATCGGCGTTGAGGTCGGCGTCGGCGAGCAGGGTCACATCACCGCCGGCCGATTGAATCAACGCCGCCGAGCCGAGAGTGATGTCGTCATCGGCGCTCAGGGTCAATGTGCCGGAGAGAGCGGCGATCGACCCGGTGACGGAAATGTCAGCCCCGGCGTCGAGCAGAATCGAATTGCTCGTCGTCGCGGACAGCGGTCCCGTTACTTCAACGGCGTCTGCCGTCAGCAGCGTGAGGTTCTCGTCGATTGAGACCTCACCGTCAGTTCCCACCTTGATTCCCGCGATCTGCGTCGCTGAACCAATCACAAGAGTGGCGCTGTGGATGGTATCGAGCTGCGCGTCGGTGAAATTGAGATCTTGCGACGCATCTTCCAGGCCAATCGACGTTCCCGCGGTGAGGGTCTGCAAAGTGACTGTCGAACCCAAGGCGTTGGTCCACGTCGTCGGCAGAGTCACCGCATCCGCCGTAAGGACGATCACGTTGCCATGACTGTCCATCGAGGCGGAGACTGCGGAAAACTGAATAGAACTGGTGGTGAGCTGGATCCCCTCGGCACCGAACGTATGGACGGCTCCCATGATCGTGGTCGCGCCCGAACCGCTCTGCTGCAGCAGGCGTTCTGCGGAGATGGCCGCAGCGAACGTCACGTCATCAGCATCCCCGATCACGATTTCATTGAGTTCTGTCGTCGAACCGACGTTGCCGGTGACGGTGATATCCCCGGCGCTCGTCGACAGGTAGAGCGACTCTGAAAAGTCGATGGTTCCGTCGATGGCGCCGCTCACCGCAAGATCCCCCGACGCTCCGGTGTCGATCGTCACATCCCCCGTCAGCCGCATGGCCCCGGTGATGGCCACGTCACCGTCGACCGTGGTGATTTCAGCGGCGGTGACGATCTGCATCGCTTCGAGGCTGACGCCCCCGCCCCCGGCGGTGATGTCGGCCGCTTCCGCGAGCGTCAGCAGGGACGCCGCATTCAGGTCAACCCGATTACCGGCATTGAGCGCTTGAGCGGCTGAAAGTGTTGTCCCCGCCGACGCAGTCAGGCTCCCGTTCACGGCGTCGATGGCGGCGTTCGCAGTGATCGACGCCGACGACGAGGTCAGGGAGACATCCGAATTGGCGGAGAGTTCGCCCTGAATACTGATCGCTCCGGTCGCGAGAAGCACCACATCGTTGCCGGCATCCAGCGTCGACTGCTGGGTGATGTTGCCGCCGCTGGTGACGCTGACATAGTTCATGACGTCGACGGCGTCGACGAACGTCACACTGGTGCTCGCGTCCTGAATGGTGAGGTCGTCGACCTGAATGATGTCTTCAAAGCGGATGACGTCACCGTCCAGAACGGTGAGGTGACCGCCGCCGGTGACGGCCTGTTCGAATGTCAGATTTCCGCCCGTTCCGGCGCCGGCGGTGAAGTCAAAGTCGACGGTGTCGACCACGCTCTGGAAGGCGGCATTACCGCCGGAGTTGACCAATAGGTCGCCGGTGAGTATCAGGGCGTCCTGGAAGGTGATGTCGCCGGTGACGGCGTCCGCCTGGAAGACCGATGTCGCCAGGATCGTGTCCCGCGCGTTGACGGTAATGTCGCCCCCGGTGCTGTGGATCCGCCCCTCGATCACGATATCAGCCGTCATCGGCGCGCCCGCCTGATGCTGCAGCACAATGTCGCCGACGGCGCGGAGTTGGTCATTCACGCCGTCGGCGTCCACGCGGAGGCTGTCGGACGACATGGCCGTCGCGAACAGGTCGCTGCCGGTGAGTGTGATGCCGTCCGCCGACACCACCTGGCCGATGGCGGTCACCTGCACGCCGCCGACGCCGTTATGGTCCAGATCGGCGCTGACGAGCACATCCGCCCCGGTACCGGTGGTGCTGACCACGGCGTTGACGATCACATCCCGCGTCGCCTGCAGGGTCAACGTGGTGGCGGTGGTCTGGGCAACGTTGATGATCAGGTCCGGGTTGCCCCCTGTCAACGTGATGTCCCCCGCGCCCGCGATCAGTTCGGCGTTCAGCGTCCCCCCCGTGACCGTGATCAGGCCCCCCGCCCCGGGAGTGCTGCTGATGTCTTCGTTGACCGTCAGTTCCCCCGCGGCATTGATCACGACCTCACCACCGTTGCTGGCGACGCCCGTGCTGCTCTGCATCGACGCGGCAGCGTCATCAGCGACGACCCCGATGACCAGCGCGTCCGCATCGACGTACGCAATGTCGCCCGAGTAGGTCGCAGCGATCGTGACCACATTGTTGGCGGCTTGCGTCAGTGTCATCGTCCCGGCGCCGAGCAACTGGAGCCCGCTGGCGGTGAGCACGTTCCCCGCAAGTTGGGTGACCGCGCCGGTCACGTTCAGCGTCAGATCGTTTCCACCAGTGATGGTGATGTCGTCGTTCGTCCCGGTCCCGTCGCCGATCGTCAGATTCCCGCCGGTCGTGAGCTTCACATCGGCGGCATTGGTGATGCCGTTGGTCGTCGTGGTTCCGATCGATGTGTCGCTCACCGTCCCGATCGTCAGCGCGTTCTGGTCCCGGTAGCTCACCGCCCCCGAGTGACTGATCGACAGGAACGAGACGTCGTTGTTCGCGTCGTCCAGGCTCACCGCACCGCTGCCGAGAATCTGCAGACCGTTGGCGGTGATGACGTCCCCCGTCGCCTGCGTCACGGTCCCGGTCACGTTCAGCGTCAAATCGCCGGCGCCCAACATGATGTCGTCGTTAAGAACCAGGTTGCCGCTGGTCGTGGTCAGCCGGACGTCGTCGGACGTCGTCGTGATGCCGACGACGCCTGAGACCGTCCCCACCGACAACCCGTCGGCGTCGGTATAGGCCAGCGTCCCGTTGATGTTCGCGGCGAGGACGTTGAGCTGATTCTGCTGGGTGACGTGGAACACCCCTGTGCCCTGCAGCAGCAGATTTGCCGCGGTGATCGTGGAACCAGCCCCTTCGTTGAAACCGTTCCCGACGTTCAGGGAGACGGTCGCGCCGGCCGCAAGAATGTCTTCGCCAGAGCCACCCAGAATCAGCTGTCCGCCGGTCGTGATGGCGACGTCCCCTGCATTGGTTGTCAGGCCGACGACTCCACCGACTCCATCGATGCGAAAGATCGTCAGGTTGTCGGCGTCTCGGAACGTGAAGCTCTGCCCCACCCCGGTCACGACCGCTGCGAGGATGTCGACGTCATTGGTCGCCTGGTCCAACAGCACGGCGTCGAATGCACGAAGCTGAACTTCCGTCGCGAGAATGCTTCCGCCGGATTGCGTGATGCCGCCGCGGTCCCCGTCCGCTCCGCTGGCTTCGTGGTCGGCGGTGAAGTTCACGCGGCTGAGCGAGCCCGCCATCGGCCGGATGCAGACGATCGCTCCGGCCGTCTGAATGATGTCGTCGCCGGCCTGGAAATAGATTTCTCCTTGACCGGTCAGATGGGCGATGTCTGCCGACAGGGTAAGGTCGTTGATGACAGCGGCGTCGTCTCCGGCGATGAAGTTGAACGTCCCTCCCACCTGCGTACTCATGGCCACGGTGAGCGATCCGGACGCGAACAGCGTGCCGCCGCCGAACGCCAGAGATGTCGTCAGTCCATCGACCGCCTTGAGCGTCAGGTCCCCGAGATTGGAGACGTTCACGCCGGCGCCCGTGGAAGAGAAGGCGAGTTCGTTGACATCGGTGTCGACGTCGACTGTGCCACCGGTTCCCACGCCGATTCCCATGCCCGCCCGCAACACCGCCGCGTGCGCAGTGACGTTTGCTCCTTCGCCCGCGCTATTGTCACGAATCTCGTCCCCGGCGGTGATCGACACCACTCCCAAAGTTGTGCCGGCACGGACATCGCTGATTGCCGCATCCCCCAGCGTCCCGCCCACGGCGATCACTACGGCCGAAGTGGTGTTGTTCGTTGTCTGGAGAATCGTTCCCGAAGCCTGCGAGAATCCCTCGCTCCCCGCGCCGTCCTGATTGGCCCGCAGGGCGATCGTCGAGCCCCCCGCATTCAGTCCGGCGTTGGCATTGAACAGAATGTTGTTCTGTGCTTGGACGTTGACGGCGCCCACCGTGACGACATCGGCAGTGCTGAAGGTTACGGCGTTGGTCGTCACCAACAGTTGGCCGCCGATTCCCGTCCCAGAAGTGCCGTTGAATGCGGTGGTCCCAACCCCCGCCTGCTGAATCAAGTCGCCCACGAGCCGCACAGTCGACTGGAATGCAACATCGTTCGCCGTCGCGATCGTCAGGCTGTCGAGCGCAGTGGTTCCTCCCACGGCGTTCCCAAACGTGATGTCGCCGGCCGCAGCACCAGGATTCGTAATCGTCAGCGTCAGATCCGACCCGGACGCCCCCGCAGCTTCATTCACCGTCCCGCCGAACGTCATGCGGCCGGCGGTGATCGACAGGTCCTGGCGAAGCTCCAGCGCGTCACTGATGCTGACCGTGCCTGCCGCAATGCTCGTCGCGTCAATCCGGGTGACATCGCCGCCGATCGTCGACAGGTCGCCGCCGATGCTGATGTTCCCCTCGAACGTCGTCACCCCGCCGGCATTGACCGTGAGGTCATCGAGACTGGAAATTGCCGCAGCGAATCCGGCGGCGCCGGAACTGACGACCGTAAGCGTCACTGTCGCCGCCGATCCGGTGATCGTGCCCTCGACGTTGACGCTGGTGGTCCCAGTAACGGTCGTGGTCTCAGCGATCGTCACATTCTCCTGGAAGTCGAGGATGCCCGCTCTGACAGAGGCGGTATCGACGACCGTGGTCCCACCGCCGTTGGTGGTGAGAGATTCGAGGGCTGAATTGCCGCCGACGTCGCCGAAGAACGTGGCGTCACCCGCGGCCGTGATCGTCAAATCGGACGACGTCCCCCCCATCGCGTCATCATTGATCGTTGACTGGAAGGCGGCATTACCGCCGGAGTTGACCAGCAGGTCGCCGGTGAGGATCAGGGCGTCCTGGAAGGTGATGTCGCCGGTGACGGCGTCGGCCTGGAGGACCGATGTCGCGCGGATCGTGTCCCGCGCGTTGACGGTAATGTCGCCCCCGGTGCTGTGGATCCGGCCCTCGATCAGGATGTCGGCGGTCACCGGCGCGTTGGACTGATGCTGCAACAGAATGTCGCCACCGGCGCGGAGTTGATCATTCACGCCGTCGGCATCGATGCGGATGCTGTCGGACGACATGGCCGTCGCGAACAGGTCGCTGCCGGAAAGGGCGATGGCATCGGCCGAAACGACTTGGCCGATCATCGCCACCTGCACTCCGCCGACGCCGTTGTGGTCCAGATCGGCGGTGACGAGCACATCCGCCCCGGAGCCGGTAGTGCTGACGACGGCGTTGAGGATCACATCCCGCGTCGCCTGCAGGGTCAGAGTGGTGGCGGTGGTCTGGGCGACGTTGACGATCAGGTCCGGGTTGCCGCCCGTCAACGTGATGTCCCCCGCGCCCGCGATCAGTTCGGCGTTCAGCGTACCCCCCGTGACCGTGATCACGCCCCCCGCCCCGGGAGTGGTGCTGATGTCTTCGTTGACCGTCAGTTCCCCCGCGGCACTGATCACGACCTCACCACCGTTGCTCGCGACGCCCAGCAAGCCATCGACGGAGCCAATGGTCAGGTCGTCCTTGTCGGAGAACGTCGTCGAGCCGCTATTGATGACGGCGAGTTGATCGACATCGTTGTCGGCGTCGGTGATGTCGATCGGTCCGTTGGCGGAGATCGCCAGATTCGCGACCACCAAGCCGCCGGCGGTACCGGTGACGCCGTTGTTCGTGATGACGTGCAGCGTAGGGATGACCTGGCTGTCCGTCAGGCTGATGTCGCTGGAGACGGTGACGGACCCCGTCGTCGCCGAGCCGATGACAAGCAGGTCGGCGGTCAGGCGGTCAAGTTCAGCGTCGGAGAGTTCCAGGGTGTTCGCTTGATTGTCGATTGCAGAACCCAGGTCGATCGCGTCGGCGCCCACGCTGTTGTACAGCGTCACCGTTTGTCCGACGGCGGAGATCGATCCAGCGAGGTTCATCTTGTCGGCGGAGACCGTCACTCCCCCGGCTGTCGTATTGACCACCGCCCCGCTGTTGACGGCAAATAACCCGTCGTTGGCGGCGACTGTCAGCGTGATCGCCCCCGCGGCGTCGATATCGTTCGCAGCGGTGGTGTCGGCGATGGTCAGGTTTCCGGCCGTCACGTCAACGCGGACCGCGCCCCCGTCGTTGTCGATCCCCGTCACTCCATCGATGGTGGTGATCGTCAGGCCGTTCGCTGCGGTGAAGCGTACGTTTCCGGTCGCCGCGTCGATGGCGAGATTCGTCACGTCGGTCGTCGCGTCGGTGAAGGTGACGGCGTCCGCCGAGACGATCGCGAGATCGCTGACAACGACCCCTCCCGCGGCCGCCGTCACTGTGCCGCCGGTGTTGAGCCGCAGCGTCGGGACGTTGTCGGTGAGGTCAATGTCGCTGGTAACCGTGATTGCTCCCGTCGGGGCCGAGCCGATCACCAGCTTGTTGGCGGTGATCCCGTCGAGTTCGGCGTCTGAGAGTTCGAGCGTGTCGGCGGCGTTGTCGGTGGCGGAGCCCAGATCGATGGCGTCGGCGCCCGCGCTGTTCTGCAGCGTCACCGTCTGACTGGCCGCGGCGATCGTTCCGCCAAGGCTCATCGCGTCGGCCGAAATCGACACGCCGTTCGAGGTGCTGTTCGTCAGGTTGGCGCCGCCATTTACCGTGAACAGCGCATCGTTGGCGGACAGGGTGATGGTGATCCCGGTCGTGGCCGCGATGTCCATCGCCGCGGCGGTATTCGTGACGGTGATGTTTCCCGCATCGGCGACCAGGGTCACGCTGCCGGCGTCGGTGCGGATGCCGTCGACGCTGCAGACGCCGCCCGCCGTGAACCCGTCGGCGTCCTCGAACGTGACGTTGCCGGTGGTCGTGGTGATCGCCACCTGATCGACGTCGTTGCTGTCGTCGGTGATGGTGACGGCCCCGCCCGCGGTGATCGCCAAGTCACTGACGATGATGCCGCCCGCGGTCGCGGTGACGGTGCTGTCGGTGGTCAGGCAGAGGACCGGCGCGTTATTCGTCAGCGTGATGTCGCTGCTGACGGTGATCGCCCCGCTGTTGGCATCGCCGATCTGAAGCTCGCCCGCCGTGATGCGGTCGAGTTCGGCGTCGGAGAAGGCCAGGGGGCCGCCGACGGTGTCGGCGGCAGCGCCAAGGTCAATGGCGACGCCGCTGGTGAGTTGCAGCAGCATGACGGCGCCCGTCCCGGCGCCGATGTTCGACGAGCCGTCGAACGACATGCTGTTGGCAATCAACGTCACGTCTCCGTTCGCCGAGTGGGTCATCGCACCGCCACCTTCGACGACGATGCCGAAGCTGCCGCTTCCACCCCCTTCACTGCCGGTGATCTGCAGTGCGCCGCCGCTCGACGTGATGGCCGAACCCGCACCGTTGACGTAAACGCCGTAGCTGAAGTTGCCGGCCCCGCCAGCGCCGTCGACGGTCACCGTTCCGCCGGCTCCACCGGAAACCGCTCCCCCGGACTGGCTGGCAACCCCGTACTGGTTGCCCGCAGCGCCGTCGCCGCCGCGCCCCACCAGCGAGAGGCTGCCCGTCCCCGTCACTCGGACCTCCGTCCCCGCCCCGGTGACCAGGATGCCGGCGAAGTTTCCCGACTGCGTCGTCCCCTGATCGGCGTCCAGCGTCAAGTTGCCATTGACCGTGCTGACGACCGCGCCGCTGTCGACGACGATGTTCCGCGCCCCAGCGGCGCCGTTGCCAGTCACCGCCAGCGTCCCCGCAGCGGTGGTGCTGACGTCCTCACTGATTGTCACCGTGCGATCAGCGGTCAACAGAATGTTTCCGTCGGTGCTGGTGAAGCCGGAGTTGAGCAGAACCGTCAGATCGCTGGTCGCACCCAGCGCGGTGAAGGAAAGGGCGTCCGGTCCGCTGACTCCTTCGCTGACCGTGATCGATCCATCCGCCGTGACAACGATGTTCCCGGACGTGGTCACGTCGACGCCGCCGAGCGTCCCATTGACGCCGCCGAGCGTAATCGCATCCGTCTCCTGGATCACGATGCCGCCGGTCACCGTCGAGCCTTCCAGGTTGGAGACGGTCGTGTCGACGTCGGCAGCGCCCGTTCCCCCGATGCCGGTGACCGCAGTCAGCGCCGCCCCCGCGGCAGTGACGTTGGCCCCCTCCCCGGAGGAGTTGTCCGTGATCGCCCCGCCGACCGTAATGGTTACGGCGCCGGTGGTCGTCCCCGCCCGCAGATCGCTGATGGCGGCCGAACCAGTTCCTTCGACAGCGATCGTGAGGGCGTCGGCTGCAGTGCTGGTCGTCTGAATGATCGTGC
>JANRLN010000267.1:0-2694 GCA_033762515.1 Planctomycetaceae bacterium
CGTTGATGGTCGACGTCGGCTATCTGTTCAACGACGTCCCGACGGTCGCGCGCCTCTGCCGCGAATTGGAGCCGCTGGACATCTTCTTTCTCGAGACTCCGTTTCCTGTCGATACGCCTGAGCCGTACGCCCGGCTGGCCGAATTGACCTCCATCCCGCTGGCGATGGGAGAGCACGGGGTCACGCGGTGGGAGTTTCTCGACCTGCTGGACCGCGGCCGCGTCTCGGTCGTGCAACCTTATATGACGACGTGCGGCGGACTCACCGAGGCCAAGCGGATCGTCGATCTGGCCCTGCCGCGGGGAGCGCTGGTCTGTCCGGGAAACTGGTCGACGCAGATCCTGGGCGCGGCTTCGGTCCAACTCGCGGCCTACTCTCCCATCACTCCGTTCATTGAATTCGCCCCGGCTGAAGTCTTCGACTCCCCGTTGCGCCGGGAACTGCAGGAGGCAGGGCTGCCGGTTCAGGGCGGCGCGATCGAATTTCCGGTCGCCCCCGGCATCGGATACCACTTTCCCGAACACTTGGCTACAAAGTATCGCCTGGCCTGATGCCCGGCCTGCGACTTCCGTCCCCGACTTGCGCGAGATCGGCGACCTTCCCGTAACGGCGAGAGGATGGACACTGCATGACTGAGACGACCGGAGTCAGCCCCCTGTCAACGCTGGTCCGCTGGCGCATCGTACTGATGTTGATGGGGTTCGCGGCACTCGGACATTTCAACCGCGTCGGCATCTCGGTCGCCGGCAGCGAGATTTTCATCCAGCAATACGGCATCTCCGAAGTCGAAATGGGTTGGGTCTACACGACCTTCCTGATCGTCTACACGATCGGGATGTTGCCCGGCGGCTGGATCATCGATCGTCTGGGGGCGGCGCTGACGCTGACGTTTCTCGGTCTCTCGATGGGCGCCTTCACACTGCTGACCGGGACGCTCGGCTGGATTAACACCGCGCCGGCCGGACTCTGGTTGGGGCTGATGGTGATCCGCGGCCTGGCCGGAGTCTGCAGCGCCCCGCTGCATCCCGGAGCTGCTCACGTCGTTTCCGATCTGATGTCGGACCGCGGTCGGGCAACGGCCAACGGCATGGTGACCGCCGGCGCCTTGATTGGGATCGCCTGCAGCTATCCCATCTTTGGCTGGCTGATGGACCGCCTCTCCTGGCCGTGGGCTTTCGTCGTCAGCGGCATGGCGCTGGCCGCCTACGGACTGTTGTGGAGCCGTTGCGCGTCCCCGTCGCTCCCCGGCCCTCATTCCGCGACATCCGTCGAAGAGGCTGCAGCCCACACCGGAAATGACTGGTCGCTCCTGCTGCACGGCAATCTCTGGCTGTTGACCCTCAGCTACGCCGCCTATGGGTACTTTCAATACCTGTTCTTCTATTGGATGAGCTACTACTTCGAGTCGGTGCTGCATGTGCCCGACATTGAGTCTCGCCGCGCGGCCTTCTGGATCATGCTGGCACAGGGGGCGGGGATGGCGATTGGGGGACTGAGCACAGACGCCGTCTGCCGTTGGCTCGGAACCCTGCCTGGGCGCCGCAGTATCGTGATGACCGGCATGGGTCTGGGAGCGGTCTTCGGTCTGCTGGGGGTCAGCGTGTCCGGCCAGTGGAACGTCGCCGTCTGCCTCGCGATTTCCATGGGAGCGCTGGGAATGTGCGAAGGGGTCTTCTGGACCACGGCGACCGACATCGGCGGGAAATCGCGCGGTTTTTCCGGCGCGTTCATGAACACCGGCGGCAACGTCGGCGGACTGATCTCCCCGGTCCTGACCCCCGTCATGGCCGAGCAGATCGGCTGGTCCGGAGCCATCGCCGTCGCCTGCGTCATCAGCGGCCTCGGGGGCGCGGTCTGGTTTCTGATCAAGACTCCGGCTAAGGGCTGAGGGCTGAGGGCTGAGAGTCGAGAGTCGAGAGTCAGATTGGCAGGACTGGGGATCTCGCTGGCACTTGGCACTTGGCACGCAGCACGCAGCACGCAGCTTCCGCAACTCCTGGTGGCGATCCATGTCAAAGCATGATTTTTCTGCGGAAGAGTTCGCGGAGCGGCGTCGGCGCGCTCGGGAGGCCGTCGGCGCCGCCGGACTCGATTGGCTGCTGGTGTTTCATCCGGTTTCGATCCGCTGGCTGACGGGATCGGACGCCAAGAGCTACCAGGAATTTCAGTGTCTGTTGATCTCGGAGCAACCGGGGCCGATCACGGTGCTGACGCGGAGCGGCGAACGCAACGAGTTTCGAGACGACGCTCTCGTCGATGAGCTCCACACCTGGGGGGGAGGCGAACCCGAAGACCCCGTCACCGCCCTGGAACAGATCGTGCGGCGCCAGGCATTACTCGGCGCGCGCGTCGGCATGGAAGTGCCGGGGTTCTACCTTCATCCGCATCACTACCTCCGCATCCAGCAGCTCTTCGGCCGGTCGCTGGTCGCCGAACGCACGAATCTGATTCTGGATCTCACACTGGTGAAGTCCCCCACCGAGTTGAATTACATCCGCGAGGCGGCACGCATCGCCGATCTGGCGATGGCGCGCTTCGCAGCGGCGGTCGCCGAGGGACGAAGCGAACTGGAACTCGCCGCCGAGGTGTATCATGCGCTGCTGACCGCCGGCAGCGGGATCGCCGCCAGCCCCATCAATCTCGTCTCCGGCCCGCGCTCCTGCTTCAGCCACGGAGCGCCGACCGACCGCCGTC
>JANRLN010000268.1:0-4976 GCA_033762515.1 Planctomycetaceae bacterium
GGGTCGGGCGTACTCGACCGCCCCCAGCACGTCGCTAATCCCCGTGTTCCTACCCTCAGCGAGTGGATCGAAGACTCGACCCGAGTCGCGTGTCGTCAACGTCGCTGACCAACCACGGCTTGCCGGAACGCGACGCGTGGCCGGGTCAGAGCGTAGAATCTCTAGCGGCTCGAATCCGCGCGGGGGTTCTCGTCCTGCTGGGGGCGAATGGCCATCGACGTCCTGTCGCGCTCAGAATCGATTTCGGCCATTCGACCCCAGCCACCTTTTGGTGTTGTTCGATTGAGCCCGTTGTTGGGGTCCGCTGCACGGGATCTTGCGATGGAGAGACGCCGACATCGTCGGAATTACAACGTCCCCGGTCAGGCCCACGAGTTGACGTTTTCCTGTTATCGACGCTTTCGCTTCCTGCAGGCCGAACGGACCTGCCAGTGGCTCGCTGAGAGCCTTGGCGAAGCGCGTAGCGAATGGCGGTTCGATCTGTGGGCGTATGTGTTCATGCCTGATCACGCCCACGTCATCCTTCGCCCGCGCGAGACCGACTACGATATCGCCGACATTCGCAAGGCCATCAAAAGCCCCGTCGGACAACAGGCGATCCGCCATTTGGAAGAACACGCTCCGGAGTGGCTCCCGCGGATCACCCGCCGACGCGGGACCGAAATCGAACGCCTCTTCTGGCACTCCGGCGGCGGCTATGACCGCAATATCACCGACGGTAAGACGCTGCTCAAAATGATCGACTACGTCCACAACAATCCGGTCCGTGCGCGGCTCGTCGAACGGGCTCGCGACTGGCGCTGGTCGAGCGCCGCATGGTACGCAGACCAAAGCCCCATTCCGATCCCCGTCGACCCGATTCCCCCCGAATGGAGCAGCGACGTCGGAATGATTTGAGCACTACAGGCTAGACAACAGAAGGGGTGGCTGGGGTCGGGCGTACTCGACCGCCCCCAGTTCGTCGATAACCCCCGTGTCACTACCCAATGCTCGGAGCGAATGGCCATCGACCTCCTGTCGCATTGAGAATCGATTGCGGCCATTCGACCCCAGCTGCGAGACTCCAGTCACTCACGTTCGCGGCTCGCGTGGTCAGTCGAGCCGGCTGTCTTCATTAAAAATTCGCGCAACAAATCGGCTTAGGGTAGAAAGGCTCATAGCAGACCGCTCGGGTGCGATGGGCTTTCGCCGGCGCTAGCGGGAGTTGCGGTCTGTCCTCGGGCCTGGGGTGTCTGCACGTCCCTCCCGTTGTTGCGTGAAAGGAAGACTCACCATGACCACTGTCATCTCCCCACGGAGCCGCACCGCGCTGCTGGAAGAATTGCGTCGACTCGCCGCGGAACAGGGGCCGAACATCACGCTGGGCCGGTTCCGCGACCACACCGGCATCTCCCGACACATCGTCTACGACCGCTGGGGCAACTGGACCAACCTCCGCGTGGCGGCGGGACTCCCCAAGCGGGTCGAGTCGACCCCGGTCTATTCTTCCGCGGAACTCCTGGCTGAGTTTCACTCCGCGACGCAGCGCGCCGGGCGTTATCCCACGGCCGCCGAGTTCCGCCAGATTTCAGGACACAGTTGGCAGACCCTGGATCGCCGCTTTGGACGCAAACGGGAGGTCATTCAGGCCTATCGCACGTGGCTCGACGAACAACCTCGGGAGACACGCCCGGAGTTGCTGGCGGGGCTGACGCCAGGCAACGACCCCGCCCCTGCCGTTCCGGCGCGGATCTCACAACGACCGACTTCCCCCCTGCCCGCCCCGGTCATCCCTCAACCCGTCCCCGCACCTGCGGCTCGTCCCACGGTTCCGGCGCCGCCTGCGGACGGGCCGCTCGATTTCGCAATGGCGTTCGGGGTGGAAGCGTGGGAGCAACTGAAGCTCGGAATGCGGCCGACGTTGCTGCTGCTGCTCGCAATGGTCGGCACGCTGCTCGCACCGGCGTCGGCCCATCCCTTGCGGGCGGCCAAGGGGCTGCCCGCGCTCCTGGCCGCCGATGCCTTGCCAGCGCCGCCGATCCCGTGTGTGCTGATGACGAACGAATTCGACTCTTCGGCGGCGAGTACCGATCCAACGCCGGGGGCGCGAATGCCCGACGGCAGCCACCTCACTCTTCCGCGGAGTCATGCCCATGCCCAGATTCCTGATCAACGCGATCGGGTGCACCCTGATGCTGTGGACGGCCGCAGCGGACGCGCCGGAGGTCGCGCGGCCGGAGACGTTGACGGCCACATTGGGAGACGTCCGGCTGCGGATTGACGGGCCGAAGTTGTGGACGCTGAGCGGGTTCGATTATCGGGACGCGATGATCGCCACGCCGGAAAGCGCCTATGGGACGGTGCTCAACATTCGGGACGTCGGGATCCTGGGATCGGCCCATTTTCTCAACGTTCCCGGCCAGCCGGGCAAGGTGGAAAAGGAACTTGTGTCGTCCGTGCGGTTCTGGGTCGACGAACAACGGGTGACCCAGATCATGCCGACGATGAACGTTACGGGGGCCTCATTTCGAATGGAGCGGGAATCGCAGATTCGCGCGGTGGAGGTGCAATCGAGCGTCATGGTGCGTGACGGCGTGCTGATGGAAACCGCCCGGCTGCGCTCGCAGGAGGCGATCGATCTGAAAGTGACTTATCCGCTGATGTATGCCTGGTCCCCGACGATGACCGACTACCTCTTCGGCGACGAACAAGGAGTGCAGAAACGCGGCCAGTTTCTGAAGGACGCGGGGAAGCCGAACGAAGGTCTGGAAAAGTCCGCACGATGGATGGCGGTATTCGATTCCCAACAAGGTTTGGGAGCGGTCTGCTGTCTCGTGGAGCGTCCCGCGAATGCGGAGGCCTGGCTGCAATACACCGACGCGCCAGGAGTCTATCGCAAACTGCGGATCATGAGTTTCTCGGAACAGACCCTTCCAGCCGGGTTCGAGGGGACATACCGGGCAGCCATCGGGTTCTTCCAGGCCACCCCGGAGAACTGGGAAGGGATCGCCATGAGTCGGCAGCAAGAGCTGCAGACCCTGGCTGCAGTCCCTGCGACCGCTCGGCCCTGAACGGTGCTGGTAGGGACACCCCGCCGGGGGATGAATTGCCCTCAACTTCGATCTCAAGCGTTTCTCACATTGAATTGTGATTTATCTTCATGTCGAGCCGTCTGGAGAAGCTGCGCGGTTGTCGCGTTCAGCGCTTCAGGAATTTTGCGCTTCTTTCGATTTACAGGAGGTCTGCGAAGCACATGGTGGCGCTTGGTGAGACGCGAATCGGAAGGGATGACGATGCTGAACAGCGCTTGGGTTCGTCGCTGGTGTTGGGTCTGCACCGTGGGGGTGCTCGGTACCGAAGCGGCCTGGAGCGACGAGGCCGTTGTTCCCGCGGCTTCACCCGTCGCGGCGGTCGAGGCGGATCCCTCATGGACCACCGGGGCTTTGGCGCCGGTCTCCTATGAATGGCAACCGTGCGGGCCGGCGGCGGCGTGTCCGCAGCATTCGGGCTGCGGTTGCAACTGCCAGAACCAGACGCTGTTTGGCTTCATCGCCCCATCCGACCGCTGCTTCTCGGACTTCGTCAGTCCCCTGTCCAATCCACTCTTCTTTGAAGATCCGCGCACCCTTACCGAGGCCCGCGTGGTCTTCGCGAATCAATGGATTCCCGACGGCAACCCGGTCTTCAACGGCGGCAACGCCCAGTATGTCGCGACGCAATTGCGGATCGCGCTGACCGAGCGGTTGTCGATCGTCGCCAACAAGGACGGCTATCTCTGGATCGACAGCAACAATGAAGCCGCGATCCCTGATGGCGACGGCTGGGCCGACGTGACAGCGGGACTGAAATACAACCTCGTTCGAGATCCTGAATCGCAGTTCCTGCTGTCGGTGGGGACCATCTACGAAATCGACATCGGTTCGCACCACGCCTTCCAGGGTCGCGGCGACGGCGAGTTTCACATCTTCACTTCGGCCGGCAAACAGATCGGCGAGAAAGCACACTTCCTCAGCGGCACCGGTTTCCGGCTGCCGACCGACACCGCGGCCCGCAGCCAGATGTGGTACTGGTCGAACCATGTCGACTATGAATTTGTGGAGAGCTGGTACGCCCTCTTCGAAGTCAACTGGTTCCACTGGATGAAGAGCGGCAAGGCCCTGCCCGTGAACTTTGAAGGGGGCGACCTCATCAATCTCGGCTCGACCGATGTTGCCGGGAATGACATGGTCACGATGGCCATCGGCGCCCGCAAGAAATTCGGCAGCTACAGCGAACTGGGGGTGGGATACGAAATCCCCGTTAGCGAGCGCAAAGACCTGATGCGGTCGCGGCTGTATGCCGACCTCATCATTCGCTACTAAAACCGGATCACTCCCCGCGTCGCGCAGTGCGCCGCTGCCGGGTTACGCTCGGCAGCGGCGCACGCGCTTTTTCTGCGTCGAAACGGCCTTTGGGGTGTAACTCCCGGGGTGGCGACGGGACTATCCACCGGCGACGGCGCCGACGATGAGGAACGGGTCCGCACCGGAGGCCACGGTCGCCGGAAGGGGAGCCTCCGGCGCCTCGAAAGTCCAGTCTTCCTCGCAGGCATAGAAGCGGAGGAAGGGGCGGCGTTTGTCGGTGCCGTGGTCGCGAATCGTGCCCCGGAGCATCGGATAACGGGCTTCGAGCGCGTCGAGGATGGAACGCTGCGTCACCGTCCCGACGACCTCAAGTTCCACTTCCGCTCCGACCTGGGCTAGATTCCGCAGATGGTAGGGGAGCACGACGCGAATCATGGGAGCGTCTGCACCTCAACCGAAACCACGGCCGGCAGGTCGCGGACGATCGGCGACCAGTGATCCCCGCCGTCTGGCGAACAGTAAACCTGCCCCCCGGTGGTGCCGAAATAGATGCCGCAGGAGTCGAGTTGGTCGACGGCCATGGCGTCGCGCAGCACGTTGACGTAGCAGTCGCTCTGCGGCAGGCCGTTCGTGAGGGCTTCCCATTCGTGGCCG
>JANRLN010000269.1:0-2858 GCA_033762515.1 Planctomycetaceae bacterium
TGGTTTGCCCGGCGCCCGTTTGCGCCCATCGGCCAATGGGGGGATGACCTTCAGCCCTGCAATCGCAGCCCACTTCACAAGACGCCTTGAGCGTCGGGTTGAGCGCGCCAAGACGCGTCTGGACCACTGATTCCGACAGAAGTGGGAGCCGAATTCGAGGTGCTCCTGCCCGCCGGGCGTGGTAGACTCGCAGGTCACATCCTCACGGGTTCGCGTTGATGTCGCATCAATGGAATTTTCACGGTGCCTGGTCGCGTCGCCGCCTCTTGCAGGCGGGGGGTGGATGTGCCGCTCTGGCCTTTGCAGCGCTGGAGGGAGCGGAATTCCTGCGATCCTCGGCCGCCGCGGAATCGGGCTCGCGACGCCGGCCGCTGCCGCACTTTGCCCCGCGGGTGAAGCGGGTCATCTGGCTCTTCATGCATGGGGGACCGAGCCACGTCGATCTGTTTGATCCCAAGCCGGAGTTGCAGCGTCTGGCCGGCAAATCGTTGCCCGACAGCTTCGGCATGGTGATGACGCGCCGAAAAGTGGCCGCGAACCCGCTGCTGCCCCCCGTGCAGCCGCTGCGGCCGCGGGGGGAATCGGGCATCTCCGTGAGCGACCTGCTGCCGGCCCTCGCGGAACATGCCGACGAGTTGTGCGTACTGCGCAGCCTGCATGGCGACAGCGTGAATCATCCGCAGTCGGTCTATCAGATGAACACCGGGAGCATTCTGATGGGCCGCCCCAGCGTGGGAAGCTGGGCGGCATATGGCCTCGGGAGCGAAAACCAGGATCTCCCCGCGTTCGTCATCTTGCCCGATCCCGGCGGCGGGCTAAAGGGAGGACCGCCGGCGTGGGGGAACGGCTATCTCCCCGCAAGCTTTCAGGGGGTCCCCATGCGACCGGGGGCCAAACCGATTCTGCATCTGGCGCCGCCGGAGGGGATCAGTACGACGCAGCAGCGGCGAACCCTGGATTTCCTCCGCGACATGAATCGCCGGCATCTCGCCGAACGCGATCACGACGACGAACTTGCCGCCCGCATGCAGTCGTACGAACTCGCATTTCGAATGCAAACCGCGGCCCCGGAACTGGTTGATCTTGGCGAGGAAACCCGCGAGACACAACGCATGTACGGTCTCGATCGTCCGGAGACGGAAGAGTTCGGGGGGCGCTGTCTGCTGGCACGCCGCATGGTCGAGCGGGGCGTGCGGTTCGTGCAGCTGTATTCCGGCGACACCAACGGGTGGGACGCCCACACCGACGTCCTCAAGAATCACACGCAACTCTGCGCTGCGACCGACCAGCCGATTGCGGGACTGCTGACCGACTTGAAACGGCGCGGCCTGTGGGAGGACACGCTGGTCATCTGGGGGGGCGAGTTTGGACGGATGCCGATGAGCGAACAGGGGAAAGGGCGCGACCACAATCCGTGGGGCTACACCATCTGGCTTGCCGGCGGGGGAGTGAAACCGGGAATGGCCTACGGTGCGACCGACGAAGTCGGGCTGCGGGCGGTGGAAGACCCGGTGCATATCCGCAACTTTCACGCGACGCTGCTGCACCTGCTGGGTCTCGACCCGAAAGCCCTGTCCTACTTCCACAACGGCCTCGACGAACGCTTAATCGGCCCGACGGACGATGTCGAGATTGTGCACGGGATTCTGGCATAACAACCGAAGAGATTTGGCCGCAGAGAAACGCAAGAGGCGCAAAAAAAAAGAACCGCGGAAGCGTGAGCGAGTTGTTGATGACGACGTCCATGAGATTTCCTTCCGGCCTTTCTTTGGGCCTTTTGCGCCTCTTTGCGGCCGCCCTACTTCCTTATGGGAGCCGATCACCAACACGACCTATCGCGGCGGCTGATCTCGCGATGCGGACAGTGTTGCGATGTGTGTTGTTCGTTTGCGGTGGAATCTCGCTGGCAGGGAGTCTCTGCGCGGACGATACCATCGTCGAAGCCCCGATCGAACCGGGCGATCGTGATCACTGGGCTTATCGGCCTTTATTGACGTCCCCTTTGCCGAGCGTTCGCGAACGGGACTGGCTGCGGACGCCGGTGGATGCCTACATCCTCGCGGGACTGGAAAGACTCGAACTGACCGGCGGAAAACCAGCCGACCGAACGGCGCTCTTGCGGCGGGTTACGTTTGATGTCACTGGGCTGCCGCCAACGCTGGATGAACTCGCAGCGTTCGAAACGGATCTGGCTCCCGACGCGTATGAGCGGCTGGTGGAACGGTTACTAGCCTCGCCAGCGTATGGTGAGCGTGCGGCGCAGCACTGGCTCGATCTGGCGCGTTACGCTGATACGGACGGCTTTGAGCACGACAAAGTGCGATCCGACGCCTGGCGCTATCGCGACTGGGTGATCGACGCCTGCAATCGCGATCTCCCCTACGACGAATTCCTGCGACAGCAGTTGGCTGGCGACGAACTCGCTGGCGGAGACTCCGTGGCGACGATGTTCTGCCTCGCCGGGCCGGACATGCCCGACGTCAATGATCAACTGGAACGCCGGCATTTTCGGTTGAACGAGCTGACATCGGCTGTCGGTTCCGTGTTTCTGGGGTTGCAGATCGGGTGTGCCGAATGTCACGATCACAAGTACGACCCGATCAGTCAGGCCGATTTCTATCGGTTGCGGGCGGTCTTCGAACCGGCAGTCCCCGAATTGAAGCGGGACGCCCCGTACAACATTCTCGCGAATCAAACGGCGACCCCTCCGGCACGGTTATGGATTCGCGGCGATCATCGGCGTCCAGGACCGACTATCGAGGCGGGGTTGCCGCGAATTGCCGCCGTAGCGTCGCCGAGCCAACCGCCGCATGCACCGGGAGCGGGAACTGGCTTGCGTCTGGCCCTCGCCGAGTCGC
>JANRLN010000270.1:0-3651 GCA_033762515.1 Planctomycetaceae bacterium
GGTCGCGACTACACCTACATGCTGATGGAGTACTTCCGCGCCCCCACCCTCAAGGTGCAGTTGAAGCTGGACGTGCTCGGCGTCCACCTGCGCATGAAACGCCTGCTGGATGGGGTCTGCGCGGCGCTGCAGCACGTTCACGATCGCGGCTTCATTCATCGTGATATGAAGCCCGAGAACGTGCTGATGAACAAGGTCGGGGAAGTCCGGCTGATCGATTTTTCGCTCGCGGTGCGGATGAAAACCGGCCTGGCGGCGATGTTCGGCGGAAAGAAATCCCAGATTCAAGGGACGCGCACCTACATTGCGCCGGAAACCATTCGTAAACAAAACCCCGTCCTGCAGACGGACTTATACAGCCTCGGCATCCTGCTGTTCGAGGTTCTTACGGGAAAGACCCCCTTCCAGGCCCCCACTCCGAACGAATTGCTGCAGAAGCACTTGTCGGCCCCTCCGCCGAATGCGTCGGAATTCAACCCGAACGTCACTCCCGAAATGGATCGGCTGATCGCCAAACTGCTGTCCAAGAAGCCGGAGCAGCGCGGCAAGGACATGGCGGAAATCTCGGCGGAATTGCGGCGGATTCGTGTCTTCAAAGAAGAAATCCAGGAAGCCAAGTCGTCCAAGGTCGAGGACAAGCCCGTCGATCTGCTCGATCAACTCTCCAGCGGCAAGGTCGACAGTCGGCTGGATGCCAAACGGAGCCAATTGGTCCGCGAGAATCCGGAACTGGCATCGCAACTGGCGGATCAGCAGCGCACCCGGCAGGCGGCCAATGCGGCCAAGAAAGCCAAACTCGACGCGATCAAGAAGCAGGGACTCAAACCTGCCGCGGCGGTGCCCGCCGCTCCGGCGCCGGTGCCTGCCCCGCCGATTCCGGTCATGGCTCCGCCGCAGCCTTATCCTTATCCCTATCCCGCCCAGCCGGGATATCCGATGCAGGTTCCGCAACCGATGGCTTACCAGCCTCCCCCCGGTTACCCGGGTGGTCCATTGCCGGGCATGCCGCCTGGGTATCCCCCGCAAATGCTGCCGCCGGCGCCGGTTGTTCCGCCGCCGACACCCGTGCCAATCGTTCCCGGCTTCCCGAATGCACCAGTTCCGGTCACAATGCCGTTGGCGCCGTCGGTAGCGCCACCGCCGGTGGCGGCCCCGGCTTTGGCGGCCATGTTGCTGCCGGCAGCCGCAAAACCAGTTCCCGCACCCATCCCGCCATCACCGGCACCGGGTCCGGTCCCACCGCAGCAGGCGGCGGCCGAGGAGCCGCTGGATTACATGACGGAATTGCCTGACATCCTGTAGCCGCTCGGGCGAACATCCTCCCGCCGCGGCATCAACGATTTCCGAACCCAAGTTCGGCTGGCCTCTCGTGGAGCGAGAGGGGACATCTCTGGAAGGCCCAAAGCGACCTATGGCGACCCCGTTTCAACTGCCGTTCGAAAAGCCGATTCATCAACTGGAACAGCAGCTCGAACAACTCGAACAGCAACCGAATCCCACACCGGCGACCCTGGAATCGATCCGCAACATGCGCGCGGAGATCCAGAAGATGCGCCGCGAGATCTTCGAAAATCTCGATCCCTGGGATGTGGTGAAGGTCGCGCGACATCCGGAACGGCCCCACACTAAAGACTACCTGGAGCTGGTGCTCGACGAATTCGTCGAGCTGCACGGCGACCGGGCCTTCGGCGACGACCGCGCGATCCTGACCGGGTTCGGGCGAATCGAAGGTTATAAGGTGATGTTCATCGGCCAGCAGAAGGGGCGCACGCTCAAAGAGCGGAACGAGTGCAACTACGGCTGTGCGCATCCGGAAGGCTATCGCAAGGCGCTCCTGCGGATGGAACTGGCCGCCAAGCACCAGCTGCCGATCGTCTGTCTCATCGATACTCCCGGCGCCTATCCCGGCATCGGGGCGGAAGAGCGGGGCCAGGCCTATTCGATCGCTGTCAACCTGCGCGAGATGTCGCAGTTGCCGACGCCGATCATCTGCGTGGTCATCGGTGAAGGGGGGTCCGGCGGCGCCCTGGGGATCGGCATCGGCGACCATGTGGCGATGCTGCAGTTCGGCTACTACTCGGTGATCAGCCCGGAAGGGTGCGCCGGGATTCTGTGGAAGAGCGTCACTCACGCCGACAAGGCGGCCCGCGCGCTGAAGTTCACCAGCCCGGACCTGCTGAAGTTCGGAGTGATCGACGAAGTGATCACCGAACCGCTGGGCGGGGCGCACCGCGATCACCGCCAGATGGCGGCGACTCTCAAAGGGGCGATCGTCAAACAGCTCCGCCTGTTGTCGTCCATGCCGGTGGCGGAACTCGTCGAGCGCCGCTACCAGAAGTTCCGCCGCATCGGCCAGTTCCTGGAAAGCCCGGCGGTCCCCGAACCCGCGACGGCGGCAGTCCCGGTCGGCTAGCCCCGGACTGGCGGCTGCTTGATCCCGAGGATCAACCACTTTGCCTGTTTTCCCAGGTATACCCAACGTCCGATAATGTCCGTTATGTTTCGTTCCTGCGTGAATTTCTACTTGGATTTCGACGTTTTTGCAATCCCGCTTGAGCGTTTCGCCACTTTAGCTTCCTGCAGAACCGCCTGGTCCAGCTTCAACAGCCGGAGCCACTTCAACGCCTTCCACGACATCGACGCTTGGCGCTGCGGTGAATCCACCGGCCTGCGATGGCCCCGACTGCGGCACGTCGACCCGCAATAGAACGCCTTCCGCTTGGCTCCCACGAGCGGGAGACCACATTCCACGCAGAACTGAACCCTTATCGTGTTCCACTCTATTTGCCGTCTGCGGCCCATCCTTAGCCCCCTTCCCGCTGATCCTGTAAACCTTCGCCCATACCTGCAACACGCCCCGAGTCCGCTCGCGACGTTCGCCAATGTGTAGCCACTGACCGTACGAGCGCGAAGACGAGTTTCGTTCCAACGCGCCAACCAGGTACACCCCGCCCGAGGCCACGTCCGCTTCGGTATCGATCACCTGATTCGAAACCTGCGGCAGATCGTCCCGGAAGCCCTGCAAGTCGGCCAGGTCGACATTCAGACGCAGCCTAGCCCGAGACATCCCGATTTCCCGCACGCTCACGCGCACGATGACGCCCGTCTGAAGTGTCTGAACCTCCTGCTGTGTCAACGTTGACCCATCTTGCGTCCGCGTCGACACCGTCCGAAACAAGAACCGCTCGCCCCGCGACAGAGACGCTTCCCGACCGTCTGTCAGCAACAAGAGCGGATCGGCTACCAGAGATCCTACGTCGCCGTTGCCAATCGCCCGCAACGTCAGATCGAGCCTGGCTGCGGCCGACGTCCCCTCAAGCGCCGTCGCGAACCCGCCCGAGCTTCCGGCCAACGCGGCCGCGACGTTGACGCTCGGCACCACGTCCAAGCCCAGGTCCCGGAGTTCCCCGCTCGACAACGAGACCACGTACAACTGAACCGCCCAGGTGACCGTCTCCTGCGCATCGACAAGCGCGATCATCTCCGCAACGCGCCGCAAGACCTCGCTTCGGTCGCTGATGATCACCAAACCATCTTCCCCAACGTGAGCCACGACACCACCAGTCACGGCGCCCAACGTCGACCGGGTTTCCTCAGCGGTGAGACGACGAGAGCGGAACACCCCCACCGCGTAATCCGCCGGTCTCAACG
>JANRLN010000271.1:0-42787 GCA_033762515.1 Planctomycetaceae bacterium
TCGGCCGCTCCAGGCGAGCGGGAAGCGGCCGGGGGTGCTTTGTCCCCACGGGCACTGGGCCAACGGGCGGTTCCACGACCACGGCGAAGCCAAGGTCAAACAGGAACTGGAACTGAAGGCCGAGCAGTTCGAGGTCGGCGGTCGCCATCCCCTCCAGGCGCGCTGCGTGCACCTCGCGCGGATGGGCTGCGTGGTCTTCATTTACGACATGTTGGGCTATGCCGACAACACCATGCTGTCGTTCGACCTCATCCACCGCTTCGGCAAACAGCGCCCCGAGATGAGCACGCCCCAGCGCTGGGGTCTGTTCAGCGCTCAATCGGAGCTGCGGCTGCTCAATGCGCTCGGTCTGCAGACCTGGAATTCGATCCGCGCCCTCGACTGGCTCGAAACCCTCGACGACGTCGACCCGCAGCGCATCGCCGTCACCGGGGCCAGCGGCGGCGGGACGCAGACCTTCATGCTCGGAGCCGTCGATCCCCGGCCGGTCGCCTTCTTCCCCGCGGTGATGGTGTCGACCTCCATGCAGGGGGGCTGCACCTGCGAGAACGCGACCTATCTCCGCGTCGGCACGGGGAACATCGAGTTCGCCGCGATGCTCGCCCCGCGCACCGTCGGCCTCTCGGGCGCAAACGACTGGACGCGCGAAATCGAAACCAAGGGCCTCCCGCAACTGCAGCAGCATTTCGCCATGCTCGGCGTTCCCGACAAGCTGTCGTGCAAGTACTTCCCGTTCGAGCACAACTACAACCAGACCAGCCGGGCGATGATGTACGGCGTGTTCCTGAAGGCCCTGGGCTTCGAAGGCGCCGCGCCGGCGGAGCGCGACTTTGTCCCCCTCACGCCGTCCGAAGCCTCCGTCTGGACGGCCGACCATCCGCAACCGCCCAGCGGGGACGAAGCCGAACTCAAGGCGCTCCGCGCCTTCGCGGAAGAGTTTGATCAACAACTCGCCGCGCTGACACCAAAAGACTCGGCCTCGCTCGCCAAGTACCGCACCGTCATCGGCGGCGGCTGGGACATTCTGATCGGCCGAGACGTTGCCGCCACGGGCGTCGTCGAATCGGAAACCCTGTCCGAGACTCAGAAAACCGGCCATCGCGAATACACCGGGCTGGCCCGCAACAAAACGCACCACGAAGAACTCCCGTTTCTCTCGCTGGTTCCAGACGCCTGGAACCGCAACGTGGTGTTGTGGGTGACCGACTCCGGGAAGCAAGGGCTGCTCGACGCCGCGGGCAATCCAATCGGGGGGGTGCAGCAGCTCTTGAACGCGGGCCTGTCGGTGGTGGGCCTGGACCTGCTCTATCAAGGGGAATTCCTGCCGCCGGATCAGGTGCTCACCGAGTCCCGCCGGGTCAACAACCCCCGCGAGTTCCTGGGCTACACGGCGGGATACAACCATCCCCTTGTCTCGCAGCGCGTGCACGATGTCCTGACGGCGATTGTCGGCACGAAGACCCATCCAGCCGCGCCGGAAGCCATCTTCCTGGTCGGCGCCGGGGGAGCGGCCTTGTACGCCGCCGCCGCCGCGGCTCAGGCCGGCCAACTGGTTTCCAAGCTCGCGATCAGCACAAACGGCTACCGCTTCGGTGCGATCACCGACATTCGCGACCCCCTGCTGCTGCCGGGGGCGGTGCGCTACGGCGACGTACCGGGACTCCTCGCCCTGCGGGCGCCGCTACCCCTGATGGTCGCCGGCGAAACCGCTCCAAAGCTGGCGACCACAGCGGCCGCCTACGCCGCGGCCGGCGCCGGCGGACAACTCCACATCGCCGACGCCGAGGCCGACCTGGCGGCATGGCTGATCGCGTAGGCCCACTGGATCTGGATCGCCCACCCAAACTTGCTCCCAGGCTCGGACTGGGTACGGCCCGCGCCGACGCTCTGCGATGCGGCTGCGGTAGCGAGACCGTGAGGTGTGAAAGACACCGGGCGAGGCGGAGCCTCGGCAGGGTTGGTCCCTGGCGAAGCCTGGGAAAGCCAGTGCGACCGGTGAACTATCTCTCAAAGGGCTAACGTCATCGGGTGGCACATCCGTGCCTTGATGGGGAAGCATGCCGCCCCGCGGTTCCGTCGAACATCGGCATGCCGGGCCGCAGTCAGAAACTCTGTTTGCGAAACGAACATCAGTTTCGATCCTCGCCGGTAAGCAGTCGCTCGACTTCGTCGGCCTGGATGGCGATCTCGATCACACTGCGACGGATCTCCTCGGGCACGACCGTGGAGCGGGGATAGGCATTGATGACGACGAACATCGCTTGCCCATCGACGTCGCGAATAGCCAGGCTGGCATGCATGACAAGCGCATTCTGCCGCAGAGCCGCTTCGTAGTAATCGGGGGTGGCGGGACAACAAGTGGAATACAGCAGCAACAGTCGCTCTTCGGTGCGGTGCTGGGTCGGCTCCACGATGACGACCTGCCGCCGATCATTGGGCAGGCGGCGCTGTACGGTATAGCGCTCCCCGCAGCGAAGCCATGACACCGACGTGTCATTTCCGAAGGCTTCCATCAGCAACGATTCGATATCCCGTTCCAGTCCTAAAACCGCATGCAGCAGGATTGCGGCGGCGGCGGCATCCGCGGGCCGTCCCCCAGGCGATTCTGCCGTCATCAGAGCAACGCATTCGGCGAGTTCGCACGAAAGCTCCGGTCGCAGTTCGCGGACATTGGGAACGATCTCGCTTCGGCCGCTTACTGCGAGCTCGGTCAGCGATACGTTTCGCCAGGGAAGTTTGCCGATCAGCATCTGGAACAGGCACAAGCCCAGGGCGTAGACGTCGGATGCCGTGGAGGCCTGCTGACCGAGAAACAGCTCGGGAGCCATGTAGCTGGGCGTACCGCAGACCATGTTGGCAAACGGATCCTGATCCATACCGAGTAAGCGTTTTGCCAGACCGAAGTCGCCAATCTTGGCGAGGCCTGACCGGGTCACCAGGACATTGTCCGGTTTGACGTCGCGGTGGATCATGCCGGCACGATGCGCGGCAGCCAGACCTTCCGCAATCATGATCGCCAGCCGAAGCGCCCGATCGGCGGGAAGGGGCCCTTCATCGCGGATGAGTCGCTGGAGGGAGCGGCCGGGTACGTACTCCATTTCCAGGAAGTGGGTATCCCCTGCCTGGCCGACGGCATGCAACGCCACAATGTTGGGATGCACCAAAGCGGCCGCGGCCTGACCTTCCTGGTGGAACCTCGCAACGTAGTCGTCGTCACAGACACCGCGTCTGGGTGATAGAATCTTGAGGGCGCAATGTCGCTGCAACTCGTCGTGCCTGGCGAGGTAGACGCGTCCCATGGCACCGGCCCCGACCAGTGTGACACATTGATAGACGTGCAGTTTTCTACCGATCAGGGTGTCGGCGCTCTGGATGGCGGGATGCAGAACCGCCGTCAACTGCTCCGCCGACAGCTCCGGAAATCGCCCAGCATAGTCGTCAAGCTGAGGCTGCTCGCGTCGACCGAGTCGGTAGTCAACTTCGGTCACAAGAAGTTCCAGCAGGAGTGCTTGCCGATCCTGCGGGCGAGCGTGTGCCAGAAAGGATTCAATGGTCGGCGAATCGCCCGCAGTCAGGGCCCGCTCAAATTCGTCGCAACGTGCGTCGATCCAGCGCGCGACGGCAATCGACTCAGAGTCCGAGGTAGGTTCCACCTTATGCACCACTCGAGATCGATGAGCATCCGCCACATTCTGCTGACGGGGGAAGCAGATTTGTTAATCGGTCCGCACCGGATACGCTGTCTCTGATTAACACAGTCTCCACTGGTTCATGCCTGTTTCTGGTCGAATCCCGACAACTGGTGAATCTACCAGCTCACAAAAATCTTGTGACCTCAGCGTGGATTGCTGTGATTCCCGTCAGCATACTACGCACTCACTGGAATTTGACTCCCGCAGTTCGGGGATCTCGGAATGCCATTCGGCGATACCGCAGTAACGGAGTGGCTGAGGAAGCTGGAAGCTGGACATGACCTGGCGGCTGAACGACTCTGGGACGTGTTTTTCGAACGCTTGGTCCGGCTGGTTCAGGCGCGAACGTCATCCGCCGATCGCAGCCGGATCGATGCCGAGGAGGTGGCGCTCAGCGCCTTTGCCAGCTTCTGTCGCGGAGTTGAGGGCCAGAGATTCTTGCAAGTGAGTGACCGCCATGGCCTGTGGCGACTCCTCGTCAGCATTGCAATCCGTAAACTGATGCATGCGCATCGGGACGAGCATCGCTTGAAGCGGGGCGGCGCCTTTCAACGCATTGAGCCGCGCGCGAGTGATGACGGGTGGGAAGATCCCACTCTTGAGCTCATCAGCCAGGAGCCGACTCCGGACCTCGTATCGGAAGTTGCGGAAGAATATGAGCGTTGGATGAAGGCTCTGGACAGCGATGAGCTCAAGCGCCTCGTGGAGTGGAAGCTGGAAGGTTTCACGATCGACGAAATCGCTGCGAAGTGCGGACGTAATCCGCGTACCGTGGAGCGCAAGTTCAATCTCATCCGCAAAATTCTTCTGCAAGAGATCTCTGAGGTCACGCAAGATCCAGCCGCTTGCCAAGGCGCGAACGCCCCGCTGCTGTGCCCAGACTTCAGCGAGTGAACGCAGAGCGGAATCGTCTCGTCTCTGATGGTGGGCTTAGCCAGCGTTTCAGCGTGCGCTATAGCAGATGCGTCCCGCTGGGACCGCTACCTGGCTCGGCGAATTCCCGCAGCAGGCACAGCCTCAATTCATTGCTGCCGCCGCGCCAACATGTGCAGTCGGCGAACACGTCTTAAACCGCAATTGAGTCGAAGTCGCATGAGAATTCTTTGTCGGGTTCCGCAGATCTTCGGGCATTGAGAGTTTAGATCGGCTGGCCGGACGCCATCTCGCCTCTCGACACCTGTGGATTCTGCTCATGAACTTCGAATCTCTGTCGCCGCTGATCGATGTCGCTTCCTTCGCCACACTCGCGGCCTTGCCGATCGACTTTCAAGGGCTGGCCATCGCGCTGCTAAGCACGGGCGCCTTTGGGCTGCTGGGGTTGGTGATGATGCTCGTCGGCTTCAAGGCCTTTGAATTCATCACGCAACGGCTGGATATCGAGAAGCAACTGGAAGAACGCAATGTGGCAGTGGGCGCCGTGGTGGCTTCCCTGCTGCTGGGAATCAGTCTGATTGTCGTCGTCTCCATGTTGTAGGGCCGAAATTTCCAGGGAGACTGCCGATGAAACGTTGCGCCAAGGTCGCGTTGACACTGCTGGCACCGGCGATGACGGCGTTCGGGTGTGGACATTCACCGCCCCAGGCACAATCACGCCCGGTACGAACGTCGGCCTACTGTGATATTCCCAAAGAACCCGGTCCCGATGGCCGTGTTCCAGTCGCGTGTTCGCAGTCCGCAGAGGTCTGCGATATCCCTAAGGAACCCGGGCCGGATGGCAAAGTGCCTCCTCCTTGCCCGCCGCAGCAGACAGCGGCAGCCGGTTCTTCGCACCCGACGAGCACCCATCACACGACCACCCACCACACTTACTACCACGATCGCTACCGCTCGCACCCCAGCCGTCCATTGTTCAGTCCCTGGGGCGATACATCCTCAGCGAGTTCCTCAAACACAGTCGCACACACACCTTCGCCGTCTCCGGTCTCATCAGGATCGCACACGACCGGCAGTACGCATTCCTCCAGCCATATTTCCTGGGGCGGGTTCGGGCATACGGGTTCGCACTATTCGGGGCATTCCTGATGCGACGGATGGCGGGTGCGCCCCGCCGCAACTGGCAGCGCCGCGTGGAAGAACTGGGCTTCACTTACCACACCATCGATGGTGATCTCTACTGGGATGAGTCTGCCTGGTATCAATTCACGCTGTCAGAGATCGAGGAGTTGGAATCGGCCACCAACACGCTCCACGAACTCTGTCTGCAGGCGGTTCAGGCAGTTATCGACGATGACCGCTTCGAAGAGTTTCAGATTCCAACGGCGTTCCGCGAATGGATTCGGGACAGCTGGAACAACGATGAGCCGACGGTCTACGGGCGATTCGACTTCGCCTGGGACGGAAGGACGCCGCCGAAGTTGCTGGAGTACAACGCCGACACACCGACAGCGTTGTTTGAATCCGCCGTGGTGCAATGGCACTGGTTGGAGGAAGTGCATCCGCGCCTGGATCAGTTCAACAGCCTGCACGAGCGGCTGATCGATGTCTGGAAGGAACTGCACGCGCAGAAGCTTGATCGACTCAGTTTCGCGGCAACCGGCGGCTACGAGGAAGACTACGGCAACGTCACTTACTTGCGCGATACCGCGGCACAAGCCGGAATGGAGACCGACTACCTCGACGTGTCGGCGATCGGGTTTGATTCGCAAAAACGCGTCTTTGTCGACTCGCGCACCACACCCCTCGATTGTTTGTTCAAGCTCTACCCTTGGGAATGGATGATTCACGAGGAGTTCGGGCGGAATCTGGTGGCGTCCAGAACTCGCTGGATCGAACCGCCCTGGAAAATGCTCCTCTCAAACAAGGCCTTGCTGGTCGTTCTTTGGGAGCTGTTTCCGGACTGTCCGTATCTTTTGCAAACCGCATGGGAGCCGCTGACCGGCGACTACGTCAGCAGGCCTGCGCTGTCGCGTGAAGGGAGTAACGTCCAGATCGTGAAGCACGGGCAAGTTCAGCGAGAAACACAGGGGCCTTATCAAGATCAGCCCTTGGTCTATCAAGCGTACCATCCCCTTGCGCAGTCGGAGGGTGGTTACGCAGTCTTCGGCAGTTGGATCGTGGGCGATACCGCCTGCGGCCTGGGAATCCGCGAAGACGAGAACCCCATCACTCACAACCTGAGCCGTTTCCTGCCGCACGTGATCAAAAACTAGAGCCGCCACCGCATGTTTCGCGTCGCGTACTCGGGACTGAGAATGTCCCCTGGCGTGCATCACAGTGTCGAGCAACGCCGCTCAGGCATCGGAATCCGTGCAGCTATGCCGAAGGTCGCACAGTTTCTGCGTCTCGCCGATCCGTGGCTCAAGTTCCTCGTGCTTGCGGGAACGGTGATCTACCTGATTGAGATTTCCCTTGGTAATGGGCAAGCAACAAACATTCCTCAGTTTTTGCTCTGGACCGACTACGCGATTGGGCTGTGCTTTACTTCGGAATATGTGTTGCGTTGGATGGACGATGTTCAAGACCACTATGGCTGGCACTATCCGCATTCAGCGATGGGGTTGGTCGACCTGGTGTCTATCATTCCGTTCTGGGCGGGTTTCATCCTCTCGCCACAGTGGATGCAACTGGTCCGTGCGCTGCGCGTCTTTCGGCTCCTCAAATTCTTCCGCTATTCCCGGTCGCTGCAACTTGTCGCCCTGGGATTCTATCGGGCGGCTCCGGCACTGCAGCCGTTGTGCTTTTCCATGTCGATTATCGGTCTGTTCTGCACTGTCGCGGTCTACGAAGCCGAACGCGGTGCGCAGCCCGACAAGTTCAGGAATCTATTCGACGCGATGTACTTCACGATGGTGACCGTGGCCACCGTAGGCTACGGCGACATCACGCCGGTCACCGCGATCGGACGCATCGTCGTGATGTTCACTTTCGTCACGGGATTGGCGTTGTTTGCGGGAATACTGGGGGTCATGGGTTCCAGCTTTTTCAAAGTCATGGAAGAAGAAATTGACCCCAGCATCGATCCCATCGAAGAGTTTCGCAAAGAGCGCGAGCGTCATCTGCTGAAACGTGCTGGCCAGCGCCAGCCGGGCGATACCCAAGCGCTCAGCCACTGATCCGCCGTCGAGGCGAGGTTTTTGGGAGTACCCGTCAGCTACATCCAGAGGGGTTTTTCGCCAAGCAATAGGACCAAAAGAATGAAACCGGAATGCTGCAGCGAGTTAGATCGTTTGCACTCCCATCGCCACACTGATCCTTCAGCAGAGGATATTACCCGCTGCGCCCGGGCGCTGATGCAAACAGGACACACCCAGATCAGGGGCTCAGCATCATTACAGGATGGTTTCGGGAAGATCATGTCGCTCTATCCTCAGGTGGGGTATGATACCAAGCTGGAGTTCTCTTTCCCCGAACAGACGGACGGCTTCTTGCCATTCGGCATGGAGCGATCAAACTCCACGAACCGAGTCGATCTGTGTGAGCGATATTGTTACCGACACAAGTTTCGCTGCGAACATTCGACTCAGCCATTTTCGCATTCAGATCTCTACCGCACCTTTGCCGCCTGTGAAGAGGAACTGGCAGAGTTGTCCCAGCGGTTGATTGATGCAGTCGCAACGGAATGCGGCGTCTCAGTGAGAATCCCGCTGCGGGACAGTTCGTACCTTCAGTATTGTTCTTATGATAGGTGCTATCGATGCACCGATCGCGAGTACTTACAAGACCGGCACGACGATGGAAACCTGATCACGCTTGCGATGGCTTCAAGTCCAGGCCTAGTCCTCTTCCCACGTGGTCAAGTCGTATCATTAGCTCCTGCAGGGAACGAGGTTGTCGTCTTCACTGGAGCGTTGTTGAACGTTCTCTCGGATGGGGACATTCCACCAATGGAGCACGCAGTGCAGAACCTGCGATCTGATGTGCCGCGTTCCTCGTTGGTCTATTTCGCCCTGCCGGACTTGAGCCTCACGTACCAGAGCTTCAGGAAGGGGACCGCAGTTAGTCTCGCCGGTCTGGCGAATCGACTGCACCAAAGCTTTGGCAACATTGCCTTCGATGATGCAGGCTCCAGAATGACATTCAGTTGAGTTCCACAGGACCACCCAACCGCGCGGTGGCATACTCGCCCTTGAAGGCGAGCATGTGGAGAGTCGCGGGGCCGTCAGAAACATGCTTACCTTGAAGGGCAAACATGCCACCCCGCCGGCGTCATAGCCCCCCGTCAATGAGGGGGGGCCGAGCGCCTCACGGGGCGTGGACTTGTGACGCGTGGAAGGAAACCAGACGTGTGTCTTCGACGGCGTATGGGAGCATTCGCCCCCCGGTCATTGACCGGGGGCTATGACGTGCGGAGGCGAGCCGCGAGCGTGAGCGACCGGAGTCTGGCGGCGAGCCGGGAACGTCAGTGACCGGAGTCTGCGACGGTGGGAACCGCGCGAGATTCCCGTTGCGATGTGCGAAATTCCCAATGCGAAATGCCAGACTCCGGGCGCTCACGCTTCCGGATCGCCGTGCGACGCGGACTTCGACGGTCCGCGGGCCGGTTTCCCGGCGGCGACTTGATCTCTCAACGCTGAGGCGTCTGGGATTCCCGTTCCAACCGGTCGTACTTCGCCAGCCGGCGGTCGGCGTCGAACTTTGGCTGGGGCAGCTTGCGGATCAGTTCGGCGATCGCGTCTGGCGTGAGGTCATCGCGGCGGGCGCCAATGGCGCGGTAGACCGGCAGCCCCTCGCGCAGGGCGATGATCTCGCGGCGGGTGCGGCCCTGGGGCGTTTCCGGCCAGCGCGTGGTCACTTCCGTGACGTCAAAGAACGGGGGGACCACGCCGCGCATGTAGCGGGCGTAGGCGGGGTTGTCGGTCTGCAGAAAGAACCGACCGCCGGGGACCAGGGCCGCGTGGACCTGGGCGACGAACTCGGGGGTGATCAGCCGCAAGCGCATCTCGCGGGGATCGTAGTAGGGCTGCGGGTGGTAGCAGTGCACTTCGGTGAGCGTCCCCGGTCCGACGTAGTCCCGCAACAGCTCGCGACCGCCGATGACCGCCACACGGACGTTCGAGAGTCCCCGTTGATTGGCCCGCCGCGTGGCATAGCGGACGACCACCGGCAGGATGTCGACCGCGAGGTGGTTCCATTCGGGATGGGCCAGGGCGCTCCACAACGTGAACCGCCCGTTGCCGCAGCCGACGTCGACCACGACCGGGGCGTCGCGGCCGAACAGCTCGGCGAAGTTGAGCGGCCCCGGCGGGGGCAGCTTCTTCACCGCCGTCCGCGCCCATTGGTCTTCCGGCAGGATCACCCCCGGAATCGCGACGCCGAATTCGAGTTCCACCGGGGCGGTCATCGCAGGAAATCCGAAAAACAGGCCGGCTGTTGTCGTCGGTCGCGCCTACTGACGGATTCTCTAAAAGAAGGGGGGTGAACCATGAAGACATGAATAAAAGCGAAGCTGGTTGGCCGCAAAAAAAGCACAAGAAGCGCAAGAAAGAATGCATTCAGCGCATGCGAGATCCTTGATCTCCCCTTGTGCTCATTTCTGCGTTTTTCGCGGCGAACTTTCCGCTCATGGAATTTCGTCTTTGTGGAGAATCCTTCCGGTTAGCGCTGTGCCCAGTAGTCGAACACCAGGGCCTTATCGACGCGCTGTTTGGCGAGTTCGACGAACTTCTGATGTTCCGGGTGCGGCAGGTAAGCGTCGCGGTCTTTGGCGGTCTTGAAGGTAACCAGGAAGCCGTGGGTGAAGCCGTCGGCGAGGTTTTCGACGCTGACGTCGCCGCCGTGTTCAAAGGCGTGAATTTCGGAGATCTTGCCGGGAAGGGCTGCGAAGGCGGCCACCAGTTCCTGGACTTGCTCGGGCGTGGCGTCGGCCTTGAATTTGAACAGCACCATGTGACGCAGGAGCTTCGGTTCCGCCTCAGCAGCCATATTCGCCTGACTCCAGAAAACGACCGCGGCCAGGGCCGCCCCGGAAATACAGAGCAGCAGGTTACGACGCATGGGATCTTCTCCAAATTCTGAACGCGACACCACAATGTCACCAAGCAGGGAACACCGCTGAAATACGGAGAGAGGGCGTGATGGAAGGTCGAGACAGCTGTGTGGAATCGTCGGCATCCGTGGGAGATCCGCGACTCCCATTCTTCGCCTGCGCAAAATTTCGGCCATCATGAACGAAACAAGCCGGGAGGAACACCCCTGGCTTGTTGAATTCCCCTGGCGCGGACGCCGCGCGGGCAGCGAGACTACTCCGCGGCGGGAGCAGCGGCCGCCGGTTCGGGGGCGGGGGCGGGAGTCGGAGCGGCTTCGCGAACGACCGGAGCGGCGCGACGGCGGGCCTTGAGGCGGTCCCGTTCGCCGACGAACTCGATGATCGCCTTACGTCCGGCGTCCCCCAGGCGGAACTCCGCCAGGCGGACCACGCGGGTATAGCCCCCTTCGCGATCACGATAGCGCGGGCCGAGTTCCGAGAAGAGAATCCGCACGGCTTCCTTGTCGCGCAGGGCGGCGAAGGCCCGGCGGCGATAATTCACGGCGGGGATGATCGCCTTGACCCACTGCTGCCAGCGATCGGACTTGCGCCAATCCTTCCAGGCCTGGGAGTTGCGCTCGGCGGTGGTGGCGAACTGCTCCGCCGCAGCTTCGTGAGCGAGCGACTTCTTGGCGAGCGTCACCAGCTTTTCGATCTGCGGGCGAAGTTCCTTGGCCTTCTCGACGGTGGTGACGATCCGTCCGGGGACCTTGGGCTTGTTCGGCGCGTCTTCCGGGGCCTGCAGCGACAGAATCAGGCTGGTCGACATGTTGCGGAACAGCGCGCGGCGGTGCGACGCGTTGCGATTGAGCTTGCGGCCACGAATGCGATGACGCATGAGAACACCTATCCAAATCGATCAACCCGCTCGCAAGCGGTGAACACGCACTGTTTGTCGACGAACCCGTCCGCCGCGCCGACGCTGGCCCCGAAGCCCGCCGAATGAGGACATCTCAACCCTGACGCATCATCGACGGCGGCAACCGCATGGAGAGCCGCAGCCCGATGGTCTGCAGCCGCTCCTTGACTTCCTGCAGCGTGGTCTCGCCGAAGTTCCGCACCTGCAGCAGTTGATCTTCGGTCTTGAGGACCAGATCGCGGACGGTGTTGATCCCTTCGGACTCCAGGCAGTTGGTGGCCCGAACCGACAGGTTCAACTCGGCGAGGCTTTGATTCAGCTTTTCTTCGAGCTCGAGGTCGACCGGGGCATAGCCGGTCATGTCGAGCATGCCGCGGAGTCCGCCGTCCGGAGAGGTCTCAGGACCCGCTTCGCGGTAGGTGATGAACGGATTGAGATGCTTGCGGAGAATCTTGGCGGATTCGATGAGGGCCGACTCGGCGGTGATGGTGCCGTTGGTCCAGATTTCCAGGATGAGCCGGTCGTAGTTGGTGCGCTGGCCGACGCGGGTTTCTTCGACCTTGTAGCGGACGCGCACCACCGGGGAGAAGATGGCGTCGAGGGGGATCACGCCCACTTCCTGCTCCTGGTTGTAGTGTTCCAGGGCGGGGATGTAGCTGCGACCGTTTTCGACGTACAACTCGATGTGGAGCGGGACATCGTCAGTCATCGTGGCGATCACGAGGTCCTTGTTGATGACCTCGACCTGATCGTCGGTGATGATGTCGGCGCCCGTCACGACGCCGCGCTCGTGACGCTCAATCCGCAGCGTTTTGGGGCCGGGGCTGTGATTCTTGACGATGACCGACTTGATGTTGAGGCAGATGTCGGTGACGTCTTCGACGACTCCGGGGATGGTGGTGAACTCGTGCTGGACCCCCTGGATCTTCACGCGAGTGATCGAGCTGCCTTCGAGGCTCGACAGGAGGATGCGACGCAGGCTGTTGCCGATGGTTGCGCCGAAGCCGCGTTCGAACGGTTCGACCGTGAACTTCCCGTAGTTCGGATTCGAGACTTCCTTGTCGAGTTGGACCCGACTCGGCAACTCCAGACCACGCCAACGAATACGCATAACTCTCTCCCCCGCTGATTCTCAATTTGTTCGTCGGCGAATCAATCGCCCTGAGCGCCTGAGCTGGTCGCTGCCGGAACCGCTTCCGCTGGTGACTAGACGCGGCGCTTCTTCCGGGGACGGCAGCCGTTATGCGGCAGCGGCGTCACATCTTCGATCGACCGCACCGACAGGCCGCCCGTCTGCAGGCCGGTGATGGCGCTCTCGCGCCCCGACCCGGGCCCCTTGACGCGAACCTCAATCTCCCGCAAACCGAACTTCGAGGCCCGATCGGCACACGTTTCGGCGGCGCGCTGCGCTGCGAAAGGCGTGCTCTTGCGGCTCCCCTTGAAGCCCACAGTTCCGGCGTTGGCCCAGCACAACACATCACCATTGGTGTCGGTGATGGTCACAAGCGTGTTGTTGAATGTCGCCCGGATGTGAGCGATGCCGCGCGTCACGTTACGCCGGACCTTCTTCTTCTTATTCTTCGCCACGCTCGCCGCCTTTTACGCTGACCCGCTCAGTACTGATTCGAAATCTCGGAAGAACCTCATCCGGCAGTCAAATTGTTTGACCAGCCAGTCGAAGACCACGTCCTCACCAATTAAGCCTTGCGATCCTTGACGCCCTTCTTGCCGGCGACCGTCCGCTTCACACCCTTGCGGGTTCGCGCGTTGGTTCGAGTCCGCTGACCCCGCACCGGCAAGCTCCGGCGGTGGCGATAGCCGCGGTACGACTGAATTTCCTTCAGCCGGGCGATGTTCTGCTGCACAACGCGCCGCAACTGACCTTCGACGAGGTATTCCTTGTCGAGGAGGTTGGAAATGCGGGCGAGTTCGTCGTCGGTCAGCTCACGCGCCCGTCGACGGGGTTCGATCCCCAATGTGAAGCAGATCTCGAACGCCCGAACGTCGCCCACTCCGTACAAGTACTGAAGCGAAATATACGTCGGCTTGTCGTTCGGGATGTCGACGCCCTGAATACGAGGCATGGTCCCGTGAACTCCCCAAATGGCCGCAAGTGATCTCTATGGATGACTGTCAACGCCCCGCGCGACAGCAGAAATTAACCCTGACGCTGCTTGTGCCGCGCATCGTTCGAGCAGATGACGTACAGTTTTCCCTTGCGCCGCACCATCTTGCAGCCTTCACAGATCCGACGGACGCTCGCTCGAACTTTCATGATGACTTCACTTTTCGTTGCCGCAACGGGCGGGTCGTCGCTGCGACGCCCAAGATCACGGCCCTAACAGGGAACAAACACACCCGAAATTCGCAGGCGGTTTGGCAAGAATCCAGCAGTATAAACAACGGTGCTGCACATCGCAAGCAGCACGTGCAGGCCAGTTCAGCCCGCCGCTTCCGACTCCAACAAGCCGGGGTAGTTCCGCATCACCAAGTGACTATCGATCTTCTGGACAAGGTCCAGCGCCACCGACACGCAAATCAGCAACCCGGTTCCCCCGTAGAAACTCGCGACCAGATAGTCGATGCCGAGGGCCCCCGTCACCAGCGTAGGGATGATCGCCACGAGCGACAGGAAGGCCGCTCCCACGTACGTGATCCGCACCATCACCCGCTCGAGAAACTCCGCGGTCCGGGCTCCCGGTCGATACCCTGGAATGAAGCTGCCGTAGTCCTTCAGGTTGTTGGCCATATCCTGGGGATTGAACGTGATCGCCGTCCAGAAGTAGCAGAAGAAATAAATCAGGGCGATATAGCCGACCTGATAGAGGTAACCGTGACTCTGGAAGGTCGCGTCCAGGCTGTCGACGATCAATCCCAGAACGGGAATCCCCTGCGTGACAGACGCCAGACCTTTGAAAATGAACATGGGAAACATCAGCAGGCTGGAGGCGAAAATGATCGGCATCACGCCCGACTGGTTCAGTCGCAGCGGCAGCGACTGCTTCTGACCGCCGAACACCTTGTTGCCTCGGACGTGCTTGGCGCTCTGCACGGGAATTCGACGCTGCGCCTGGGTGATCAACACGACGCAGACGACGACGGCGATGAAGAGGACGATCAGCACCAGGAACCGCTCGATCCCGGTGTCGCTGCCCAGCTTCAGCCCCTTTTCAAAGGCGGGCCGAATCAACGACATCAACGCCTGCGGCATCTGGGCGAGGATCCCGGACATGATCAACAGGCTCACCCCGTTGCCGATGCCGTATTCATCAATCTGCTCGCCAATCCACATCAGCAGCATCGTGCCGGTGGTCATGGTGATTGTGCACATCAGGTGGAAAAACAGGTTGTTGTACTCGGGCAGAATCAGGCTGCCCGTCCCCAGCAGATTGTCGCTGCCGGCGATTGTCTTGATCCAGAAGAAGCTCTGACCAAAGCAGATCACAACCGTCGCGTATCGGGTGTATTCATTGATCTTCTTCCGCCCGGCCTCGCCCTCTTTCTGGAGCTTCTCCAACGGTGGGTAGACGGTTCCCAGCAACTGGAAAATGATCGATGCCGAGATGTACGGCATGATCCCCAGGCCGAAGATCGTGCTCATGCCGATGCTGGACGCCGAGAAGAGCGACAGCATGGTCATCATGCGATCGATGCCGTCCCCCCCGCCCATTTTTTCCAACGACTGCTTCAGCAGTTGCTGGTCGATAAAGGGGAGCGGAATTGAAAACCCGAGCCGGTAGACCGCAAGCAGCAGGAACGTCAGCAGGATTTTCTGCCGCAGTTCGGGAATGCGGAAGACGGTGATGATCTTGTTGAGCATAGCCGGGTCACCTCGGTCGCTGGTCGTTCAACCAGGGGCGATTACTTCCCTGAAGTTTCCGGTGCTGCTGAACCCAGCGGAGCCGGGCCTTCCTGCAATCGCTCCACGGAACCGCCCGCAGCGATGATCTTCTGCTCGGCCGATCCGGAGAACCGGTGCGCCGAAACCTTGAGCGGCTTCGTGATCTCACCGAAGCCGAGAACCTTGACGATATCAAATCGGCCCTTGGCCAGGCCGCGTTCGGCCAACAGCTCAGGCGTCACGACTGTCCCCGCCTCAAAAGCCGCTTCCAGGGCGGACACATTCACTTCGGCAATGTCCAATTGGAATTGCGCGTTGTTGAAGCCCCGCTTGGCGACGCGGCGCATAATCGGCATCTGTCCGCCGGAGCGGCCGAAGTGTCGCTTGTAGCCCGAACGACTCTTGGCGCCCTTGTGACCGCGACCTGACGTCTTGCCGTGACCGGAGCCGATGCCGCGTCCCACCCGCTTGCGGTTGGGTTGCGTGTGCACGCCCTCATGGACGTCGTGGATCATCATGTGAGTTCAACTCCCCGCAGACGCGCGATGTCTTCACGTGCCCGCAATTGCTTCAGCGCGTCGAACGCCGACTTCACCACGTTCAGCGGATTGCTGGAGCCGCGACACTTCGTCAACACGTCCTTCAGACCCGCGGCCTGGGCAATCGCACGCAGGCATTCGCCGGCGATCACGCCGGTTCCAGGATTGGCGGGCATGAACATCACTTTGGACGTGCCAAACCGGCCGAACACCTGATGCGGAACCGTTGTTCCCATCGTCGGAACGCGAATCATGGTGCGGTTTGCGGCCTTGACCGCCTTTTCCACAGCTCGAGGGACTTCGCCCCCCTTGCCGTAGCCGTAACCGACCCGCCCCTGACCGTCGCCCACGATCACCAGGGCGGTGAAGCTGAAGCGACGCCCCCCCTTGACCACGCAGGCGCAACGGCGGATTTGCACCACCTTTTCGCCGGAGTCTTCGCGATTCTGTTCGGATGACACGTTCAAGTTCCTCTGTCGCAGCGGGCTGCCGCCCGACCTCTTCGATGATTCAACGCCTCGACCGGTGACTCAGAGGCGAAATTGTCTTCCTAGAAATCCAGTCCGGCTTCACGGGCCGCATCGGCCAAGGCCTTGATCCGGCCGTGATAGCGATAACATCCGCGATCAAAGGCGACCTGGGAGATCCCCTGTGCTTTCGCCCGCTCCGCAATCGTCTTGCCGATCGTCGCCGCCGCGGCCACGGTGCTGCCGCTGTTGCCGGTGCTGCGATAGTCGGCTTCCCGTGTGGAAGCAGCCACGAGCGTCCGGCCCGACTCGTCGTCAATAATCTGGGCGTAAATTTGCATGTTGCTGCGGAACACCGACAACCGCAACCGCTGGCTGGCACGCACGCGGTTCCGCACGCGGAACCCGCGGCGTTCCTGCTGCTTGGAAATTCGCTTCTGAAGCTTCATCTCAACCGCCCCCGGGGAAACCCCCGACCTACCGCAGACCGTGACCCGTCCAAAACCCCGCCGACACCCTCACGCAGCAATTAGCTGCCGAAGGCCTTGCCAGCCTTGCGCTTCACGCGCTCGTCGGAATACTTGATCCCCTTGCCCTTGTAAGGCTCGGGCGGCCGCACCTGCCGAATGTTCGCCGCAAACTGACCCACCGCGTGGCGATCAGCGCTCTTCAAATTGATGTGTGTGTTGTCCGGAACCTCGCAGATGACATTCGAGGGCACCGGGAGCTTGATCTGGTTCGCGAAGCCCACCTGCAGCGTCAGCGTCTTGCCGGCCAGCGCCGCCTGATAACCGACTCCCACGATTTCCAGTTTCTTTTCCCAGAGCGCTTCCACGCCCTTGACCATATTGGCAATCAATGCCCGCGTCAGTCCATGCAGTGCACGGCTTTCACGATCATCCGCCGGACGCTCGACCACCAGCTGCTTGGCGGCCTGATCAAACACCACCTTCACGCGAGGGTGCGCCTCCAGCGACAACTCGCCGTGCTTCCCCTTGACGACGACCTTCTGGCCCGTGACGCTGACGGTCACGCCCGCAGGAATCGGCACCGGTTTCTTTCCAATCCGCGACATTGTCTCAGCCCTGCCTTACAATCACACTCGCCGCAGCCCGCAGGCCCAGCGTCGGGGCCACACACTTCCAGAAACTCGGCACGGGCGAAACCGCACCCCGGTCGTCGCCACCCACCACCAACCGCTCATTACCAAACGGTGCACAGGACCTCGCCGCCGACACCCTGCTTCTTCGCTTCGCGGCTGCTCAGCACACCCTTGTTCGTCGAGACCAGGCAGATGCCCAGGCCCTGCAACACGTTCGGCAGATCGACCGCGGCGGAATAAACCCGTCGTCCCGGCGAGCTGACGCGAACGAGCTTTTGAATCACGCGTTCACCATTGGGACCATACTTGAGGTTCACCCGCAACGTGGGGAACTTCTGCCCTTCCACTTGGGCGTAGTCCCAGATGTAGCCTTCACGCTGCAACGCCGCAGCCACGCCGACCTTCAGGGACGACATCGGCATGTCGACGTACAACGACTCATTTTGCAGAGCGTTGCGGATGCGAGTGAGCATGTCGGCAACGGGATCGGTCATCATGGCGAAAACGGCCTCAGGCAATCAGTCTGGACAAACAGCGAACCACTGAAGATTTTTGGGAGTCCGGTAGAATACGAACTTCCACCGAAATCCGCCACCCACACCATCGAGAATTCGGACTGCCCTGCGGGCCGCCCGCTGCGTGGGACGGCCGACGAATCGCAGGAAATCCCTCAACGGCTATTGCACGGCATCCTTGCGGAATGGAATCCCCAACTCCTTGAGCAACATCCGCCCTTCATCATCCGTTTCGGCCGACGTCACCATGGTGATGTTCATCCCCTGGGTGAAATTCGCCTTGTCGGGATTGATTTCCGGAAAGACCATCTGCTCGTTGAGGCCCATGTTGTAATTGCCGCGGCCGTCGAACCCCTTCGGATTCAATCCGCGGAAGTCGCGCACGCGCGGCAGCGCCAGAGTGATCAGGCGGTCGAGGAATTCGTACATCCGCGTTCCGCGGAGCGTCACGCGACAGCCGATTTCCATCCCTTCGCGGAGACGGAATCCCGACACGGCGTTCTTCGCCTTGGTGATCTGAGGACGCTGGCCGGTGATCTGGGCGAGATGCTCGGTCGCCTCCTCCAGCCGCTTGCGCTCTCCGATCGACTTCCCCAGACCCATGCTGACGACGATCTTCTCCAGACGCGGAATCGCGTGGGGATTCGTCCGGCCGAGTTGTTGCCCCAGGGAAGCGAGGATTTCCTTCTTGTACCGTTCCTGCAGTCGCGCCATGACGAAATCTCAATTTCTCTGTTGCACGTCTCTTGGACGACGACGTGCCATCGTCCCGGGCGAATGGAGCGGGCCGGGTCCGCGATCACAACACGGGAGCATGACCAAGCCAGGTCCTGCTCCCATCCACGCCGACAGACAGCTCAACGCCCCGTCGGCACGTCGACTACTTCGCTGCCGCATAGGCGGGCCGCGGCGGGGAAATCACTCCGGCCGACGCGCTGCACTTCTTGCAATGCCGTTCCTTACGACCGTCCGCCGTGTAGCGGTAACCCAAACGGGTTCCCTGATTGCAGGCGGAGCAGTGGTACAACACCTTGGCGGCGTCGATGGGCTTCTCCATCGACAGTCGCCCCCCCTGCGGACTCTTGGGGTGCCCGCGTTTGACGTGCTTGTACACGCGGTTCACTCCCTCGACCAGCAGCATCCGGCCGCCCTCGAGGACCTCCAGCACTTTCTTCGGCTGGGAGCCGGCATCGTCACCGGTGGTCACCACCACCATATCGCCTTGCTTGATCCGCATGACTTCTCTCCGATCGATACCGCCGCGACCTCTGACCCGTGACCCAACGCACGGCGAACGATCTGGATGTTGACTTGTTGTTCCGTATTCCCTGGAGGCCTGACCGCCGCCTCAGCCAACCCGCTGCTTCTGCTGAAGCAACAGATCCGCTACACCACTTCCGTCGCAAGACTGAGAATCTTCATGTACTTCCGATCGCGGAGCTCGCGAGCCACCGCGCCGAAGATGCGCGTTCCCTTGGGGTTGCCGTCGTTGTCGACAATCACAATCGCATTGCTGTCAAATCGGACATAGCTGCCGTCGGATCGCCGGGTCGACTTCTTGACCCGAACGATCACCCCCTTGGCGACCTGACCATGCTTCACCGTTCCGTTGGGAGACGCCTTCTGCACGGCCACGACGATGATGTCGCCCAAACCGGCATAGCGCTTACGGGAGCTACCGAGGACCTTGATGCACCGCGCGGTCTTGCCGCCGGTATTGTCCGCGATATCCAACATCGTCTGCATCTGAATCATGATCGCACCCGGCGGTCAGGAACGTTGTCGCTCTGCATCCATCCGGCGGCACAAAACCTGTACGCCGGCATTCTCCACGGCGGCTGCGAGGTCAATCGTCGCAGTCGCCACCTCTTCACCCGCACATTCCGCGGCGAGTGAACCTACACCACTTCCGGAGTCGTGATTGCGACGTCGGTCAGCCCCCGACGAATCACCTGCACCAGGGCCCAGCGCTTCAGACGCGACATCGGCCGGCACTCCACGATCTCCACCAGATCGCCCGCCTTACTGACGTTGTCCTCGTCATGGGTATGGCAGACCACGGTCCGACGAATCGTCTTCCCATACTTCGGATGTCGCGTGGTGCGCTCGACTTCGACGCGGCGCGACTTGTTCATCTTGTCGCTTGCGACGGTTCCCACCAGCCGTTTTTTCATGATCTCTGCTCGTCTTCGCTCGTGCTCGGAATTGTCGTCGGATGTTACAGGCGGCCGCAGTCGGATTCACGGGGGCTCGACAGCGACGCGGGAATCGCCGTCACACCCAGGTTCTACTTCGCGGCGACCAGCTCACGTTGCCGCAGAATCGTCTTGATGCGCGCCACTTCACGACGCAGCTCGCGGAGCTGGCTGGGACGATCCAGCTTCTCCGTCGCCGACTGAAATCGCAACCGAAACAGCTGCTCCTGGGCTTCGCGAATCGCGAATTCCAGTTGCTCGCTGCTCTTTTCCCGCAGATCGACAGGCTTGCTCATGACGTCACGTTCTCTGATCGGCACTCAACCTCCGGCGGCTGGCAGACTGGTCTGCCGGGCGCCGCCGGATACGGAAACGAACTGCTCGCGTTACACGCTCGGGACGCGCCCCACGAGCCGCGTCCGCACGGGAAGCTTGTGGGCGACGCGATTGAAGCAATCGCGCGCCGCATCTTCGGACACTCCGGCGAGTTCAAACAGCACTTTGCCGGGCTTCACCACCGCCACCCAGTACTCCGGCTCGCCTTTGCCCTTACCCATGCGGGTTTCGAGCGGACGAGACGTCATGGGCTTGCTGGGGAAGATCCGGATGTAGAGCTTGCCTTCGCCACGCACGTATTGGGTCGCCGCGATGCGGCAGGCCTCGATCGTCGTCCCCTTGATGCGGCCGACGTCGAGAGTCTGCAGGCCCCAGTCGCCGAACGCGACTGTGTTGCCACGCGTCGCGTTACCTTTTACGCGGCCTCTTTGTTCTTTGCGGTGCTTGACCCGCTTGGGCATAAGCGCCATCAGCGGCCTCCTCAGAATAGTCGCCGAGATCGATCCACACTTTGACGCCGATCACCCCTGTGGTCGTTCGGGCGATGGCGTATCCGTAGTCAATGTGCTTCCGCAGCGTCGAGAGGGGGATCGATCCGCGGTTCGCCTTCTCCGTGCGCGACATTTCTGCCCCGCCCAGACGCCCCGCCAGCTCGATCTTCACTCCGTAAACACTCGCTTCCATCACCTGGTCCAACGACCGCTTGATGACGCGGCGGAAGCTGCCGCGCTTGGCCAACTGCTGGGCCACATCTTCCGCCACCAGCAGAGCACTCCGCTGCGGCGTGTTGAGTTCCACGATCTTCAGATCCATCCGTCGGCCGGTCAGATCTTCCAGCTCGGCCTTCAGGCGATCGACTTCCTGCCCCTTGCGGCCGATGATGATCCCCGGCCGGGCGGTGTGCAGCTTGACGATCACCTGATCGCGCGTCCGTTCGATCTCGATCCGGGCAATGCCGGCGAACTCGTACTTCTTCTTGACGAAGCTACGAATCTTGAAGTCTTCGACGAGGAGATCGCCGTACTCGCGCTTGGTGGCGTACCACCGGCTGCGCCAGTCTTCGACGATCCCGACGCGAAATCCCGTCGGCCGAACTTTCTGACCCATGCTCGTTTCCTCCGATTCGGGTTCCGGCTGCTGCTTGACTGACGACTGCCAGTCTGCCGTCCGAACTCGAACCGCTGATCTCGAACTGCGGGACGCTCCCGCGGTGTGTACTACTCTTGCGTCTCGGCGACCGCCCCCGCCTGGGTGTCGACCGCCACGGTGATGTGCGAGAACCGCTTGATAATCAGGAAGCCAATCCCGCGGGCATGCGGCTGCATGCGCTTAAACATCGGGCCGCCGTCCACCTTGGCCTCGGTCACCACCAGCGAATCGACGTTCCGGGCGCCGCGATCTTCCGCGTTCGCCCGTGCGCTCGCCAATACTTTCTCCACCATCCGCGCTCCGCGGTGCGGCAGGTACCGCAGCGTGTCTTGAGCGTCGGCCACCGACTGACCGCGAATCAAATTGATCACGTGCCGGACTTTCGTCGGCGCGATGCGAGCAAATTTGTGGACGGCTCGGTAAGCCATGTTCTCGTTCCGTTCTCAATCCGGCGGACGGCCAGCCACAGAATCGCTGACCGTGCTGCGCCTTACTTACTTCTTGGCCTGCGTATGTCCGCGGAAGGTGCGGGTCTGTGCAAACTCGCCCAGCTTGTGGCCCACCATGTCTTCCGTCACATACACGTTGATGTGCATCCGGCCGTTGTGCACCAGGAAGGTGTGCCCAATGAACTCCGGCGCGATCGTCGAACGACGCGCCCAAGTCTTGATGGGGTCCTTGCGCCGAATGGTCTCCAGCCGCTCCACTTTCTTGAGGAGCTTGCCGTCGACGTAAGGACCTTTTTTGAGCGAACGACCCATATCCAACCTCGATCAAGGACTGCGGGACCAACCCGCGGCAAATCCGAAATTGTCTGTGACCACTTTTGCCGGGGATGCCCCCCGGCGGCATCTACTTCAGTTGACCGTAGCGAACCGACTTGCGACGGCGAATGATGTTGCGGCGCGACGGCTTCCGAGGATTCCGCGTGCGGCCCCCCTTCGCCAGCTTGCCGGTGGGACTGACCGGGTGACGACCACCGGACCGACGACCTTCACCGCCACCCATCGGGTGGGCGATGGGGTTCATCGCCGAACCGCGGACGTAAGGACGACGCCCCTTGTGTCGCACGCGACCGGCCTTGCCGATCACGATGTTCATGTGCTCGCCGTTGCTCAAAGTCCCAATCGTGGCCCGGCACTGAGCGGGGACGCGGCGGACTTCGCCGGAGGGGAGCGTGATCTGCGCCCAAGTTCCTTCGCGAGCGTTCAGGACGGCGGCCCCGCCAGCGGTGCGGCAGAGTTGACCGCCGCGACCGGGTTGCAGCTCGATGTTGTGAATGGTGGTGGCCGGCGGGATGTTCGCCAGCGGAATGCAGTTGCCGACCTTCGGTTCGGCTCCGGCGCCGTTGATCAGTTGGGCGCCGGCGGCAATTCCTTCCGGCGCCAGGATGTACCGCTTGTCGCCGTCCGGGTAGACGATGAGTGCGATCCGGCATGTGCGGTTCGGATCGTACTCGATGTGAGTCACCGTCCCGACGATGCCGTCCTTGTCGTTGCGCTTGAAGTCGATGATGCGGTACATCCGCTTGGCGCCGCCGCCGCGATGACGCGAGGTGATCTTCCCGTGGAAGTTGCGACCGCCGGTCTTCTTGAGCGGGACAATCAACGACTTTTCCGGCTGCTTCTTGCGGTCAGTGATGTCAGCAAAGTCGCTGACCTGGCCGCCGCGGCGTGCGGGACTTGTCGGCTTGTAGGTGCGGATACCCATGACTCACGAACCTTATCGACTGCGGCCGGCTGGCCGGGCTGCACTCGCAACACTCGAACCGAAACTTGGCAATTCACTCCGAAGATCGCCGAGGGGCGATCAGCGTGCCTAGAAGAACGCGATGCGGTCGTCCTCGTGGAGTTCGACGATCGCCTTTTTCCAGGCGTGCGTGTGACTTTGAACCATCTTATGCCGACGGGGCTTGCCCACGTAATTCTGCGTACGGACGCGAACCACCCGGACCTTCCACAGTGTCTCAATCGCGCTCTTGATGTCGAACTTGGTCGCCAGCGGATTCACTTCGAACGAGTAGAAGTTGTACCGCTCCGACAGGTGCGTCCCCTTCTCGGTGACGACCGGACGGACGATCACCTCGTGCGGCTGCAGTTCGATGCCGGGCTTGCTCAGGATGGCCATGTCGACAAACTTTCCTTCTCACGATCCTGCGAAGAGCCTCAGGCCCCTTCGCCGATTTTCTCGCCCCGCAACCGATCCAGCGCCGCCACCGTCACCACCAGCCGCTTCCGCTGCAGCAACTTGTAGGCATTCAACTCGAACGCGGGCGAGACGCTCACATCGGGAATGTTGCGGGCGGACTTCCACACGATCGGGTCATGCTGTTCGACCGCGAGCAGACACGACTCATCGCCGGGACGCTTGGGGCTCTTGGCGGCGCCTTCCGCGGCGGCGGGTCGCGGCCGGTCGACAATCCCCAGCGTCTTCAGCAGGGCGTAGACCCGCTTGGTCTGCGGCGTCTCGAACGCCAGTTGGTCCACCACGAAGACTTCATTGTCGAGGAACTTGCTCAGAAGCGCCATCTTGGTGGCGATCCGCAGCGCCTTCTTCGGCATGCGGTAGCTGTAGTCGGTCGGGCGCTTGGCGAACGCATGACCGCCGCCGCGTCGGACGGGGGTCCGCTTATTCCCTGCGCGGGCGTTTCCGGTCCCCTTTTGCTTGTACAGCTTCTTGGAGCAGCCGGCCACTTCCGAGCGCGACTTCGACTTGAAGGTGCCCTGGCGATTGTTGGCTTCGTACATCACGACGGCGTCGTGCAGCAACTGCTTATTGACACCGTCCGCGAGTTCCGACGGCTCGAACTCGTAAGTTCGGCCGGTCGGTTGACCGTCGGCGGTATGAATCGGCACGGAAATCATAACCCAAACCCTCACTTGGCCGGCGCCACGCCGACCCGGTGCTCTTCACGCTTAGTGCTTGTTGGTCTCGCGAACCATCACGAACGCGCCGTTGTGTCCCGGCACCGCGCCATGAACCAGCAGCAGATTGTTGACCTCGTCCACAGCCACCAACTTGAGATGCCGGGCGGTCACGCGATTGGTTCCGTAGTGACCAGGCATCTTCTGATTCTTGAACACGCGACCGGGGTCTTGACGTTGTCCCGTCGAACCCAGTGAACGGTGCGACTTTTTCACCCCGTGACTGGCGCACAGACCGGCAAAACCGTGCCGCTTGATCGCACCGGCGAAACCGCGACCCTTCACGGTTCCAACCACATCGAGAAACTTGCAATCCGCCAGCAACTTGACCGTGAGTTGCTCGCCGACGGTGTATTGAGTGGTTTCGCCTTCGGTGCGAAACTCGCGAATGTACTTCTTGGGTTCGCACTCAGCCTTGACCGGAGCTTCCACACCGGCGGCCGCACGCGTCTTTTCCCGCTTGCTGCTGATCTTGGCGACGTGACCGCGCTCCGACCGAGGGGCCAGCCGGCGGGGCTTGTCCGCAAATCCCAACTGCACCGCGGAATAGCCGTCCCGCTCGGGCGTGCGCACCTGCAGCACCACGCACGGACCGGCTTCGATGACGGTCACGCCAACGCAGTTGCCGCCGGCGTCGTACACCTGCGTCATCCCGACTTTGCGACCTAAGAGTCCCTTGGCCATCTCTGCACCCACGCCCACGCACAACCAACGAACCGAACCACAACGACACTGGAACGCTCGCGACCGAAGCACCCACGACGACGACGCAGCCAAGACAGGCGCGAATCGCCGGAAACTTCGAGAAGAGCGACGGAGCCATCGACTCCGCAACACGAACCGCAACCCCTGCTGGAGCTGCAGCACCGACCATCCCTCGCAAACTTGCCGCCGGACCAAGCGCCGGCCACCCGAGACTGGACGCCGACTCAGCCGGCCGAGGCCTTGATCTTCACATCCACACCCGCCGGGAGACTGAGCTTATTGAGAGCATCAATCGTCTTACCGGTCGGCTGAATGATGTCGATCACCCTCTTATGAGTCCGAATCTCAAACTGCTCCCGCGACGCCTTGTCGATGTGCGGGCTCCGCAACACGGTATAGCGCTCAATCCGCGTCGGAAGCGGGATTGGCCCATGCACAACCGCCCCCGTCCGCTTGGCCGTGTCGACGATTTCTGACGCCGACTGGTCCAGGACGGAGTGATCGTACGCCTCCATCCGAATGCGGATACGTTCCTGACGATTGCCGGCCACTCCAACCATCCTTCATGCAAGGATTTACGTCGCCATCTGTGAAGACGTCTTCAACCAGTCCCCAATGGGGAACCGGAGATGGTAGTAATGTGTGGTCCTGTTTGTCAATCAAGGGGACTGCGTTTCGCTGAATTCCCCGTGACAGAACTCTCCGAGGAGCCAACCGCCCCGACGCCGCCGTCGCTCGAGACCCTGAATGACGGTCTCCGCCGGCCCACAAAATCTTCGCAATCGATACCTCTTGCCGCCGCGATTAGGCGCGACCCAAATAGGCTTGGTCACGCGGCAGGACGATTCCCTCCAGAAAGTTGACGTCCGGCGGGAGATTGAGCATTGCAAAGGCTGCTTCGGCAATGGTTTCCGAATCCATCATCGGCTCGGAGTCCGAAGCGGAACCGGTATCCCGACGCCGTTCGACCAATACATTTCCCGGATGGAGACAACTGCACACGATGCCATGCGCTCGCCCATCCAGCGCAATCGCCTGCGTCAGCCCCCACACCCCGAACTTCGCGGCGGAATAGGGGGCGCTCCCCTCCCGTGGACGCTGGGCTGAAATCGACCCAATGTTCAGAATGCGGCCTCCCCCCGCGGACTGCATTCGCCGAAATGCCTCGCGGCTGCAGAGAAATGCACCCGTCAGGCAGGCGCCGATCACATTCTCCCACGCCGCCAGGGTCAGTTCTCCGAAGGGGCCTCCGTCAAACGCTCCAGCGTTGTTGACCAGCACCTCTAAGCGTCCGAACCGCTGGTCAATCGCTGCAAACAATGACAGCACATCGGCTTCTAAAGCAACATCGGCGGGAACGGCCAGCACGTCTGGTCCCAGAGACGCCAGTAACCTCTCCGCCGCTTGCAGTCGCTCCGGGTCCCGTCCGCAGATCACGACGCGACACCCAGCCTGCAATAACCGTCGCGCGATGGCAAACCCGATGCCTCGGCCTCCGCCCGTGACGAGCGCAATCTTCCCAGTCATGCGATTCTGTGCCGCTTCCACGTTTTTCCCGAAACATATGGCCCACGGTGCTGCGATAGCGGGCCGTGGATCATGACTCGGCTGAGGCCCCACAGCAAACGTGCGGCATGCGCGAGGTTCAGTTGGGCGACGTCGGAGGCGACCCCGTCGCGATCTCCGCTTCGGCCGGCAGATACTTCCGCAACAAATCGGAAATCTGCTGGCTGTGGTGACTGATTTCGGCCTTCACCCGGGCCACATTGCTGCCGTACCCCAGACGGCGGGTGAGAAACTCGAATTCCTCGGAGCGTGACGACGGGACCGTCAAATCCCGCGCGTCGCCGCGGACCATCCGCATGGCGTCGATCAAGCGACGGAAGAACAGGTAGGCTTCCGAGGCCCGCGGAAAATCATCGGCGGACAAGACGCCCTGTCGATGCAGCGCCGCAATCGCCTCGTGCGTATTCGGCGTGCGGATTTCTGCGGACTGATTGCCGTACGACAGCTGCAGCGCCTGCACGAGGTACTCCAGATCAACCAGTCCTCCCGGACTGAGCTTGGCATGAAATGTTCCGGCGCGGACGAGTTGCCGCACTTGCTTCTCGCGCATCGCCCTGAGCGCCGAGGCGTCGAATGCCTGGCCCGTGTAGATCAGACGCTCTCTCAGCGTGCAAATCTCTCGCCCCAGTTCCATGTCTCCCGCAATGGGACGGAGCTTCACCAGCGCCTGGCGTTCGAAAGGCCAGGCGGCTCCCTCGGGAGCGTAATAATTCGCAAACGCAGCCAGAGAGACCGCCAGCGCCCCGGCTTTGCCATAAGGTCGCAACCGAAGATCGACGTGGAACACCCCTTCCCGCTTTGCGCGAATCGTCTGCGTCAGCCGCTCCACGAAGCGTTGATAGTAGGTCGCGTTCGGCAGCGGTTCTCGTCCGTCGGTCTCCCCCTCCGCCGCGTAAACGACGAGGAGCTCGATATCCGAGGCGAACCCCAATTCCCGACCGCCGCATTTCCCCAGGGCGCAGATGGAAACTGGAGCCAAGGCCCCGGACTCATCGCGCGGATGCCCATGCCGACGGCTTAACTCCTGAGACGCCGAAGCGGCGGCGCAGGTCACGACCACCTCCGCCAAATCGGTCAATTCCGCCGCAAAGTCCTCGAACTGCTGCACATGTCCCAGGATGTGCCGCATGTCGGTGCGAAACATCTCCCGGTCTTTGAATTCATTGAGCCGCTGAGTTCGTTCGGCCGCGCTGAGGGGTGAGGCTGCATCCGTCGAAGGCATCTGCAGCGCGGTGAGAAGTTCCGCCAGCCATGCCCCCCGCGTTTTGCGCTGCTGCAGTCCGGTCTGATCCCGCAGCAGCGGAAAGATATTGGCATATTGCAGCCGCAGCACGTCTTCCCACAGAAAATCGCTCACGCCCAGCAATTTCGCCAGAGCGTCCAAAACGTCGGGACGTTCCAGCGTCGTCCATTCCTCCCACCAGTTGGGCTGGTGAAACAATTCCTGAACAAAGCTGCGGAAGTGCAGCAGGGCCGCCTCAGGATTCGGGGCGTTGGGCAGGAGGTGCGTGAAGTGCTTGATGAGGACCACCGCGGCCTGCAACTGCTGTAGTCGCGCGGGGTCGGTGATCTTGCCCCCGTGCCGGGCATCGGTCACATGCAGGGTGTCAAAGACACGGCGTCCATCCGAGCGAATCACCACCAGTTGAATGTCGATCGCACTGAGGCTGAGCGCATTGGCAAGCTCGTAGAGAAACCCCAGGGTGTCGTCAGCCCGGATCTGCAGAACTGTCGAAGATGGATCGGCGTCATTGTCGATCTGCACGTCGACCGGCGAGAGCCGCACCGGCTCCGACGTCGGTTCTTCCAGCGCTGCGGCGACCCGATTCGCCAGGCGACCCTGCGCTTCGCCGTCCTTGCCGTCGCGCAACAGTCGAAAGAGATCCGCCAGTTCGACTTCATACCGAATCCACACATCCGATTCGGTCGCGTCGTGAGGGGGGCGAACCGTAAACACATTCACGAAATCACGGGCTTGATCGCGCATCCGGCCGACGCGCTTGTGCGGGTGCGGAAGCGCTCCCCACGTTTCGGGGTACCAGCCCGTGGTCACCAGACCGTCGAGAATATCGAAGCCGTACACAAACAGCAGACCGCAGATGATGGAGAGATCGCCCGGGTGATCCAGACCGACGACCGTGACGCGCCAGACCGGCCCCTCGTTCAGCGCCGCATCGACGCGCACGGGGCGATCCTGCGTGATCTCCGAGAGCAGCTGACGATGCCGCGACCGCTCATCCTCGCGGAATTGCAGCGTGGCCGGAGGGGTGACCGTGGGAGATGTCACCCGCGCAACGGCGTCCTCCCCGAGATGCCGATCATAAATCTTGCGAATCGCCCGGCAGTGCCGTTCATAGTGGGCGACAAAGGCTTCGCCGTGGGGGAAATCGAGCCGGCGAGCCAGGACGTTGAGTTCGCGAGAATCCTGAGGCAGTTGATGCACCTGCTTGTTGTGCATCAACTGCAGCGCATGCTCGATCGTCCGCAGAAACACATATCCGCCGGTGAGATGCCGGTATTCATCGGCCTGCAGCAGCCCGGCGTCGGTCAGGCGGATCAACCCCTCGAGCGTGTTCGGAGTCCGCAGTTCAGCGTGGAGCCCGCCGTGCACCAGCTGCAGGTATTGGGTCAAAAATTCGATGTCGCGGATTGAACCGGTTCCCGATTTGACCTCGCCCCATTGCTGTCCGCGTTTCTCCAGTGCGGCTTCAATGCGTTGTTTGGCCGTCCGCACGCTGTCCCGCACAGCCGCCGGGTCGTCCCCGAAGACCAGATGCTGGCTGGCTTCCAGCACCTGCCGCCCGGTCACCGGGTCTCCCGAAAGAAGTCGCGCCTTCAGCAGGGCCTGGCGTTCCCACAACTCGGCGTCCTTGAGGAGGTACTCCATGAACGACGCCATCGACGTCACCAGAGCCCCCGCACGTCCCCACGGCCGCAGCCGCATATCCACGCGGTACAGAAAACCTTCGCCGGTGGCCGATTGCAGCGCCCGAATCAGCCGCTGTGCCAGCGGCACATAACGTTCCGGTCGTTCCGCGGAGAGGAAGATGAGATCGATGTCGGAACTGTAATTCAGCTCTTCGCCGCCGAGTTTCCCCATCCCCAGGATCAGCAGGCCATCGACGTCGTCGGCGGACGTCGCCACCAGGTGGAGACAGGCGCGAATCAGGGCGTCCGCCAGCAGAGACAATTGAACGGTCGCCGCGCGCAGGTCCATCAGGCCTACGTTGTCGCAGACGCCGATGCGCAGGATTTCCCAGCGCTGATAACGCCGCAGAGCGTCGAGCTTCGCCGGCAAGCCCTCCTCGATCGCGGCGGCTTCCAGCGCCCCTTGCTGAAAATCTTCGCGGCTCTTCAAGTCGGCGAGTTCGCGATGTTGAGTCAGCCGATCGAGGTACTCCGGGCTGCGGAGCAGCGTCTCGGTGAGGTATTGGCTGCCGATGAAGAGCTTGAGCAGGATTTCGATCGCCCGCGGCCGATCGTTCAGTTCCTGGTAGGTCCGCGCTGCAGCTCCGGTCCGAGCGAGGTAACGCTCGAAACTCATGAGCGTGGCGTCCGGCGTGGGAGTATCGAGCAGCCCCGCGAAGACCTTCATCAAACACGGGGTCGTCGCCTCGCACCCCTTTCCTTGCTGCTGCAGCCAGCGTAGTCGTTTCAGAGCCGCCGGGACGTCCAGAAACCCCAACTCCGCCAACAGTACGGCCGCCGCGTCCGACGTCTCATCGACGCTTTCCAGCAACCGCTCGATCTTCCGTTCCATGCGTGACTTTCGGCGTGTGACCGCCAAACACCATTAATCCGGGAGGGCGCGCGAAACCCCAAGAATGCTTCTGCCGCGATCATTCTAGCCGCAACACAGCGATAGGCCACTGCGGCAGGACGACGTTCCGTCACGCCAACCAACGGCTCAGCCGCTCTGCGAAGGGGCGAAATCCCTTAGGGCAGCGGTCCTGCAGGACTTTGGGATCGGCGTGCGCAGCGACTTCGCGGTAGAATTCGCGTAAGGCCTTTCGTTCACCCACAATTGCTCGAGCGAAAGATTTCGCGTCGGCTATCTCCTCAGGATCGGGGGACCGATCGACGGTCATTCCGAGCGCCTTGGACATCGCCACTTCGTCGGCAATCATCCATGCATCAAACGTTACCACCGGCACGCCGAACGCCCGTTTGACGGTCGCAGCCAGTGCCAAATGTTCCTGCGCGCGTGTCAGTTGCTTTACGCGGTCGTTTCCGTCGGGACCGTCATCGTGGTCGACGAGGAAGACGACGCCGTCGCAACCGCGTCTTTCGGCCGCCAACGCATAGCCCAGCGCCTTCTTGAACAGTTTTCCGCCTTTACCCGCCTGCTGCACCAATCGCGTCGGCGGATCGTATTCGGCATCGATTGCACGGCCGAGAAGCTTTTCAATGAGCGTCTGCAAGGCCCCGGATTTCTCGTGCGCGCCTTCACAACAGATCAACACCTTCACGGCTGCGTCTCCGTGACGGTCGGCTGTTCGGAAGACTCTGCGAAGATGGCCTCTTCCTCCGCGGGCCAGATTTCGCCGAGAGAGAAAATGTCGGATTGTTGCTGAACGAGCTTGCTCTCAGAAAGTCGCCTAACTTCAACGTGGCCTTCGGCGTTCTTCCGACACAGTGTCACCTCTTCGGGTTGGAAGAGGCTGACGATGTAAGGGGAGTGGGAAGTGATTACAATTTGGGTTTGTGGTGATCGAACCTGAACCGCACGAAAAAGATCAATAATCTGGGAAAGTCTACCGGGATGAATACCATTCTCCGGCTCTTCAACCAAGATCAGCCGCGGTCGTGTTGGCAATCGGACGACTGTCAAGAAACCGAGCAGCAACAATAGCCCAGCCGAGACCTCAGCCGCATCCAATTCAAGGGGAGGATCCCGAAACTTAAACCGCAGCGCCTTCCCAGAACGCTCAATCAGCGCCCTTGTGGCTCCGCCGTCGACGTCTCTTGCTTCGTACGCACGCGTCGACCGGAAGTCGAGTCCGACAACCTGCGGAACAAGTTGGCACAAGTCATGCTCGATTGCGAGGAAAACATCCCGGCTTGATGCCAAGAGATCAAGAAGACATCGATTCAATCCAAAACCATCGTCATCAATTAAGTATGGGTCCGCATCTTTAGATGCTGTTGCTGGAATTGCAAGGTTGGATGCATTCCATTGGCAAATCTGAACTCCATTGAGAACTTGTCCCAATCGTTGAAGCGAGTCTGCAGCCAAAGACTTCGCATAGTCGGGCAGTAAATCAAAGTCGCTATTGACTCCCCCGTGCAAGAATCGCTGCAATTGAGAGGCCTTCGGCTGTAGCGGCTCGTTCTTGAGGGGACAGGTGCCGCCTGAGGTCTGAACCTCTTCACTTGCCACCCGCGCATCTCTTGAGTCAAGCGACGGCCTGATCCTTAGGTCGTATTGAATAAGAGACTTTTGGACGTCTATAAATCGCACGTTGAATTCTACGGGAAACGATGTACGACTCGCGTAGAGCGGACACGACTTCTCCCAGGCGCCGCGAAACAAGCGGTCGAGGGGGCGCTCTGCTGAACGGGCCAATGTTGCGAGTGCTTGCAACAAGCTCGTCTTCCCCGAATCATTCGGCCCGATCAGCAGATGGATCGGCGTCAGGTTCAGGGTGACGTCGCGGAGGGCTTTGAAGTTCTGGACGCGGAAGGTTTCGATCATTCCGGCACCTTCGTAACGGTCGGTGTTGCGTCAATCACTCTGGGGAGTTCTTGCGGTCGGTGAGGAGATTCTTGTTGCCAGACTCCGGTCACGGACGTTCGCGGCTCACGTTCAGGAATCATACCCCAGATTCGGGGCCAGCCAGCGTTCGACTTCCCCGAGAGGCATCCCCTTTCGGGCGGCGTAGTCTTCCACCTGATCTCTGGTCACTTTGTCGACAGTGAAGTAACGCGCCTGCGGGTGGGCAAAATACAAGCCGCTCACCGAGGCGGCCGGGTGCATGGCGTAGCTTTCGGTGAGGTGGATTCCCGTCGCCCGCTCGGCGTCGAGGAGTTGGAACAGCTTGGGCTTTTCCGTGTGATCGGGGCAGGCCGGGTAACCGTGGGCTGGCCGGATGCCGCGGTACTTTTCTTCGATCAAGTCATCCGTGGACAGATTCTCGTCCGCGCCGTATCCCCAGTCGCGACGGGCGACCGCGTGCAGTTTCTCGGCGAACGCCTCCGCCAGTCGATCGGCGATGGCCTTCGTCATGATTGACAGGTAGTCGTCGTGCAATTCATGCTCAAACTTGTGGGCCAGTTCGTCGCAGCCGATCCCGGTCGTCACCGCGAAGGCTCCGAGATAGTCCTGGCGACCACTGTCGGCGGGGGCGATGTAGTCGGCCAGGCTGCGAAAGTCATTCTGGCCGACGCGTTCCCATTGCTGGCGGAGCATGGAGAAACAGGCCAAGGGCTGAGTGCTGAGGGCTAAGGGAGCGAAGGGCGCATCGGTCTGTCGCTTAGCCCTGAGCCCTGAGCCCTCAGCCGGAAACACGACGACATCATCTCCTTGGCTGTTGGCGGGCCAGAAGCCGTAGACGCCGCGAGCCGTGAGCAACTTCTCTGCGATGATCCGGTCGAGGAGCCTGCGGGCGTCGTCGTAAAGTTTCCTGGCTTCGACGCCGACCACGGCATCTTCGAAGATTCGCGGGTACTTGCCCTTCAGTTCCCAGGTCATAAAGAACGGGGACCAGTCGATGTACGGGACCAGTTCCGTCAGCGGGTAGTCCTTGAGGATGCGAGTGCCGAGGAACGCCGGCGTCGGGATGTCGACGGTCTTCCAATCCGTCTGGAAGCGGCGGGCGAAGGCCTCTTGATAAGGGACGAGCTTGCGCGCGGATTGCATTCCGGCAAACGTGGTCCGGTCGCGCTCCTGCTCGGTGCGAATTTTGGCAACGTAGGCCTCTTTGCGGCTCGCATCCAGCAGACTTTCGACCGCGGGAACCGACAGCGAAGCATCGACCACATGCACCACCGGCTGCTGGTAGTGAGGCGAGATCTTCACCGCGGTATGTCGAGCGCTGGTCGTGGCTCCGCCGATGAGCAGCGGCGTCGTACACCCCAGCCGCTGCATCTCTTTGGCGACGAACGACATCTCCTCCAGCGAAGGCGTGATGAGACCCGACAGGCCGATGATGTCGACATGTTCTTTCGCCGCGACGTCGAGAATCTTGTCGCAGGGGACCATCACGCCCAGGTCAATGACTTCGAAGTTATTGCACCGCAGCACGACGGCGACGATGTTCTTGCCGATGTCGTGGACGTCCCCCTTCACGGTGGCGATGAGGATTTTGCCGCGCGAGGAGTTGAGGGTTGAGGGTTGAGGGCCAAGGGACGGAGAAGTTCCCGCCGCGTCGCCTGTGTGTTGTCCCTCAGCACTGAGCCCTAAGCCCTCCGCCTTCTCCGCTTCCATGAACGGCTGCAGATACGCGACCGCTTTTTTCATCACGCGGGCCGACTTCACCACCTGCGGCAGGAACATTTTCCCCTGGCCGAACAGGTCGCCGACGACTTTCATGCCGTCCATCAGCGGTCCCTGGATGACTTCGAGCGGGCGGCCGTACTTGACCCGCGCCTCTTCGGTGTCCGCGTCGATGTGGTCGGTGACTCCCTTCAGCAGCGCATGCTGCAGCCGCGATTCGACGGTCCCGAGCCGCCATTCTTCGACCGACTCCGGTCCCTCACGGTCCCGTCTCGCCTGGACGCGCGAGGAAAAATCGATCAACCGTTCAGTGGCGTCGGGGCGACGGTTGAGGAGCACGTCTTCGACATATCCGAGGAGTTCCTTGTCGATCTCGTCATACACCGCGAGCTGTCCGGCGTTGACGATCCCCATATCGAGGCCGGCGTTAATGGCGTGATACAGGAACGCCGCGTTCATCGCCTCGCGGACGACTTCGTTGCCGCGGAACGAAAACGAGACATTGCTGACGCCGCCGGAGGTTTTGGCGCCGGGCAGAGTTTTCTTGATCTGGCGGACCGCTTCGATGAACTCGACGGCGTAATTGGCGTGCTCTTCCATCCCCGTGCCGACGGTGAGAATGTTGGCGTCGAAGATGATGTCTTCCGGCGGAAAACCGGCTTTTTCGGTGAGGAGCTTGTAGGCGCGGGTGCAGATCGCCACCTTTCGCGCGCAGTCGGTCGCCTGGCCTTCTTCATCAAAGGCCATCACCACCACAGCGGCTCCATAGCGGCGAATGATCCGCGCCTGCTCCAGGAACTTCTCTTCGCCCTCCTTCATGGAGATGGAGTTGACGACCCCTTTGCCGGCGAGGCACTTCAGGCCCGCTTCGATGACCGAGAACTTTGAGCTGTCGACCATCACCGGAACTTTGTTGACGTCCGGATCGTCGGAGATGAGGTTCAAAAAGTGAACCATCTCGGCTTCGCTGTCGAGCAGACCTTCGTCGAGGTTGACGTCGATCATGTTCGCGCCGCTCTCGACCTGCTGCCGGGCGACGGCCATGGCCTCTTCGTACTGTTTTTCCTTGATCAACCGGGCGAATTTACGTGACCCGGTGACGTTCGTCCGTTCGCCGATCATCAGGAACGGCGTCGAGTTGGGAGTTGAGAGTTGAGAGTCGGCCGGGGCAGACTCTGTCTCTGGATTCTCCACTCGCAACATTGAACTCTCACCCCGCAATTCCAGGAGTTGCGAGCCGCTGTAGTTCGACCAATGGGGCACGCTGGGAATCTTGCGCGGCGGAAGACCGTTGACGGCAGTCGCGATCTGACGAATGAATTCCGGAGTGGTGCCGCAGCAACCGCCGACGATGTTGACCCAGCCCTCCAGCGCGAATTCGCGGAGCGCCCCGGCGACCTCCTCGGCGGACGCGTTGAAGCCGCCCATGCCGTCCGGCATGCCCGCGTTCGGATAGCAACTGATGAAATGCGGCGCCCTGTGGGCCAGCGACTCGATGTACGGTCGCATTTCCTTCGGCCCGAGCGAACAGTTCAGGCCGACGGTCGTCATGGGATAATGCGAGACGGCGGCCCAGAAGGCTTCCAGCGTTTGCCCGGTGAGCGTGACCCCTCCCTGAAAAATCGTTCCCGAGACCATGACCGGAACTCGGCGATAGCCGGAACCGAACACCTGATCGATGGCGAACAGGCAGGCCTTCATGTTCAGCGTATCGAACGAGGTTTCCGGCAACAGGAGATCGACGCCGCCGTCAATCAGCCCCCGCACCTGTTCCGCGTAAGACGCGACCATGTCGTCAAAGGAGACGGGGCGATAGCCGGGCTTGTCGGCGTTGAAGGAGAGCTGATATTTCGTGGGTCCCATGCTGCCGGCGACGAAACGCGGCTTGTCGGGGTTCCGCCGCGTAAACTCATCACACACGCTGCGGCACAATTCCGCAGCCGCCTTGTTCATCGCGTACGCCAGATCCGCCAGCCCCAGTTCATGGAGCATCAAACGGGTGGCCCCGAACGTGTTGGTCTCGATAATGTCAGCACCGGCTTCGAGATATTGCCGGTGAATCGAGCCAATCATCTGCGGCTGGGTCAGCACCAGCACATCGCTGGCGTTCTTGAGATCGATGGAATGGTCGCGAAACCGTTCGCCGCGGTAGTCGGCTTCGGTCGGCTCGAACTTGTGGATCATCGATCCCATCGCACCGTCAATCACGAGGATGCGCTGAGTCAGGAGTTCTTCGAAGAGACCGGGGCGGGACGGGTCGGGCATTGTCGGAGATCAATCGCTGAGAAGTGGGGAAAGCGAACTTTTATTGGAGTCCGCTGAATGGTAACTGGTTCGGGTGAATCCAAACCGGACCGATGGTATTCCGAACGGTTTGCTCGAACTCTGCCGGGGGAACGTTGTCGGAGCGTGCCGGAACACGACGCGCGTGCGGTCGACCGATGTCTTCCGAACGGATCACGGGGATGAGTCGGATCAGATGCCGGAAAGTGCTGGTTACCACCCAGCCGCCGATGGTCGCCGCCTGCGCCGCCAAAATGACATCGGCATCCGGGGATGCGCTGGCGTCGGTGGGAAGCCCCCGCCGGCGCAATTCCGACCAATACCCGGCGGCGAGTCTCAGCACGTGTCTCGACCGTGCCAGCAGCCAAAGTTCTGAACACAAATCGTCAAGACGTTCAACGCTGACCAGCGACGCCTGGTTTCGACCCACGAGACGCAGGAATTTTCGACGAAGCTCGTATTCGGCGATCGCGGGGGCGCAGTTGTCCGCATACGGCGTGGCCGACCCCGACAACTCCGTGACAGCCTCCACGAATGATCGGTTCTTGGGCTGTTTCGGATGGCACAATTTCCCCAACGCTGAGGAATCAAGCACCAGAGGAATCGTCACCATGCAACTCCACACGGTCTTCCGTCAATTCGGCGGCAAGCACCGGCCAAACCTCGGCGTCGTATTCTCCAGGCTCGTTCAGCCACACGTTGAGCATCGAGACGACCACGCGTCGATGATCTTGGCTGCCTTCCAGCCCGGCATTCAGGGACATCGTCGGGAGCGTAACGGGTCGGGAGCGTAACGGCAGAAAATGGCGAAGTCATCGCGTCGCGGCTTCGGGGAAATCTGATGCACTGCAGCCTCTTGATTGTCGCCGATCTGGGGTACGCCGCCAAGCCCCGTTCCCGGAAGTTGTGCATCCCGAGGGGACTTAGGGCGACCTTGGAGCGATATTGCCGCTCAGGCCGTCGACCGAAACCGTTCATCCCATCCAGCCGGAGTCGACGGATTGAACGCCGTACGAGGTGCCGGGGCCACACTGCTGAATTAACTCACTGCACGCCCATTTCTTGAGCAGCCCAGTTTACCAGCCGATCATGGATTCCTGGAACACGGCTTTCCCAACCCAGGTCTTCGAGGATTTCCACGAGGCGAGCAACAGTGGCTACCACTTACCTGCCATAGAGTTACGCAGAACAGTTCGCTGGCCACGCGATTCCCGCCAGCCCGTGTCGTTCCGCGGTACTCCGGTTGCTGTATGCCCTCGTTTGTCCCCCCGTTCCACCCCTTCGCCTCGCTGATGGAACATTCTCATGTTCGAGGGTTACGACTGCGGCAATCTGTTCGACGAAGCCATTCAGTCCACCGGCGCGCCGCGGCCCGGCGCCGCCGCTCTGGTCAAACGCATCAACGGTCTCCCCCCCGAAGAATTGCAGCGTCGGCAGCGGATGGCTGACGCCACGATGTTGAACTTGGGAATCACCTTCAACGTCTACGGCCACGAGGGGGGAACGGAAAAGATCTTCCCCTTCGACATTATCCCTCGGATCGTCGAACAACACGACTGGGACCAGATTGAGCTGGGCCTCAAGCAGCGAATCCACGCCCTCAATCTCTTCATCGACGACCTGTACAATGACCAAAAGGTCGTCAACGACGGCGTTTTTCCGCGGGAGTTGCTGGAGACCGCGGCGACGCTGCGACCGCAGTGCCGGGGATTTCGCCCCCCTCAGGGAATCTGGTGCCACGTCACCGGGACCGACCTGGTCCGCGACAAGGATGGCCAGTTCTACGTCCTCGAAAACCGCGAAGTGATGAAACGGATTTTTCCGCAGGTCTTCGAGGGCTTGCCGATTGCTCCCGTCGAGAACTATCCGGAAAAACTCCTGGCGACTTTGATGCATTCGGCTCCGAAGGGGATCGACGACCCGAACATCGTTGTGCTGACGCCGGGGATCTACAACTCGGCTTATTTCGAGCATTCGTATCTGGCGCAACAGATGGGGGTGGAACTCGTTCAGGGAAGCGACCTGGCCGTCGTTGGGGATCGCGTGTACACCCGCACCACGCGGGGGTTGAAGCGCGTCGACGTGATCTACCGCCGCATTGACGATGACTTCCTCGACCCGGCTTGCTTCCGAGCCGACTCGGTGCTGGGGGTCCCCGGTTTGATGGAGGTCTACAAGAAAGGAAACATCGGTCTGGCCAACGCCCCGGGAAACGGAGTCGCCGATGACAAGGCGGTTTACGCCTACGTACCCGCCATCATCAAGTATTACCTCAATGAAGAGGCCATTCTGCCCAATGTTCCGACGTACCTGTGCGGGGACCGGGAACACCGCAAGTACGTCCTCGAGCATCTGGCGGAAATGGTGATGAAGCCGACCAATGAATCCGGGGGGTACGGGATCGTCATCGGTCCGCGGGCTTCCAAGGCGGAACTGGACGATGTCCGCCAGAAGATTCTCGCCAATCCGCGGAACTACGTCGCTCAGCCGCTCCTGCATCTTTCGACGGTGCCCACCCTCGTCGGCGACGGCATCGAGGCTCGCCACGTCGACCTGCGCCCCTTCGTCCTCTGCGGCGAGGAGATCTACGTTTTGCCCGGCGGACTGACCCGCGTGGCCCTCAAAAAGGGATCCACCGTGGTGAATTCGTCCCAGGGGGGAGGCAGCAAGGACACCTGGGTGCTCCGTCGCAATGGACTGCACGCCCCGGGTGCCAATGGTTCAGCGCAGAATCAGAGCCAGACGCAACTCGTCGGTGCGATGTAGCGCTTCTGCATGGCCGAACGCGCCGAGGGTCTGTGCCCCTTCGGCTTCCTCATGTTGTGTCGATGGGTGTGAATTCTCGAAATGCTCAGCCGTGTTGCCGACAACCTCTACTGGATGAGCCGCTATATCGAGCGGGCCGAAAACATTGCGCGATTCGTCGACGTCAATCAGGCGGTCGCTCTGGAACCGGGGGATCTGCAGGACGACCCATGGGCCCCCTTGATTCATGCGACGGGGGATTGGCCGCTGTTCGCGGAGCGCTACGGCCAAACCACGCGGGAAAGCGTGCTGCGTTTTCTGACGCTCGATCCCGAGTATCCCAATTCCCTCATCTCCTGCACGCGCGCCGCCCGCGAGAACGCCCGCACGGTGCGCGAAAGCATTTCGACTCCCATGTGGGAGGAGATCAACAAGCTGTACTTGCTGGTCAATCGAGCCGCTCGCGAATTGTCGCCGTCGGAACTGACGTACGAGTTCTACAACCAGATCAAACTGGCCAGCCAACTCTTCGTGGGAGTGACCGACGGCACGCTCTCGCATGGCGAAGGCTGGCAGTTCGTCCGCCTCGGGCGACTCATCGAACGGGCCGATAAGACCTCGCGAATTCTTGATGTGAAAACCTACGGCTGGAAGCACACGCCCGCACCGGGAGACGTGCAACCCACCGTCGTGCAATGGACGGCGATCCTGCAGTCGGTCAGCGCCCTGGAGATGTATCGCAAGGTTCACGGGCGGATTCATCCCACCTGCGTCATGGACTTCCTGCTGCTGGATCGGGAGTTTCCGCGCTCGATCCGCTATTGTCTGCGCTTCGCCGAGGAGTCGCTGCGGATCATGACCGGTTCCGTCCCTGGAACGTTCGCGAATCGCGCGGAACAACTCCTCGGACGGCTGCGTTCGGGACTGGACTATACGAGCATCGACGACGTTCTCGCCGACGGCCTGCATGCCTACGTCGACAAGCTGCAGATGCAGCTCAATCAGCTCGGAGACGCGATCCGCGAATGCTTCTTCGCGACGCCCGCATTGCCCGTCAGCGCCAAGTGACAATCGAAGCGCAAGGATCGCGGACCCTGCGTTTCCGAGGCTCACTCGACTTTAACCGGCGCGACGCGCTGTTCCAGCAGAAACCGCAGCAAATTGTTGTACTCCGCCGCGGTGAGTTTGTCCGCGACATTGGCTGGCATCGGAGAGAGCCTGGTCTGCTGGCGCTCTTCGATGTCTTCCAGCGGAACCGGAACTTCCTTTCCTTGATCATCGATCAGGATCAGCACGGCCCCCTCTTCGCGAGCAACCAGCCCGTTGAGCACTTTGCCGCTGTTGAGCACAACGGTGGACGACCGAAACGCCGCGTCGACGTTGCGACTGGGGTCGAGCGTGTCCTCCAGCAGGCGATCCAGCCCCCGCAGTCCCACGCCGTCGAGTCCCGGCCCCACTTTGCCCCCCTGACCGCCGATCTGATGGCAGCCGGCGCACAATTTTCGAAACGCCATGCGTCCTGCTTCGACATCTGCCGTGGTGATTTCAAATGCCGCCTTGCGCGTCGCCATCAACTGCTTCAACTCTTCGTTCTCCGGCGGAAGACCTTCCAAAAGTTTCCCGCGGCGGGAGTCGAAATCGGTGAGCCCGGCGCTCTTCAGCCGTTGATCGATCGTGGCATCCTGCAGCAGTCGCGGCGAAGCCTTTCCGGCTTCCATGGCCTTGAGCAGTTCCTCGCCTCCGGCGGGGGCGGCCGCCAGTCCGCGACCGATCGCCAAGGCGACATTCCCCGGCGCGGTCTTCAGCCGATCCAGTAGCGCCGATCGGGCGTCGTCGCGATTGAGGCCCCCGAGAACTTGAGCAGCGTGTTGACGCAGATCCACTGGCACATCGTCGCGAGCCAGGAGGGCTGCGACGCTCGGAACCAGCTCGGGATGATCGATCGCGGCGAGCGTGTCCATCACGAGACCGGATAATCCGGCTTGCGGACCGCCGGCCTGGAGTCGTTCCGGCAATCCCTGCCCCGCCTCCTTCAGTTGCAGATCCCGGATGAGTTCGATGCCGCTGCGTACCGCCCCTTCGTCGTTCGACGACAACAATTCCCCCGCAGTGCCCTGAGCCCAAGTCGCCCAGAACTCCGGCAGCGGCGCTCCCCTCTGCTGCAACCCGCGCTGTCCGGCGCGCAAGACCACAAGTTCGAGGCTGTGCGGCTGTGAGTCGTATCGCTCGGCGATCAATTTCAGTTGGCCCAGTTCTTCCGGGGGCAAATGGCGGGCGACATGCTGGACCAATCCTTCAACCTGCCCTGCCGGCCACGCCTCCGTCCGGAAAGATCGCATGGCCAACGCCGCTGCGGCGGGTTGCGGCGCACCGAGGAGGGCCTCCAGGAGTCGCTCACGCTCGGGGGACGTCCACGTCGCAGGATCGATCGCATCGAAACTGTTGCGAGCCACAAGCGTATCGCGAACCGCCATTTTGAGCGTGTGGGTCAACAAGGCGTCCTCGGCGGGAGTCTGAATCCAGGTGTGAACCAGGCGCCGCTCGGCGCCTTCAACGGGATGACGGCCGAGCGCATCTGCGGCTGCGCGTCGGACAAACGCATCGTTGTCGACGAGCAATCGGTCCGTCACCACCAACCGCGCAACATCACTCCACGCGCTGCGCTCGGCGAGCGCCTTGGCGAGATGCACGCGCACCGTGCGATCGGAATCGATGGCCAATAAAGTCAGTTCGTCGTCACTCAAGGCTCCCCAGCGCTCCAACACCCACAGGGCATGCACCCGCTGTTCCGGACGATCGCCGCTCAATACTGCCAAGACCGCCGGCGCCCCTTCGGAACCGATCCGATGCACCAACTGATGCGTCGCCTGCACGCGCACCGGCAAATGTGGATGTCCCAACGCATCGACCAGCTCGGCGACCGACGCGCTGGTAAGGTCCGGAATCCGCGGTGCACGCTGTTGGCCGTCGTCGCCGACGTAGCTGATCCGCCAGATCCGCCCCCGTTCGCGATCGCGACCGGGATGGGTCAAGGGGACTTCGTAGTGACCAATGATGCGGTTGTAGAAGTCGGCGACGTACAACGAGCCATCGGGGGCCAGTTGCAGATCCACCGGACGGAACCAGGGGTCGTCGCACGTGAGGAAGTCGGGCTGTTCGATGGCTTTGTAGGTCGAACCGTGCGCTTCCAGGGTGTCGCGGTTGATCCGGCCGGTCACCGGGTTGCCGATAATGAGATTGTCGCGAAACTCGGGCGGAAAATGTTCCGCGGCGTAGTAGACAATGCCCGCAATCCCCGTCGAACCATGCAGATGCTGCAGCAACTCAGGCCCGAAGCCCAGACCATCATGAGGCTTCCCAAAACTCGGGTAATAGGCGCCCCGCAGCACGAGGTAGGCCGGTTTGGTGTGACAGTCGGACGTGTACTGGTTTCCCAGCGGGTCGAAGCACATGCCGAACGGATTGACCTG
>JANRLN010000272.1:0-1547 GCA_033762515.1 Planctomycetaceae bacterium
CGCGATTCTCACACAGTTAGAAAACCCGCATAACGACCGTCGCAAATCTGAATCCTCAAACCTCACCAACCCTTTGCATACCCCAACAGCCCCTGGAAGACTCACGTCTCCCAGGGGCTGTTGGCATTTCCACGCCCCAGATTCCACGCCCCAGGTTCCACGCGACTCCCCACCAACCCGGCGGGGTCGCGATGAGTGCAGAGGCCAGCGTCACGAGCTCGCATGCTCGTTCGAGGCGAGCGGCTTGTCTCGCAAAATCTGCGTCGAACGTAGAGACGACAATTCCCGCGCGGGGAGTGGCTTTGATGCAGGCGAACGGAGTGCTTCCGATGGAGCGTCAGCGCCGCTTCAAGCGGTCGAATTCCACTCCGGTCGATCGACGTTTCGTTTCATTCTGCGAGCAATTCAGCGATTTTCGCCGAGTCCGCCAATTCCAGGAGCACGAAACCGAAAGGCTTATCGACGGACTGGGCGGCGGCGGCGGTTCTTGCGAATTGCGCTTCCAGCGCTGCGGCCTGGATGGATTGGCCCACACTGTTCACACCGCCGACGACGATCACCTTGCGCGACTGCGAGAGCCCTGCGAGGTCGGCCACATCGCCCATGTCGCGGAGGATTCCCGGGGCCATGATGCCCAGCGGTTGTCCTTCGTAAGGGACGTCAGTCACATAGCTGGCCAGCGTGTTGATCGCGGCCACGGAGTGAAACTGATCACTCGCCGCGCCGGCGCAGAGTGCAACCAGGCCCATCGGACCCTGTCCAATCACGTGGAACCGCCGCTTTCCCGCATCGGGGAACGATGCCTGGATCGCTTCGATGGAGCGCAACACATCGTAGGTCCATTGCCCCAGAAGGGGGCGACCAATCCAGAGCGACCACTCGGCCGTGTTGTGATCAGGCGCCCGGCCGATGCGGTCTCCGGGTTGACTGAGTTCCCCCGTCGCACGCAGGTCCAGTGTGACGACGCTCAGCCCCTTGGCTTGCAGCGCCGCCACCAACGGAGACTTTCCGGCGACCGCCGCCCCCTCATATTCGAGCAGCAGCACGATCTCCGAAGTCAGCGGCTTGCTGAAACCGTCCTCCTGCGGCTGTCGCAGCGACAGTGTGATCCCCAGTTCCGGTTCGAACGTCAACCGCCTCTCGCTGCCCGTCCCTATGGAAACCCACTGGGCGTTCAGCGAACTGGGAGCGGGAAAGCCGCCGAGGACTTTGTCAATCAACGTTTTCCGCAGGGCTGCGACGTCGACCTTGCCATTCGCGCCGTTCCGCTGGCGACGATTCTCCAGCAGTTTGCGCCCCTCTCGACCCGCAAACTGCGGCAGCGTCAGCCAGTCATCTGGACGCGACCCATCGGGAAATAGTCGCAATTCCTCGACTGGTTCGGTCTGATGGGGCGGTTCCGCGATCGGCGCCCCATTCCCCTCCCCCTTCAAGTGTTGAGCCATCCAGCCGTACATCGCTTCGCGGATGGGTTGGTGATAGTCGTGATGCCAGTGGAATGTCGCGTGGTACAACGCATCCGGTTTTTCCAGGAGATCGTAGACGTA
>JANRLN010000273.1:0-2562 GCA_033762515.1 Planctomycetaceae bacterium
AACTTGGCGCAGTCGAGCTCGGCCAGACCGTCCTCGATCTGGATGAAGATCGGCGAAGGCGCCTGGGATGCGAACGTGCTCTTGCCGATCCCCTCGGTGCCGTAGAGCACCAGTCGCGGCGGTTTGGGCGTGCGTCCCCGCTGGACGCGCGAAAGAAAACTCATGTCCCGGCCTCCGAGATTTTGGTGGTTGCGGACTCGACGCGGTCGACCTGAAAGGCCTTCGCCCCGAACTCGCGCCGAATGAATCCCGCGAACAGGCAGTTGAGATCACGGCCGACGGCGGTGCCGCCATCGATCACGCAGGTTCGATCTGCTCGCTCCCAGCGGTACTGCGCCTCCAGCCCGACCCGGTCGCAGCCGTGAAGGCTCTGTGCCGCCAGCAATGCCAGACGAAGAGTCGCATCGACCTCCTCCAGCGGCACCTCAGGAGTGAACATGTAGTGAACTTGCGCCACGGAATCCTCCGCATCTCTTGCCTTCACAATGCACTTACCGGAAGCGCCATCCAGTTGGTTGTCGCCCGTCAGAATTTCTCTCCCAGACCGGCATCCCGCAGGTGTGCTGCAATGGCCGCCATGCGCGAACGCATCTGTCCTGGGGTGAGCCCGAGCGAGCGCGCCGCCTCGGCGGGTCCCTCAAGACCGAGTTGCAGGGCGACGATCCGCAGGTCCTCCGGCAGCCGGGCGATGGCCTCGCCGATGTCCAATTGCCGATCGAGATCAGCAGAGGTGCTCCCGAACTCCAGAGCAACGGCGTGCTCGTCGTCCAGCGGCTCCGGAGGGCGGCCCCCGCCGCGCTTGATCGCTCTGCGGCCCTCGATGATGTTGAGCACCTTGTTGTGCGAGACCCGGTCGACGAACGTCGCCCGGGCCGCCCGGGCCGGGTTGTACTGGTCGATGCGTTGGGTGACATGCATCGCCACTTCCTGCTGAAGATCAGCTTCATCTGATTGCGTCCAGCCATAACAGCCCGTTGAGAAACTCTCCGGGGGGGGGAGGCGCGACTTTTTGGGACGGGCGGGGTTGAATGGTTGACGACCTTGGAGACCCGCGATGGCGTTGGGAAAACGCGAGCCGGTGCAGGGGGAACTGTGGACGCCGACGGCGGAGTTGCCGCGGTCGCCTGGACATCCTTTCTATTCGCGGTTGAATGCTCTGTTAGCCGAGGCGAAATTCGACGATTTCGTCGAAAAACTCTGCGCCGAACATTATGCGAACGATGGCCGGCCCGGTGTGCCGCCGGGAATATACTTTCGGATGTTGTTAGTTGGTTACTTCGAGGGCCTCGACAGCCAACGCGGCATCGCCTGGCGCTGTGCCGACAGCCAATCGGTTCGGGAGTTTCTTGGTTTGGCCCCGACCCAACCGGCCCCCGACCACTCGACCCTGACACTCATCCGTAAACGCTTGCCAGATAGCGTTTTCCAGGAAATGTTCCTCTTTGTTCTCAAGCTCAGCGTCGCCAGAAATCTGGTTCCCGGCAAGACCATTGGCGTCGATACGACCACTCTGGAAGCCAACGCCGCCATGAAAAGCATCGTCCGAAAGGACAACGGCGAAAGCTGGAATGAATACCTGACGCGACTGGCGCGCGAGGCCGGCATTGAGAACCCGACTCCGGGCGATTTGGCTCGTTTCGACCGACAAAGAACCGATAAGACGGTCAGCAATTCCGACTGGCGAAGCAGCACCGACCCCGACGCCCGCATTGCCAAGATGAAAGACGGCACAACACACATGGCCTACAAGGCCGAACACGCCGTCGACCTGAACAGTTCCCTGATCGTCGCAGCCGATGTTCATTTGGGGACGGCCTCGGACGCCAAAACATTACCAAACGCCGTACTTACAGCCTCGGTCAACCTGGATTTGGCCGGCGCCCCCAAGGCGGTCGAAGAGGTGGCGGCCGACCGGGGTTACCATAGCGTGGAAGCGTTGGCGGCGTGTGCGGAAATGGGGGTTCGGACCTACATCCCGGAGCGTCGGCAGAAGACTCGCCGATGGGACAAGAAACCAGCCGAGCAACGTCGGGCGTTCCATGCCAACCGCCGGCGGATGAAGGGCAATCACGGGCGCGAATTGAGCCGAAAAAGAAGCGCCTTGGTCGAGCGGAGCTTCGCTCATATCTGTGAAACCGGCGGTGGCCGAAGATCGCACCTGCGAGGGCTGGAAGATGTTAGAAAAAGACATCTCGGATCGGTGATAGCATACAACCTTGGGGTCATCATGCGGATGCTCCATGGCATCGGAGGCCCCCGAAGCCTCCAAGGAGTGCGTCGCGAGGTGTTTTCCGTTGTGTTTTGCGTGCTTTCGAACCGCAAATCCGTGTTCTTTCCTTTCGTGCGATCTTCCTGCTGTGGAGATCTCGCCATCACTCCGGCGCGTGATTCATCACCGCGACCCGGTCCGACCATCCGCCGAACCGCGAAAACGGTCCGCCCTTCCTCAACGGACTGATAGAGCCCGATGAGTTTGCGAACCTTGTGGCGAATGATCTCTGCGTCGCTGGCGGTGAACCGTCCGACTTCGTGGTCGCCCACGGGGGCCTCCCCCGGCCGGGG
>JANRLN010000274.1:0-10268 GCA_033762515.1 Planctomycetaceae bacterium
AAATCACAAGTCGTCCTCCATGCTGCCCAGGGACCCGCGAGCCGCCCACGCCGCCCGCTTGACTTGCGATCATGCACCGCAACAATTACGCCACGACTGGAAGATGCGATAGCCTTGCAATTCCATGGCCTAGACCAAAAGCTCGGTATCGCTAATCACGGCATCTCGGCAGTCGAGGCGCGGTACGACTCTTGGATTCAGTATCTCTGTGGCCACGATCTCGGACTGACTGGGCTGCCTTCCGAGCTTTTGTCATTTCCATCACTAAATAACCAGGATCAAGACTGCCGTCCCGCTGAGCTTGCGTTGCTCGGTAGGGTTGTGGCCGCATGGGATTCGTCGGCGGGGCAGGAAAGGCTCCGCGCTCGTCTGAATCTGATGTTCCATCTATGGGCAAAGTCGACTCGACTGCGTGTCGAATGGGCGTTTGAACCTGTCGAGAAGAGCGAAGGTGCGACGCACACATGACGACATGCCCAACGCCGAAAATGGCCGAGTTTCGTCCCCCTCGACCAAGTGTTCGAGTCGAGCAGCAGCGAAATTCTTAAATTTTTCTGATCCAAAGGCTTGCCTGATCGTTTCTAATCTCCTATGATCCGCGACCGCGTTACGATTCGGCATGGTTGTTGCGTCGGGTTCGACGCAGCCTTTGCCGAAATTTATGGGTACGGCGTTTGCTGGCACGCCAATACAGCAGGATACTGACGATGAGAGACCGGAAAGTAACGAGTTGTCGATCAAACCGTGGTTCAGTGGTCAGTGCATCTTGCCGTATCAGTCTCTTGGCTTCCTCTGGAGCTGATCTGAGAGGGCTGCGCTCGATAATCTCCGCGGTGAGGCAGGCTATGGTGCCAGATTCCAGGCAAACGCCCCCTGATGCCGCAGTGAGCGTTTGCCAAGCTAGGTAATGACGGAATGACTGGCAGGCAAAGGCAGGCACTCGTATTTTGTGATGAAGTCTACCGCGAATGGGTTGGAACCGCACCAGGCGTTGAATTGACAGACACGCGGTGTGGTGCGAATTCATCACAGACGGAGATTGCCGCGGAGTTGGCGGTGTTTTTCGAGGTGCGGGGTAAGTACGGCCTCGCTCTCGCCCGCTATGGGTGGGTATCTCCAGTATTCTTTAGCCGTTTTGTGCTCGTCGATAGTCCGAGCATGACCCCGAGCTTCACAGAGGCCTTGGGTGAGTTCGATGGCGTTCCATTGACGGTGGTTAGGCTGACCCGATCCAGCGGCACCACTGGTCGCAGCATCGATGCGATGCGGGGACAGATTGACTTTGAGTTCAATCCATTGAAGGAAACGCGAGCCGACTTTTGTGCCCGTCTCGATCTTCACTTCTCAGTTCTTCAGAAGTCACAGGAATGGAAGTCGGCTGGTGCTGTGACCCAATTGATTTACGCTGTGGCGACGGCGTGTATGCTGCCAGCACTGGCGACACTCTTCGGAAACCTGCTCTTTGAGGGCTTGAAGCCCTATGACGGGATGTGGCCAAGAATTGTGTATTCTGGCTTATCTATCTGTGCTCTTCTCATCATTTGTGGATGGCTTTTCGTGCTTCCGGATAAGATAGCACGAAAGCCGATTCGTTGCATGACCAGCAAGGTCACGTGATAGCTTCTTAGGATTGCTCCGCCGTCCTCGTGTGATCGTGACGACGCGCATGTTCCAGCGAGAGCTGCATTCTCCTTTGGATTTGCTTCAATATCTCGAATGAAGCCCGCTGCGAACCGGACGATTCAAGCAAGCTAATTCTACAGCTCGCGTTTACGATACTTCCCTTACGGCGGTATCTGTTCGATGGGTGCGGCATTTTAGCGCGACGTCCCTTCAGACTCTTGAGCATTCTTTTGATCGGCAGCGGATCGGTCACAACAAAACACGACCTTCGTGAATTTGAGTTTTTAGCTCCAAATACTTGGCTTACGCTCTGGATGACGGCCGAATTTTCCGCAGAATCGCCGAGAACGGATCATGACATCGAGTTGGTCTGGCATCATGTTCACTTGAGGGAGTCCCCGGCACTGCGTCGCTGTTGGTGAGAAATTCCAGGTAGTGGTTTCGTCGTTTCTACCGATGGAGTTCCGAAGGCACGATCGGCTTTCCCTCCCACATCCATTGACCATTCTCCTGCACCAGCAATCGATGAGCGCTCCCCGGTGCGGCGGGGGCGTTGGTCTTCGGCAGCCAGCGGGCGTGTTCGCCGATGACGTCGCGATAGCGGGAATCGGGGGCCAGATTGGTCCATTCATTCGGGTCGTTCTGCAGATCGTAGAGCTCGGTCGAGCCGTCGGCGTGTTGAATGTAGCGCCAGCGTTCCGACCGCACGGTGTGATTGTGCTGGTTGTGCGTGGTGATCGCCGGCCAGGGGCGCTTCGTCGCGGCGTCGCGAAGTTGCGGGACCAGCGAATGCCCTTCGAGATCGTCGCGAGCGGGGAGGCCGCACAGTTCGGTCAGCGTGGGGTAGACGTCCAGCAGCTCCGCAGGTTGCGTGCAGGTTGCGGCCGCGGTGACGCCCGGACCGGCGAAGATCAGCGGCACGCGGGTGGAGCGTTCCCACAGGGTGTTCTTGCCGCTGATGCCTTTCTCGCCCAGATGCCAGCCGTGATCGGACCAGAGGACGAGGAGGGTGTTGTCCGCGTGCGGGGATTTCGCGAGGGCCTCGGTGACTCGACCGACCTGGCTGTCCATGAAACTCGTGGTCGCGAGGTACGCCCGAACCAGCGGTTCCCAGTCGCGGGCGGCCCGCAGTGCCGACAATCGCGGCTCGGGGAGTTTCCAATGGAGATACCAGGCAAACTCGGGGACGTCGTCGCGATCGTCGTCCTTCACGGGGGGCATCTGCAGGGTGTCGGTGGGATAGAGATCGAACCACCGTTGAGAGGCGAAGCAGGGAACATGCGGCAGACGGAAGCCGACCGACAGGAAGAACGGCTGCTCGGCGGTCATCGTCTGCAGATGGGCGATGGCGGCGTCGGCGATCTTCCAATCCGCGTTGTCACGGTCGTCGGCCGGGAAGGCCCCCCAGTCCATGGCGGGATGTTCCCAGGGGCCGTTCGCGAGTCTCTTGGGAGGCTTGGGCATGCCCGGCGCCGGTCCCCAGGTCGTGACCTCAGCCGCTCGGTCCTTGGGGGGGATGGCTCCATCGTGAAACACCTTGCCGAAGATGCTGGTCACATAGCCGTGGTTTGCAAAGTGCTGAAAGAGCGTCACCGATTCGCGTGTGCGGTCTACCTGGCGCAGGCCCGGTTGCAGCGTATAGATCCCCGTCGTCGACGGCCGCAGTCCGGTGATCAGGCTGGTCCGCGAAGGATTGCACAGCGGCGATTGACAATGGGCATTGGTGAACAAGGTCCCGCGCGCTGCCAAAGCGTCGATGTGGGGCGTCTGCACCTGCGGATGTCCCTGCAGGCAGCCGACCCAGTCGTTGAGGTCGTCAACGGCGATCATCACCACGTTGGGTCGCTCGGCGGCGGCGAGGGAATTCGTGACGCCGAGCACGGCGAACAGCAGCCAGACACGGAGCATGAGCAGACTCCCTGAAACAGCGCGATGGGAAGTGTGTGTGGGGAATAAGGTAACGGAATTCGGGCGGAATCGCTCGGAGTGTGTGCTGGGAGAAACTCCGAGATCCGAAGCTCGAAATCCGAAAGAACTCCGAATCCAGAATCTCGAAAGGCACTTGCTGAAGAACTTTTTTCGCGACACCTTTGGAGTCTGCCCGAGCACCGAGCTTTGCCCCACCGGGAATTCTTGCGACATCGGGCTGCCTTGGCGACGTTTTGGCATTTGAACTTTGGAGCTTCTTTCGAATTTCGACATTCGGATTTCTGTCTTCACCCCCAAAGCTCTCTGGGAATCGTCCACGAATCCTCGCAGGAACTGCGATCTTCACTTCGACTTGGGGGGTTTACGGGTCATGTTCCGCAGCATCGTCATGGCGAAGCGCCGTTCACACGATTCCGGGTGGTTGGGCTGTTTCGTCTTGCCGTTGGCAGGTTGGGGGCCGAAGATAAAAGAGTTGGACCACGAGACTTCGTTCGGAATTCGCCGGTTATGCCAGAAGTATTAGTCGTAACGTCAGATCGGCAGCGCGTATCCGCCCTCCAGACGTCAGAGGGCGAAGGTGGACGCATCGCGGCGGTATGGACGGGAGAGTGGCCCGAGGGGAAAACGCCCGCCCAGAATCCCGAAGGGGCCGGCGCCTGGTTACGTGGAGAGTGGTCGAGTGCGGGATTCACCGCCAAGTCGGTGTGGGTGATCGTCCCCCGTGAAGAAGTGGTTCTCCGGCACCTCGAACTGCCGAACGCTCCGGACGAAGAGCTTCCGGACATGGTGCGGTTTCAAGCGGCGAGTCGATCCTCGGTTCCCCTGGATCAGGTTTGCCTGGACTTCATTCCCCTGGCGCGGTTTGAGGGACGGGAAGGCCGCGACGTCCTGGCGGCCACCTTTCCCAAGACGACCATCGAATCGTTCCAGAAAATCGTGACCGCCGCAGATCGCGAACTGGTCGGGGTGTCGTTTTCGTCTCATGCCCTCGGCGAGTGGGGCGAGCAGACCGATCGACGCCATGCGGCATCGCTGCCGGGGCATGAGGCGGATGCCACGCTCGTGCTGGCCTGGGGCAATTCGCGGGTCGATCTGTCAGTTGTCTGCGGTCGCGAGTTGACGTTCGCGCACTCGGCCCGGATCCCGGTCACCGAGGGCGTCGATCCCACATCCACAGTTCTGGCGGAAGTCAGCCGCACGCTCGTGGCGGGACAGCGGCTGCGACCGGGGCTGCGGGTCGATCATGGGTGGCTGGTCGGCGGCGACGCCCTATTGGCGCAGGCCCTCGAGACACGTCTGGAATGTGCGTTTCAGCTCATCGACCCGATTGTCGATCACCCCCAGGCCGCGCAGTTGAAGAAGCTGCAAGGGCAGCCGATCGCCGCGGCCCTCCTGCTGGGAGTCCGGCATCCTTCGATTACGCCGGGACTCAACTTTCTCAAGCCGCGTCAACCGCCGGCGAAGCGTGATCCGCGAAAGCGCCAAATCGCGGTCGCCGCCGCCGCGGGACTATTGCTGGCATTCCTCGGAGCCGGCGGGGGAGTCCTGCGTCTCCAGAGTCTTGATCGTCAGATCGCGAAACTGTACTCCGAGAAAGTGGAGCTGGAAACGGTGGTCAAGGGGGGGCAGCCGGTTCTGAATGCGTCCGCGACGATCGGCGACTGGAATCTGCGAAACATCAATCAACTGCAGGAACTGGTGTCCCTCGAAGGGATGATGCCCGGCGACACCGAGCGTCCCTACCTGTCGGAGTACGTCTTTGCGGTCGGATCGGGCGACGTGCTGGCGAAGATCGGCGGGGAAGGCTCGGCCCGCACCCGGGACCACGTGGAGGCGCTGTTCGATGATCTGGCGGTCAAGCAGGGTTATCGCGTGGCGGCCAAGCAGATGACGATCAGCCGCGACCCCGAATACCAGCATCGCTATACGCTCGACCTGACCGTCCCGAAGAAGAAGGCGGAGCCGGCGAAAGCGGCGGCCGAAACCGGCAAGAAGTCCTGAGGTCTCGGCCCTGTGGGACCTCCCGCGTGAATCTCTTCGATTCCTTGTTCTCATGAAGTCGCCCGGCACCATGCAAAACCGCGAGAAGCTGCTCGCCATCGGATTTGGAATCGCCATCCTCTTGTGGTTCGGCGGCGGGATCGTCAGCGATCGCGTCTTCGGTCCCTTTGCTGAGCGCGGCGAGCGTTTGAAGACCCTCACGGCCGACGTGGAGAGACTGCAGGGGCAAGCCGCGGAACTGGCCCTGGCGCGGAAGCGATTGACGGAATGGAAGGGGGCGAGTCTGCCGCCGGATCGCGACGCCGCTGCATCCAAGAAACCGAGCGCCACCGACGCCCAACGCCTGTATCAGGCGTGGCTGACCGACCTGGGTCACCTCGCCGGTTTCGACGCGTTTGCCGTCAAGCCGGGGGGGGCGAAGGTCGTTAAGTCAGGGACCGGCGCCACGGCCAAGACGGCGTACATCGCCGTACCGCTGACGGTCGAAACAGAGGGCCGCTTCAACCAGTTATGCACCTTTCTCGACTACTTCTACCGGGCCAATCTGGTCCATCGCGTCAGCAACCTGAAGATCGAAAGCAACGAGTCTGAGGGAGATCCCATCCTCAAGATCGTGTTGAATGTGGAGGGGCTGGCGCTGATTGATGTCCCCTGGCGGCGGACCTTGTTTCCCGAAACCACGCTCGTGAACGAGATTGACGACAAGGCGTCGCGTTGCGAAGTCGCTTCCAGCGAGGCATTTCCCAAGAAGCCCCCCTTTCGAATCCGCATCGGCAGGGAATACGCGATGGTGACGGCGATCGAGGGCGCGGCCTGGACGATCGAGCGCGGAGCGGACCGCACCTTCGCCGCCAGCCACACCGCCCAATCGGTGGTGGAGTTGGCGCCCACCAAGCCCGGCGTCCCGTCGCGGAGCATGGATGAATTCCGCGAGATTCTGGCCGCGAATGTGTTCATCAAGCCTCCGCCCCCCAAGGAATACAAGCTGAAGGTCGGTCCGATCACGCCCCCGGCCTTCGCGCGCGGTTCCACGCTCGACTACACCATCCCGGTGTCGAACTATGATCCCACTCTCGGCAAGCCGGAATTCGTGCTGGTCAATGAGGCTCCGGCGGGCCTGAAACTCGATCGCGGCATCGGCAAGCTGGTCTGGACTCCGGATCCGAAACAACCCATCGGAACCTTTCCGCTGAAACTGGAAGTCCGGCATCCCTCCGCGCCGGATGGTGTCGCAACTGCCGAGGTGGCGGTCACGTTTCGCGAGCCCAACAGCCGGCCGACGGCGAAATTAGAGGGCCAGCCGGTCGCCTATCTCGGTCGACCGTGGTCGTACCCTTTGCAGGTCGAAGACCCGGAAACGCCCGCACACAAGCTCGTCTTCAAACTCAATTCCCCGCCGGCCGGGCTGACGATCGACTCGTCGAAGCGCACCCTGGAATGGACCCCGCCTGCAACACAGCCCGCCGGAGAGATCACGGTCACTGTGGACGTCACCGACGACGGCATTCCCCCGAACACGTTGACCATGAAAATTCCCGTCAAAGTGCAGGACGACGACGCCCAATTCACCTTCCTGGTCGGGTCCGTCGCCGTCGATGGGGCCTGGCAAGCCTGGTTGTACAATCGCGCTCAAGACAAGCGAACCGTGCTGCGCGTGGGAGATTCGGTCCAGGTTTCTGACATTCGGGGGACCGTCGCCGAGATCGGCAAGGACTTCGTCGTGCTCAAGGAGGGGGATGCCGAGCACCGACTGCAGTTGGGCAAGAACCTCCGCGAACTCTCCTCGACGTCGTCGGCGGAGCCCTCGAAGACCTAGGCTTGCCGTCGGCCTGAACCGCTGATCGAATTCCGTTCCCGATCAGTGACGGGGGCTGGATCCAACCGGCAACCGGCGGCCGGCGCCGGCTGTGCGCCATACTCAGGGGTCTGGTGCGATCGCGGAACTCGACCCGGACCGACGCGGTCGTCGTGCAAGTCAAGGGGCCACATGGCATCGCGAAAGGCGACCACCGTCACACGTTCCCGCGGCTGGGGTGCGGCTGCCGGCGCGCTCATCGTCGGCGGCCTGCTGGCAACATCCACGGTGCAGACCTGGCTGGGACAGGAACAATTCGCCACGTCGTTCGTCGCTCCGGCGACCTATCACGCCGTGCTGCGGTTTTTTGGAGTCGCAGCGACCGAGCGGCAGGGAGACTTCTCGCTGTATCCCGTCCCGTGGACCACCGCCGCCATGCTGGTGTTCGGGGCGCTTTGTCTGGTCGGCGGTGCGGGGTGCGCGATGCTCGCCGCGCGCAGCCACCCAGAGACTCGAAAGCCCCTGATCTCTCGATGGCTGACGTGGCTGGGAATCGGCGCTGCGGTGATCGGCCTCTGGGATTGGATCTGGCTGCCCGCAGCCCTGCTGGGGGGAGACGCCGGCGCCGCGTTCATGGCGGCCTGCGTCCCATTCTGGACGGCGGCGTGCATTGCTGGAGTCTGGACCGCATTCTCGGTGCTGCATGCCCCGCGCCAAGTCACGGGCGTCACCAACGCACAAGTTCCGACGCTCCACTCTCAAGCCTCAAACCTCAACCCCTGGCTCCCTTCCACCACACGTCAAGTCACCGCTCTTGTCGCCATCTACGCCGCTGTGTTCGTCACCATGAACTGGCGGCTGTGGTTCAATCTGCTGCTGCCGCACGGCGACTCGGCGATGTACGAGGAACATTTGTGGAATCTGCTGCACGGCAAAGGCTTCCGCAGCTATCTTGACCAGGGCCTGTTCCTGGGAGAGCACATCCAGTTCGTTCATCTGGCGCTGTTGCCGGCGTACGTGGTTTGGCCATCGCATCTGCTGTTGGAATTCTGCGAGTCTGTGGCCCTCGCCTGCGGGGCGTTTCCCGTCGCCTGGATGACCTGTCGACACACCGGTTCGCGTTCCGCCGCGGTCTCGGCGGCAGCGGCCTATCTGCTCTACACGCCCTTGCAGTTTCTGGATATCGAGATCGACCTCAAGACGTTTCGCCCGGAGGCGTTTGGCATCCCGCTGTTGCTGCTCACGTTGGATCAGTGGGATCGGGGCCGCTGGAAGGGCTTTCTGCTGGGACTGCTGGCCTGTCTGACCGTCAAGGAAGACTACGCCATCATCATCTCCCCCCTGGGTGTTTGGATCGCATTCACATCCTGGCGTGGCGTCGCGTCGCTCGGTTTGGTGCGCAGTCGCTGCTGGACGACTACCGGCGTCTGCCTTTGTCTCCTCGGCGTCTTCTACCTCTGGCTGGCGACGCGCGTGCTGATGCCTGCATTTCGACCCGGTCAGGAGATCCACTACGCCAGCTACTTCAGTCGGCTGGGAGAGAGTCCGGAAGCCATCGTACGGACGGTCGTGACTCGTCCGGGATTCGTGGCCGGCGAGTTCCTGACGCTGTCGACGTCGCTCTACGCGCTCGCGTTGCTGGCCCCGGTGGGCTTCATCGCCGTCCTTTCGCCGGGACGTCTTGCGGTCGGGCTTCCCCTGTTCGGCATCCTTTGCCTGAACGAACTGGCCCGGGATCCGCGGCACCATTTCCATGCCCCGCTGGTGGCAATCGTCTTCTGGGCCACTGCCGCGGGATTGGGACGGTGGCCGCAGGTGTGGCGTTGGTGCTGCCAGCGCTGGAAGCGGGGGGATGTCGCCGATGACGGGCTCCTCATCGGTCAGCACTGGCTCTGGAGCTGCAGTCTGGCGACGGGACTCTTCTTCAGTCTCGGGCCCTGCGGACTTCCTTTCTGGGATCCCGGCTCGAATTGGCACTGGGCCAAGCTCTACGGGCCCAGTCCCCGGGGGGAAGCGTTTGCGAAAATCGAGCCGCTCATCCCGACTTCAGCCCGCGTTGCATCGACCGACTTCGTCCATCCGCGGTTTACCCATCACGAGCGTTCCTACGACTACAGCGACTTTCGCCGCCGAGTGAGCGGCTATGAACGACGCGTCCCCGACGACACCGACTTCATCGTCATCGACACCACCCACCCCTACAGCCGCTGCAAACTCCCAACCGACGTCCCCGAATACCACGATGCGGAGCGCTGGGAACTGTTGCCGGACGAGACCAACGGAGCGTTCATCGTGCTCAAGCGGCGTCAGCAGCATTCGTCAGCTCCTCGTAACAGCGCACCGGCAGGTCCTGGGGTGAACACGGCGGGATGAGCCCCTCCGAGGCTCGGGGAACAGCGCCGGTGAACTGGCGGCGCGTGCAACCGGACCCCGCAACGGCATTGCCTCTTATTGCGCAAGGCGTTGTGCCGCCGGACGACGCGGGCAGTCCCGAATTCGGGGTTGGCTCGATTCGGGTTTCGACTTACGATCGCCGCGGTTGGTTTCATCGGCGGCCAAGGAGGACCTCATGAAGTCTCACCCGTTGACAATCGCGCGCGATTCGAATTGGCTCGCCCTGATGGTGCTCGTCGCGATGGCGATGGGAAGCCTTGCCGCCGGCGCCGACATCCCGACGAAGGGCCGGTCCTCGGGGCTGTCGAAGGAATCGGAAACGGCGCTGCGTGCCCGTGCTTCCGAGTTGTTTGCCGCGTGTCGCGCCGGGGATATCGACAAATGTCTGGCTCTCTCGGATCCGGCGTCGATTGAGAAAAACGGCCGAAGCAAGGCCGTCCAGTTCTTTCGGGTCGTGAGCGGGTATGTGCGGCTTCGCGGACTCGGGGCGGACGATCATCGCATTGGGGTGATCACCGTCGCCGAA
>JANRLN010000275.1:0-16324 GCA_033762515.1 Planctomycetaceae bacterium
AATGCCCGCCGTATGAGGCAGCAGCTCGGAAAACTCGGTTCCGCACGCGCCATAGGGGCGAAACGAAAACGGGGTTCCCAGCAGCTTCTTGCTGGCCTGATTGACGAAGCTGAAGTGGATGTCGCCCGGGTAATCGGTGCCGTCGAACTTTGTCAGTTCCGGCTTAGGATCGGTGAGATCCATGTGCGACGGACCGCCGTGCTGAAACAGCGAAATCATCGCCGTCGCTTTGGGGGTGAAGTGTGGCTGCCGCGAGTGGAGATCATTGTGCGGCTTGGGTCCCGCGATGTTCCGCGGCTTGGCTTGCGCCGACTCTTGCTGCAGCATCCAGGCGAGAGCGACCGAACCTAAGCCCATCCCGCTTTCCGCCAGGAAATCGCGACGGGAGGGAAGTGTTGGCAGTTGAGGCAACATAGTCAGTACTTCCTCAGGCGAGCGGGGGGACGTCCGTCCCCCCGGTGATGTGGGTTCAGCTTCAGTCCCCCGGCTCGCCGGTTAGTCGACGTAGACGAACTCGTTGGAATTCAGCAGCATCTGACACACATTGACCAGAACTTGCCGCGGCCCGCTGCTGCCGGCGGCGATGCCCCGCTGTTCGCGATGCAGGTCCGCCAGTTGACGTCCGGCGAACTCCAGGGCGAGACGGAACTCGGCGTCGGTTGGCGGTCGGCACAGGGCGAGTTGCCAGGCGTGCTCGATCTGCGCGGGAAGTTGTGTGGCGTCGGGCAGGGGACCGCGGAAGTCGGCGACCGAGTCGAATTTCTGAACCGTCCCCTCCGGATGCCGCAATGTGATCTGCACCGTCCACGCGAACGAGTCCGATGTCTCGTGTTCGCGGCAATCGGTGATGAAGTCGAGGGTGTCCCCGGCTTGGACCTTTACGCCGGTCACCTGTGTGTCTCCGGATGCATGCTGCATCGTCCATTCGCCGACCATTCCCAGAGCGGAAGAGACGATGCGTCCGCGGACCCCGTCGCCGTTCTCGCTGGGATGCTGCAGCGTCCCCACGATGTCGACGCTGCCGTCCGCGGGCGCGCGCCAGCGTCGGACGGCGGCAAAGCGTGGATTACCGGGATGTCCCCCCTGAGCATGCAGGAGCGCCCAACCCGACGTGGAATCGGGGACTTGCGGACCTCCCTGCCATTGCGCGCCGGTGAAGTGCGGGAGTGGGGTGAAGTCGAGTACGCGACGCGCCTCGCCGTCGTAGCGGCCGGAACCATAGTGCCATACGGGGGGAGGTCCAGCGGGGAGCTCCGTCACGAGTTGCTGACGTTCGGGAGTCAGCGACGGCGCAGCGGCAATCACGCGGTCTGCCAGACGACCGGCCTGCTCCAGCGTGAACTCACCGTTCAAGAGCATCAGCGATTGCGTGGCCACGGTGGAGACGGGGCGAGACTCGCAGTTGATCTCCATCACCGGGGCGTCAAAGGTCTGCAGCATCGCGACCGGCTGGCTGCGACGCACGCGAATATAGAGGCTGCGGCGGGTCTGCTGCCCGTCGACGATCACCTGCCCGGTCTCGTCTTCTTTGATGGCAACCGGTTCGCCATACAGCGTGCGATCGAGAGTTCCCGACGTGGCCAGCATGCGGTCGCGCAGGATTTCGGCATCGAGGCGCTGCAACGACTTGCGCCAGTAGTAGCGGTTTTCGGGATCGATGGCGTTCTGGGCCGGGTCGCGCCGCGAGGCCTGGCGCCACGCCGTCGACGACAAGATCACCCGGTGCAATTGCTTGAGGCTCCAGCCCTGTGCGACGAATTCCGCCGCCAGCCAATCGAGTAGTTCGGGATGGGTCGGCTCGGCCCCCAGCCGGCCGAAATCGGCCGGGGTCGGGACCAGGCCGCGGCCGAAGTGATGCATCCAGATGCGGTTGACGATCACCCGCGCCGTCAGGGGATTGTTCGGCCCGGTCAGCCACTGAGCCAGGGCGATGCGCCGGCCGGTTGTTCCCAGCGTTGGATCATCTTTGGCGAACTCGGCCCGTGCGTCCCCCGCAGCCAGCACGCTCAATGCTCCGGGGGCGATCTCGTGCAGCGGCTGCGCGTGATCACCCCGATGGAACAGGCGGGTCACCGGCGGTTCGCCTCCGGGTTCCATCAACGCCCGGACGTACTCCTGCACCGGCTTCTTGGCGCGGATTTCGGCGATCTTCGCGTCCATCTTCTTCAGATCTTCCGCCGCATCCGGGAGATATTGATACAAGACACCCGGCGAAATCTTGACGCTCGGATGCTTGTCCAGCAGGGCGGTCTGTTCGGGAGTGCGGTCCTTTTCCACCGTCTCGTAGGCCAAACGCAATTGTTCGCGCAGCGGTTCTTCGTACTTCAGCAGTTCTTTCTGCAGCGCCTCCTTCATGTACGCCTGCTGCTTCATTTCCCGCTCGGCCGCGACGGTCTGAGCCTGGGCTTCAATTTCGGCTGCGGCCTTATGGTCGGCTTGCGTGTACAGGGACACCAGCCGCTCGTTCGGCACGCGCCACTGCTGCCAGTTCAGCGCGGGTTCAAAGACGGCGCGAATCGCGAAGTAGTCGGTCTGCGGAATCGGGTCGTACCGATGGTCGTGGCATTGGGCGCAGTTCAGACTCAATCCGAGCAGCGCGTTGCCGACGATTTTCAAGGTGTCGGCCATGACCTTGTTCCGGGCCTCCGGGCTGTTGTCGCCGCTGCCGGTGCCGTCGGCAGCCGTCCGCAGAAAACCGGTGGCGGTCAGCAGTTCGATTTGGTCCGCCGTCCAATCACCGTTCTTGGGGCCGGCGAGCTCGTCCCCCGCGAGCTGTTCGAGGATGAAGCGGTCAAACGGCTTGTCGGCGTTGAGGGACCGGACGACGTAGTCGCGATACTTCCAACCCCAGGGGCGCTCGATATCGGTGAGGGTCGCCCCTTCCGAATCGGCGTAACCCGCCACATCCAGCCAGTGCCGCGCCCAGCGTTCGCCATAGTGGGGCGAATCGAGGAGCGTGTTGACGAGTTCCGAGTACCAGCCTTCACTCGGGTGCTCTGTCCAGTGTGCGAGTTCCTCCGCAGTCGGCGGCAGACCAATGAGATCGAAATAGACTCGGCGAATCAGCGTCAATCGATCGGCGTCGGGCGAAAAGGTCAGACCGGCGGGCATCGCCTGCCGCAGCAGCGCATCAATGGGGGTGCGGATCGAAGGATCGCCGCCGGCGGGAACTTCGGGGACGTGCAGCGGTCGAAACGCCCAGTAATTGCGTTCCTCTTCGGAAATCGGAATCCCCGGCGCCAGCGTTTCGGGTTCCGGGCGGGCCGTGGGGGCGCCGGCTGCGATCCAGCGGGTGAGGAGTGCAATTTTTTCGGCCGGGACTTTCGTGTTCCCTGGCGGCATCTCCCCGCTGGTGATGCGATCCAGGAGGTGGCTCTGGGCGGGTTGGCTCTTGGTCAGAGCGGGTCCTGATTCGCCGCCGCGTTCCATAAAACGCACGAGCCGCAGGTCGAGCTTCCCTTCCAGTTTTTCCGACGCACCGTGGCAGTCGAAACAGAACTCGCGGAAGATCGGCCGGATGTCGGCTTCAAAGACGGGGGGACGGGATGATTCCTCCGCCGGAATGCTTCCGAGCGGCGCTGAGACCCAGCCAAGCCAGCAAATGACGAAAACACCCAAGCGGCTGCGGGAGGTTGTCATGAGGAACTTCTGAATCAACGGGGCGGGGGGGGGCCGTGGGGCGGGAACGAGATTTTCCGCGAACTCGCGGACATCGCATTGAATCTCGCTGATCCATTTTAGCCATGCCAAACGACGTCCGGCAACAGCAGACTTGTCACCACCGGAGACTGTCGCCGAACAGACCGGGGGGTTCAATGGTCCGAAACGTGACCATGAGAGGGCGGGACTGACCGGGGAGTAACGACTTCTGCCGAAGGGCGGCACATTCCTCGCAATTCCCGCGCCCCTGTGTTACGCTCCCGGTCCATTCAGTTGGTTCACCGTATCTCTGTCCCTACCAGCGAGTTCCGGGGAGACGAGCGTCGATGCTCACGCACAAGCCACAAGCGGTTGCCGGGGTGAGTTCGAACTATGAAAACGTGGTGGAAGAGGTGTATCCGTCGATCACCTCGACCTGGCTGGGTCAGGCGCTCAACGGCCTGTACGAATCGATCCCGCTGATGGGCCCCTTCAAGCTCTCGTACCTCTTCGTTGCGGTGACATGGCCGATCGCACTGCTGGGGTATCTCGGACTCAAGGTGGTCGGCTCCAAGTATGTGTTGACGAACCGATCCGTGAAGCGTCTTCCAGTGCTGGGAGTGCGGCTGCTCGAAGAGGCCTCGCTCGACCAGGTTGATCGCGTCACCGTCGATCCCGATTCCCGGCTTGTCTTTTTCAAGACGGGGGACATCCGCCTCAGCAGCGCTGATGGCGGCACTCTGATGCTGCTTCGCGGTATTCCCTATCCTGAACGCTACTGCCAGGTCATCGAAGAGATGCGAGACGCCCGGAAGATGGTGGCCGAATCTCTCGTGACCATTCGTGCCCGCAAGAGCTAAACCGCCGGCGGAATCCGCCGACACCGATCGCCCTCTGTCGTGGAGGGGAATGCCACAGCCCGCAGCCCATGCGGGCTGCTTTCGTTGATGCGTCCCGATTGCGTTTCCGCCTGTGTCCTTCAAAGGGGAAAGTTCTCTCCCCATCGTCCATCATTTACTCTCGAATTTGGGAATGGCCTCTCGAAACGCAATTGGCGCTCTTTCGTTCACGAGTTGCTGACATTCCGGGGCCGAATCGGCTTTGCGCAGCGTCTGGTTCGCTTATCACATGGGCAGGTTCGCACGCGAAGTGCGCGATTTCCGGGTTTGCCGCCGTTTGGATGCTTGGATGTCGATGGGTCGATCTATCGACTCTGGGAATTCGAGCTCTACGGTTACAGGTTCCGTTGCTGACATCCGAACTTGGACCTAGGATTCCTCGGCCGCTGGAGAGAAGCTCGCCTGCTTGCAACGACCGACGCCGCTCGGGTTTCGTTCAAGCCAATTTTCGCACCGCGCTCGATCACGGATGTCAATGACTTCGGGAGTTCCCCGCAGGGACTCGGTGCGCGCCGATGTCTTAAAGTGAAAAATTGCGGAAACGTTGGGAACGATGAACCGCTTTTGCTTTCCCGGTTGGATCGACCGCCTGCTCCCTTGGAGCGCCGCGATCGCAACTGCCTTGGCAGTCTACGTCACTGGGGTGGTGATCGTCGGTGCGGCGCCGTCCACGCTGGACGTCGGCTACAAGCCCGAGCAGCCGCTCCCCTTCAGCCACGCTCTACACGCGGGCAAGCTGAAAATGGACTGCCGGTTCTGTCACAACACGGTCGATCGCGCCGCCTTTGCCGCTGTGCCGACCACGGCCACGTGCGGGAAGTGTCACAGCGGCGCCGATATGTCCGGCGTGACCGCGACCACAAGCGTGCACGCGAACAGTCCGAAGTTGCTGGCTGTACGGGAAAGTCTCGCGACCGGCAATTTCATCGGCTGGAAGAAGGTTCATGACCTTCCTGACTATGCCTACTTCAATCACAGCGCCCACGTGGCCCGCGGCGTCAGTTGCGTGTCGTGTCACGGGCGCATTGATCAGATGGACGAAGTCAAGCAGGTGAAAGAGCTGAGTATGGCCTGGTGTCTGGAGTGCCATCGGCACCCGGAACCGCATCTGCGACCGAAAGAACTGGTGACCCAACTGGATTGGGTGGCCCCCGAATCGCCGGAAGTGCTCGGCGCCAAGTTGCGTGAGGCGCTCAAAATCCAACCGGCGGAGAATTGCTCCACATGTCATCGGTAACGTCCACATCCGCCGCCGCTCGAGCCTACTGGCGGAGCCTCGATCAACTCCAGCAGACTCCCGAGTTCACGGAGTTCCTGCATCGTGAGTTCCCGGTCGCTGCGTCGGAGTTTCCGCAGGGGTTTTCGCGCCGGCGGTGGCTGCAACTGATGGGGGCTTCCTTCGCGCTCACCGGCGCCGCGGGCTGCCGCTGGCAGAGCGACACCCTGGCGTCCCTCCCTGTGCGGCCGGCCAACCGTGTTCCAGGAGTTCCGCAAACGTTTGCGACCTCCTGGGAATTGGGTGGCTACGCGCGGCCGATCGTCGTGACCAGCTACGATGGCCGTCCCATCAAGGTCGAGGGGAATCGCGAGCATCCCGATAGCCTGGGAGCGACGGATGCGTTGTCGCAGGCGATGATCCTCCACTTGTACGATCCGGATCGCAGCACGGCCATCTTGCAGCAGACGGAGCAACCAGCCGTCGAGCGGTCGTGGGACGAATTTGCGGCCGAACTGGAGCCGGTCCTTGCCGCGGTCAAGGCGTCAGGTGGAGCGGGACTCCGTGTGCTCACGGAGACGTCCTCGTCTCCGACACGCTCGCGGCTGCAAACGCGGATTGCGTCGGAGTTTCCCCAGGCAAAATGGGTTGAGCACAACGCGATTCCGGTTCGAAACGCCATCGCGGGGGCCGAACTGGCCTTCGGCCGGGCTTTGCGTCCGCATCTCGACCTGACCGCCGCCGATATCATTGTCACGTTCGACGACGATTTCTTCGGACATCACCCCGCTGGAGTGCGTTTGGCGCGGGAATGGGCCGACGGGCGCGTCCCCGAAGCGGGTCCGATGAAGCGGCTGTACGCGGTGGAAAGCCAGTTCTCGCTGGTCGGGGGTGTTGCCGATCATCGACTGCCGATGAAATCGAGCGACATCCCGCGCTTCCTGGACGCCCTCGAGGAGCTCGTCGACAAGGGGCTCGCAGGCGCCCCCATTGAAGAGTCGCACGACGACAGCTACGGCCTGAAGTTCCTCGCCACCGTCGCCGCCGACCTGCTGGCTCATCGCGGCAAATCGGTCGTGAGCGTCGGCGAGACGCAAGCACCCGCCGTCCATGCTCGGGCCTACCGCCTCAACAGCAAGCTGGGGAACATTGGAGCGACGCTCTCCTTCCTTCCGGTGCCGGATCCCAGCCCGATTGCTGCCGAACTCTCCACTCTGGTGGAAGAGCTGCAGGCTGGAAAGGTGGAACTGTTGCTGGTTTTGGGGGGAAATCCGGTCTATACCGCACCCGCCGGAATCGAGTTGGCAGCGGCCATCCGGCAGGCGAAATGGAGCGTTCGTCTGTCGAATTACGTCGACGAGACATCCCTGGCCTGCCAGTGGCATCTTCCGGCAGCCCATCCCCTGGAATGCTGGGGAGACGGTATCTCCGAGAGCGGCCGCTTGACGCTGCAACAACCGCTCATCGCTCCGCTGTTCGGCGGCAAGTCGGACATCGAATTGCTCGCCTGGGTTTTAGGGGACGTCGATGCGACGAGCCAGTCTCTGGTCCGCCAAACCGCGACCACACTGCTGCCCGCCGACCGTTTCGACAAGGAATGGCGCAAACTGATCCACGACGGCTTCTGGGGTAAGCCGGCCGCGACGTTGTCGCCGACGCTGAGGGCCGACCTGAACCTTCCTGCCGCAACCCCCGCGCCCACCGATTTGGAGCTGGTGCTGACCCCCAGTCCATCCACCTATGACGGACGCTTTGCCAACAACGGCTGGCTGCAGGAAACGCCGCAGCCGCTCAGCAAATTGACTTGGGACAACGCAGCTCTGATCGCTCCCGCGACCGCCGATGAACTGGGGTTGAAGACGGGGTCGCTGGCGGCACTCCATGTTGCGGGGCAGACGGTCGAACTCCCCGTCTACGTCCTCCCCGGCCAGGCTCCCGGATCGATCGGCGTCGCGCTGGGCTACGGGCGGACTGCCGCCGGCCATGTCGGCGGCTTGTTGAGCGACGGGATCGCGGCGGTCGGCGTGAATGTGTATGGCCTTCGGACGGGCGCCGAGACCGTCCTGACGAAGGCGACGTTGAAGGGGACGGGGCGTCAGTATCCCCTCTCCACCACTCAGGATCACCACGCCATCGACACTGTGGGGATGACGGAAATCGCCGGGCGCATCGGCGAACTGGTGCGAGAAGGGTCGCTGGGCGAATACGAAGCCCACCCCGATTTCGCGCAGCACAAGGTGCATCATCCGCCGCTGGAGTCGCTGTGGAAGGAACCGAGCAGCGATGGGCGGGCGTGGGGAATGTCGATCGATCTGTCGCGCTGCATCGGCTGCAACTCGTGCATGGTGGCGTGCCAGTCGGAAAACAACGTTCCGGTGGTGGGTAAAGAGCAGATCGCCCGCGGCCGCGAAATGCACTGGATCCGCATCGACCGCTACTTCAAGGGAGATGTGAACCAGCCGGAGATCGTGACGCAGCCGGTGGCCTGTCATCACTGTGAAAACGCTCCCTGCGAGCAGGTCTGCCCGGTGGCGGCGACGGTTCACAGCCCGGAAGGGCTCAACGACATGGCGTATAACCGCTGCGTCGGGACCCGCTATTGCGCCAACAACTGTCCCTACAAAGTCCGCCGCTTCAACTTCTTCGACTACAACGCCAAGTACGAAGCGGCGAACACCGAACTGTCGCGGATGCTGATGAATCCCGAGGTCACGGTCCGCGAGCGCGGCGTGATGGAGAAATGCACGTACTGCGTGCAGCGGATTCAAAACGTCAAGATCGGCGCCAAGAACGAACAGCGTGCCGTCCGCGACGGCGAAGTCGTCACCGCCTGCCAGCAGGCCTGCCCGGCGAACGCCATTGTCTTCGGGGACCTGAACGACAAGTCGAGCCGGGTGGCGGCGCTGCACGCCGGGCCGCGTTCGTACGCGATGCTTGCGGAACTCAACGTGCAGCCTCGCACCAAGTATCTGGCTCGAATTCGCAATCCGCATCCGTGGCTGGCGACCGCCGCAGAGGTTCACGGGCACGAAGAAGCCCACGGATAGCGATCCGCGGACTTCCATTGGAACATTATGAGTACGATCACCGCCCCGTATGACAACACGATCGAGACGCCCGGACGCCGTGCTCCGCTGGTGCTGGGGGGGCACGATTACACGTCGGTCACCAAGGTGGTCTGCGAGATCGCGGAAACCCCGCAGCCCCCGCTCGCGTGGTTCGTCGCCTTTGGCATCTCTTCGTCCATGACGCTGATGTTCCTGGGGTTCGCCGGCTATCTGGTGACCACCGGCATCGGCGTGTGGGGCAATAACTCCCCGGTCTTCTGGGCCTGGGACATCGTCAATTTCGTGTTCTGGGTCGGCATTGGCCATGCGGGTACGCTGATTTCCGCAATCCTGTTTCTCTTTCGCCAGAATTGGCGCACGAGCATCAACCGGGCCGCGGAAGCCATGACCGTCTTCGCGGTGGTCTGTGCGGGGCTGTTTCCGACGCTCCACGTCGGCCGAATCTGGGTGATCTACTGGCTGCTGCCGCTCCCCAATCAGAACGCCATCTGGCCCAACTTCCGCAGCCCGCTGCTCTGGGACGTCTTCGCCGTCTCGACTTACGCAACCGTCTCCACCCTGTTCTGGTACATGGGGATGATTCCCGACCTCGCCACGTTCCGCGACCGGGCCACGAACAAGTTCAAGCAATTCGTCTACGGCGTGCTGGCCCTCGGCTGGACCGGGTCGGCCCGACAGTGGTACCGCTTCGAGAGGGCCTACCTGCTCCTCGCCGCGCTGGCGACGCCCCTGGTGCTCAGCGTGCACACAATCGTGAGCTTCGACTTCGCGACATCGCAGGTGCCGGGCTGGCACACCACGATCTTCCCCCCGTACTTCGTCGCCGGCGCCGTCTTCAGCGGCTTTGGGATGGTTCTCACCCTCATGGTCCCCGGACGCGAACTGTTTGGTTTGAAGGACCTGATCACCCCCCGGCATCTGGAAAACGTCTGCAAAGTGCTCCTCGCCACCGGTACGATGGTCGGCTACGCCTACGCGATGGAATTCTTTGTCGCCTGGTACAGCGGGAGCCGTTACGAGCAATTCGCGTTCATCAACCGCATGTTCGGTCCCTACTGGTGGGCCTATTGGACGATGGTGACCTGCAACGTCATCAGCCCGCAGTTGTTCTGGTTCCGCAAGTTCCGCACGTCGCCGTGGTTGATGTTCACCGTCAGCATTTTTGTGAACATCGGCATGTGGTTTGAACGCTTCGTGATCACGGTGACCTCGCTGCACCGCGATTATCTCCCGTCGAGCTGGGGTCACTACGCTCCGACGTGGGTCGACATCTGCATGTTCGCCGGCAGCTTCGGTCTGTTCTTCACGTTGTATCTCCTGTTCTGTCGCTATCTCCCCGTGGTCGCGATGGCGGAAGTTAAGGGTGTGATGCCGCGGACGGTTGAACACTAGGGATGTGTTGAGGGTTGAGAGTTGAACAGGACCTTCACGAGATCCAGAACGCATTGAGATTCGCATGACGTCCATACTCGAAGAGCCGCTGAAGACGGAGACGACCGAGGCGACAAAGCCCCAGCGGGCTTTGGCCTGCGTGTTGGCGGAGTACGATTCGCCGCAGGCGGTCGCCGCAGCCGCCCGTCAGGTGATGGCCGCCGGGTACACCCGGGTTGACGCCCACGCTCCCTTCCCCTTCCATGAGCTCGACGCCGCCCTGGCGATTGGGAAATCCCGCCTGCCGTGGATGACCCTCGGTGCGGCGGCGATTGGCGGCGCTTCCGGACTCCTCAGGGAGTGGTGGATGAACGCCGTCGACTACCAGTTTCTGATCAGCGGCAAGCCGCTGCTGAGCATGCCGTCGAACATGCCGGTGGTCTTCGCCTGTGCGGTTTTGTTTGCCGCCATCACGACGCTGGTGGGCATGCTGCTGCTGAATGGGTTGCCGCGGTTTTCGAACCCGCTGCTTCGCAGCGAACGGTTCCGCCGGGCCACCAACGACCGATTCTTCATCAGCGTCGACGCCCGCGATCGCCGCTTCAACCTCGACGCCGTCACGTCGCTGTTGCAGTCGAGCGGGGCGCTCGCCGTCGAAGAGTGCTGGACCGATCGCTCGGGCGCCAAGATTCCCCCCCTCGTCTGGCAGGGCGCGCTCGTGGCTCTGGCGCTGTTGTGCATCCCGCCGGCGATCATCGCCCGCATGCGGGCGACCGATTCGCGGGTGCCGCGCTTTCACCTGATTCAGGACATGGATTTTCAGCCCAAATTCAAGCCGCAGTCCACCAACGCCTTCTTCGCGGACGGCCGCGCGGATCGCCCGCAACTCCCCGGGACAATCGCCCGTGGGGACCTGCAGGACGACGACCGGCTGCACCGCGGGTTGGACTCCGCGGAACCGATTGTTGCGGCCGCTCCCCCACCGGCTGCTCCGGGCGCCCCCGCCCCGGATCCGCTCGACGCGATGCCGTGGGTGGCGGAATTCCCGATCTCGATCGACGTCGCCGTGATGAAGCGGGGACAGGAACGATTCAACATCTACTGCTCGACCTGTCACGGCCTCGGCGGCGACGGCGATGGGCTGATCACACAGCGAGCCCTGGAACTCGAGCAGGGGACGTGGGTGAAGCCTGTCTCGTTCCATACGGATGCCGTCCGCAAGCAACCCGTCGGGCGATTGTTCCATTCGATCACCAACGGGGTTCGCAAGATGCCGCCGATGGGGGATCTCATCCCGGTGGAAGACCGCTGGGCGATTCTGCTGTACGTACGGGCGTTGCAGCGCAGCCGCAACGCCTCGGTGCAGGATGTGCCTGCCGACCTCCTGCCGCAATTGGAAGCTCAGTAACCCGCCATGCACCACGCGAACACAGCCGCCGACATTTCTCCGCAAACGTTGACCGCGCTCTCGGCCCGGGCGCTGCCCGTGTGCCTGTCGGTCGGCTCGATGAGCCTGGTTCTGGCGATTGTGCTGGGGGTTCTGGAAGGAGACGGCCTGCGCGCCCTCTCCTTCAGTTATGTGGTCAGCTTCGCGTTCTTCCTGAGCATTGGCTTGGGGGCGCTGTTCTTCCTGGTGATTCAGCACATCGTCCGCGCCGGTTGGAGCGTGGTGGTGCGGCGGCTGGCGGAGCTGACGACGCTGGCGGTGATTCCGCTGGCGGTCATGTTCCTGCCGATTCTGATTCCGGTGTTGCTGGGCTGCTCCCCGCTCTACGAATGGAATCATGCGGACGTCGTTGCTCATGATGAGTTGCTTCAGAAGAAGACCCCCTACCTCAATGCCGGCTTCTTCGCGATCCGGTGGGTCGTTTACTTTGCCGTCTGGACGCTGATCGCCTCCAAGTTCTTCGCCTGGTCGCGGGCTCAAGATTCCGACGGTGAAGTCGCCTGGACGGAACGCCTGGAGCAATGGAGCGGCCCAGCGGCGATCTTGCTGGCGCTGACGTCCACGTTCGCGGCGTTCGACCTGCTGATGTCCCTCGACCCGCACTGGTTCAGCACCATTTACGGCGTCTACTACTTCGCCGGCTCGATGGTGGCGTTCCTCGCGACGGTGAGCCTCGGATTGGCGGCCCTGCGGCGCCACGGCCTGCTGCTGACGTCCGTCACTACGGAACACATCCACGACCTCGGCAAACTGCTGTTTGGGTTTAACTGCTTCTGGGCCTACATCGCCTTCTCACAGTACCTGCTGATCTGGTACTCGAACATTCCGGAGGAGACGAATTGGTATCTCAAGCGACAGCAGCATGGTTGGGAGTGGATTTCGCTCGTCCTGATCTTCGGTCACTTCGGGATTCCGTTCCTGGGGATGATGTCGCGCGACGTGAAACGGAACTTGTCGCTGCTGTCGGGCTGGTCGGTCTGGCTGCTGTTGATGCACTGGGTCGACCTGTACTGGCTGGCCGTCCCGCAGTTGTCGGCGGAAGGTCCGGCCATCGGCTTGCTCGATGCGTCGTGTTTCGTGGGCTGTGCCGGGTTGTTTGCCGCAGCGTGGCTGTGGCTGGCCGGCAGCAGCCCGCTGGTGCCTGCTCGTGATCCGCGGCTCCCCGAGTCGCTGGCGTTCCATAACATCTGAGAAGAAGCCCGGGGATGGCCATCCCTGGGCTTCCCTGGAGAACCTCGTGTCCACGACTGCCAAGTACGATGACCTCAACACGCCGATGATCGCGATCGTCGGTTTCGTCTCCGCCATCTTCACTTTTGTGGCGATCGTCGGCTTCCAGGCCGCGTATTACTACGTCGAATCCGGCGTCGAGATCGCCAAGGCCCGGGCGGTCGGACCGGCGAAGAACGAGACCATCCTTGCCGAGCAGCGGGGCAAACTCGCCAGCTACGCCTGGGTCGACCGCGACCAGCAGCAGGTGGCGATTCCGATCGATGTGGCGATGTCCCTGATCCTGCGTGAGCAAACCAGCTCCAAGGCCGCTCAGAATGCCGGCGATGCCCGCTAGCGTCCGATTCGTTGCACTTCAGCACTTCGCCAAAGTGTTGCGTCTCGTTGCGCTCGTTGCGCTCGGTGCGGTCTGGGTGCTGGGGAGCCGTCCGGCCCTGGCGCAGCGGGTCGAGGCACTCCCTTCCGCGCTGGAAGGGGTCGGCGTCGAGGAACATGCGGGCGACACGTTGCCGTTGGACCTCGCCTTTTTGAATCACCGCGGGCAGCCCGTGACGCTGCGTCAACTGTTCCAGCAGCAGCGGCCGGTCATTTTCGCCCTCAACTATTCCAATTGTCCCATGTTGTGCAACCTGCAGCTCACGGGATTGACCGAGGGGCTGCAGGAACTGGAGTGGTCGGCTGGGAAGGAATTTGACGTCGTCAGCGTGAGCATCGACCCGCTGGAGACGCCCGAGCGCGCCGCCCTGACGCAACAGCGGTATTTGAAGATGTACGGTCGTCCCGGGACCGGAGACGGCTGGCATTTTCTTGTCGGCAAACAGGCATCGATCGACCAGATCGCTCAGGCGATCGGCTTCCAATACCGCTATGTCCGCGAGAGACGCGAGTACTCTCACCCGGCGGTGTTCGTCATGTGCACGCCCGACGGACGCATCGCCCGGTACGTTTACGGCATCCAATTTCCGTCCCGCACCCTGCAGTTGTCCCTGGTGGAGGCCGGCGAAGGGGAAATTGGCACCACCTGGGATCGCGTGCTGCTGTACTGCCTCCATTACGACAGCACCACGGGACAATACACCCCCGCCGCCTGGAAGATCATGCGGGCCGGAGGCGTGCTGACGCTCTGCGGAGTACTGGGCCTGATGGCCTACTACTTCCAACGGGAGCGGCGGCAACGCGGCGTCATCACACCACCCGCGGCTCTCGCCGCGGTTTGAGAACTTCCGGAAAGTCGATCGGCCGTCATTATGGATTCGACGCAGACCTTCACTCCCCCCAGTTCGCCGCCGGGCTCTTTCTGGTTCCCCTCGACCAGCAGCACCGTCGCGCACAACGTCGACGACCTGTTCTATCTGATCCTGTGGATCTCCGTCGTCTTCTTCGTGCTGATCGTCGGCGTGATGACCTGGTTCGTCTGGCAATACCGCCGTCGGGCCGGGGTTGTCGCCGAGCATACCGCGCATCACAACACGACGCTGGAAGTGACCTGGTCGGTGATTCCGGGGTTGATTCTGGTGGTGATCTTTTACGAAGGGTTCACGGGATATCTCGACCTGCGCACGCCGCCCCCGGAGACGTATGAAATTCAGGTCATCGCCAAGAAATGGGCCTGGGCGTTTCGCTATCCCAATGGACATATCAGCGATGAACTCCACCTGCCCGTCGATACGCCGGTGAAGTTTCGACTGCAGTCCGACGACGTGATTCACAGCTTTTTCGTCCCCGCATTTCGCGTCAAGATGGACTGCGTCCCCGGGCGCTACACCACCACCTGGGCCCAGGCGACGCAGACCGGCGAATTTGTGCTGTATTGCGCGGAATACTGCGGCACCCGCCATTCCGACATGCTCGCCAGGGTCGTGGTCCATGAATCGGGCGAGTTCGACACCTGGCTGGCCAAGGAGTCCGATTTCCTGAACACCATGACGCCGGAAGCGGCGGGCAAGCTGCTGTACCAGCGCCGCGGCTGCATCCAGTGCCACTCCGTGGACGGGTCGGCCAAGCAGGGGCCGACGTTCCAGGGGACCTACGGCACCCAGCAGGCGCTCGCCGACGGTACCACAATCACGGTTGATGACAATTACATTCGCGAATCGATTCTCAATCCGATGGCCAAAGTCCGCGGCGGATACCGCCCGGTGATGCCCACCTTCCAGGGGCAGCTCAAGGATGCTGAGATCGATGCGCTGATTGCATTCATGAAGAGTCTGAAGTGAGGATCGTCCAAAGTCCCTAGTCCGTGGTCAGTTGTAGGTTCGGTCCCAACAATGAAGGACCACCCCCTTTTGCAACGGACCGCGGACCACTGACAACGGACACTTCGAAGGAAGTTCACCATGGCCACCATCCTCGAACCGCTGGTCGGCGCACCGAGCCTTGCGCCGGAGCACACCGGCGGCGACTACATCACGCATCGCCGCGGAATCATGAGCTGGATCGTGACGCTCGATCACAAGCGGATCGGGATCATGTATCTGATTGCCGTCGTGGCCTCGTTCTTCCTCGGGGGGTTGATGGCGCTCGCAATCCGGCTGGAGCTGCTGACGCCCGGCCCGACCATCATGACGCACGACGTCTACAACCACATGTTCACCCTGCACGGGGCGGTGATGACCTTTCTGTTCATCATCCCCGGCATTCCGGGCGCCCTGGGTAACTTCATCCTGCCGATCATGCTCGGAGCCAAGGACGTCGCCTTCCCGCGAATGAATCTGGGGAGCTTCTACCTGTGGGTCTTCGGCGCGGTCTTCTTTCTGGCGGCGATCGTCGGCGGGGGGCTCGACACCGGGTGGACGTTTTACACCCCCTACAGCACGACGACGAATTCGAGCGTGCTGCTCGCGGGCATGGGGGTCTTCATCCTCGGCTTCAGCTCGATCTTCACCGGACTGAACTTCATCGTGACCGTCCACACTTTGCGTCCGCCGGGCATGACGTGGATGAAGATGCCGCTGTTCCTGTGGTCGCTGTACGCCACGGCGATCATCCAGGTGCTGGCGACTCCGGTGCTGGGGATCACCGTCCTGCTGCTCGCGGCGGAACGGATGCTCGGCATTGGCGTGTTTGACCCCGCTCTTGGGGGCGACCCCGTCCTTTTCCAGCACTTTTTCTGGTTCTACAGCCACCCGGCGGTCTACATCATGATCCTGCCGGCGATGGGGATCATCAGCGAGCTGATTTCCACCTTCAGCCGCAAGCACATCTTCGGCTATCGCTTCATCGCCTTCAGCAGCATCGCCATCGCCCTCCTGGGCTTCCTGGTCTGGGGCCATCACATGTTCACCAGCGGCCAGTCGAAGCTGTCGGCGATCGTCTTCAGCGCCCTCACGTTCAGCGTTTCAATTCCCTCGGCGATCAAGGTCTTCAACTGGCTCGCGACGATGTACAAGGGGTCGATCAGCCTCGCGACGCCGATGTGCTACGCCCTGGCGTTTATCTTCCTCTTCAGCATCGG
>JANRLN010000276.1:0-8622 GCA_033762515.1 Planctomycetaceae bacterium
GCCAATGTCTTGGGTGAACTTCCCAATGTTGCTGTTGGGATCCTTCTGCACCTGCTTCTCTAACGAATCCATGCAACCCGCGGCGAGCAGCACGGCGCACAGTACGAACAGCGAACGGGCCATGAGAGAATTCCTTGGGGAGACGATCGGTCAAGAATCGTACCCGTTAAGTCTACAACGTCGAGCCACGGGGGGACAAACAGCGAGGTCGGTTCCGCGCCTGAATGTTGCGCACACGGTTTCCAAAGAAATTCCTTTCGTCTACTGTTTTCCCAGTTGACGACTACTGGTTCCCCAGTAGAATCGGAACGTCGATTCGCGAGTCCTCGTCCAGGCCCCTGCATTATGGCACGTCCCAAGACTCCTCATCCAACGCCGGCCGAGTTGGAAATCCTCAAAATCTTGTGGGACTCCGGTCCGCTCACGGTGCGCGAGGTGTTGGATCTGCTCAACCAGTCGGGTCCTCCGCGGGCGTACACGTCGATCATGAGTCTCCTGAACGTGATGGCCGACAAGGGACTGCTCGGCCGCGAACCGGAAGGGCGGGCCTTTCGCTATCAACCCGCGGTCGAACGCTCGAAAACGCTGGGCAGCCTCGTCGGCGACGTCTGGCAGCGGGCGTTTGAAGGCTCGGCATCGTCGCTGGTGGCTCACTTGTTGGATCAGGCGCAACCTTCCGCGGACGAACTCGCCGAAATTCGCCGACTCCTGAAGAACTACGACGCCCCGCGGGAGGCCAAATAATGTCTCTGTGGTTGCCGCCCGCTTCACTCTCGCCGGAACTCGTCGCGTGGACGCTGATCCACTTTCTGTGGCAGGGGGCGGCACTCGCCGCCATCGGTGTGTTGTTGATGCGGCTGGTGGGTTGGACCACGCCGCAAGCGCGCTATGCCGTCTGGCTGACAATCTTCGCCGCCATGGCGGCGGCTCCGATGTTTACCGCGACGCTGTTGCCGCTGGCGCAGATCGAAACTGCGGAGGTGGTTCTCGAAGATGCGGACGCCACGGTACTCGTGGAAGAATTGAATCAGAGCCTCGAAGACAATGAGATCTCGGCGACTGTTGTTGCGAGCATGGTCGCTACGGCGACATCGGCGGACGCGACCGAAGCAGCGTGGGGAATCGTCGGCAACTTCACATCGGGGTGGTCCGCGTGGTCGCCACGTTGGTCGCACGCGATCGTCACGGTCTGGATCATCGGGATGCTTCTGACCAGTCTGCGGCTGGTGGGCGCCGCCGCGTGGATGTGGTGCGTGGTGCGGCGGTTGGAGCCGGTCGGCGACGCGACGCTGCAGACGGCAGGTCGTCTGGCGAAACGGCTGCGACTGCAGCGACTGCCGCAGATCGCGATCTCGGCATCGGTGAAGGAGCCGTTGGCGCTTCAGTGGTTCCGACCGCTGGTGCTGCTCCCGGCGAGCTGGCTGGCGGATGTTCCACCGGGGGTCCTCGAAGCCGTGCTGGCTCATGAGCTGGCACACATTCGGCGTCACGATCTGTGGGTGAACCTGATGCAGCGGCTGGTCGAGACGCTGCTCTTCTTTCATCCCTGCGTGTGGTGGGTCTCGAAACAAATTCGGATCGAACGAGAACTGTGCTGCGATGCCGACGCCGTCCGCGCAACGGGTCAGCCGGTCGCGTATGCGCAAGCTCTCGAGGTCGTTGCTCGCCGGCGGTGGGCGTGTGCCCCGCCGCAATTGGCTGTCGGACTGGGAGGAACTCGCATGGCGCTGCTGCATCGCGTGAAACGTGTGCTCGGGGTGGAATCGTCCGCCGCCGAGTCGAATTGGTGGACGCTGGGGCTTGCCGGACTCGGCGTTTCGGCGGCTTGCTGGCTGGGGGCGACCTTGTGGTCGGCTCCGGCGCAAGGGGATGAATCGTCGGACGCGCTGGCGTTCGCTGAGGACGAGGATGACGATCGCCCCCGTCCGCCGCGTCGTGAAGACCGCGAGGATGGTCCTCCGGGACCACCCCGCGGCGAAGGTCGCGGAGAGGGTCCACCCGGACCACCGCGCGGCGAGGGTCGTGACGCCGGTCCTCGTCCGCCGCGTGAAGGGGACCGTGAAGGTGGACCGCGTCCACCCGGTCCGCCGCGCGAAGGGGATCGTGGGATGCGCGGCCCCGGTCGCGAAGGTCCTCCGGGACCGCGCCCCCCGCATGAAATCGTCGAAGAGCTGGTGCATCTTCTGCGACACCTCGACGAACGCGGCGAAGAGGGCCAGCGCCAGAAACAAGAGATCATGGAACACCTGAAGCGGGCGCTGCACGACGGTCCTCCCCCGGGAGAGGGACATCGTCCATTCAGCCCCCCCCCGGGCGGACCGCGCGAAGAGGGTCATCGCCCCGAGGGAGATCGCCCGCGCGGCGAACCGGGACCGCATGGTCCGCATCCCGAAATGATGCAGGACATGATGCATGCCGTGCGTGAATTGCGTGCGGAAGTTGAACGCCTGCGGGCCGAAATGCACGAAATGCGCGGCCAGCGTCCGCCCGGCCCGCCTCCGTTCCTGCGAGAACGGATGGAAGGGGGGGAACGCGGTGGTCCGCCGCGAGGACCGCGTGGGGGGGAACGCCCGCCCGGTGGACCGCGCGATGGGGAAGTGGGTCCTCCACGCGGCCCGCGCGATGGGGAAGGCCCGCCGCGGACTGGTCCGCGCGATGAAGGTCGACGCCGCCCGGAAGCGGATGAAGAGGACGACCCCAAGCCGGAAGCCGACGAAGACGTGAAGCGTCCGGAAGCGGAAGACGACGATCGTCCGCAGGCTGATCAGGAAGACGACGCCAAGCCCGAGGCGGAAGGCGAACCGTCGGAAGAGAAACCCGAGAGCGCGGAATCCGACGAGTAAGTCCGATTCTGCAGGGTGAGAGCGACTGAGAGGCCCGGCCTCAGCATCGGACGCCGGGCCTCTGCGTCTTGCAGTGGTCGCTTGACTCAACTGCAACGGACATCCATCCCCGTAAGGCAATTATCGAGAAGGCTCGACCGCAGAGCCTCGCTCCGTTGAGGCAACTCCCATCGCCACACTCCTCGGATCGCTGTTCGCGCAAGCCATCACGGGGGCCATCGTCTTCATGGGGCTGGTCACAGTCTGGTTTGCCGTCATGGGACAATGGCCGCCGCAGGAAGTGCTGATTGGCGCATCGATCGGCGGGGCGTTGTCTCCCTGGTTTTGGCGAGGGATGCGGGCGCTACGCGATGCAACCATCGGTGCATCATCGACTCTCGTGTCGCCGCCGCGTTCCAGTGGGGACACGTGAAGTGCGGGTCAGGCTTGAGAAGCTGTTTTCAAGAGGGAGGGTGAGGCTCCCGCCGAACCGCGGGCGCTTCGATGGATCCCTATTTCTCCCAAAAGACGGCTCGGCGGGAGCCTCGCCCTCCCGGAATCGCCTTGAACTTAAGATTTGAAAGCAGATTCTCAGTTCCACGGCGAAGCGGCAGCGCTCACGAACTCTATCCCCGTCGTCGCTGGACCGTTTCACGCGTGCGCTCGCCGACCGGCGTAACGGACGACTTCTGCAGCCAGGGAACCGAGTGGAGCCACTACGTCAGCGATCCCTTCCTCGACCGGCTTGCGGGGCATTCCAAACACGACGCAGCTTGCCTCGTCTTGCGCAATCACCGGTCCCCCGAGTGCATGCAGACGACGACAACCATCGGCGCCATCGTAGCCCATCCCCGTCATGATCACCGACAGCACTTGGCCGCCGTAGGCCTCGGCGAGTGAGGCGAAGAGGTAGTCCACCGAGGGGCGGCAACTCTGTACCGGCGGATCGTCGGTCAGTTCCACCCGCGCCTGACCCATGGAGAGTTTATGCACCTTCATCTGTCGCCCTCCTGGGGCAATCACGATTTCCCCCGGTCGGATGATCTGGCCATCGGCGCCTTCCGACACGCGCAGTTGGCACAGCTTGTTGAGACTGTCCGCAAGAGATCGGGTGAAGACCGGGGGCATGTGCTGCACGACGACCACTGGCACGGGCAGATCCGCCGGGAGTTGCGGCAACATGATACGCAACGCATCGGGTCCCCCGGTTGAGACTCCGATCCCCACGATGCCGATGCGGTGCAGGCCCGGTTGCGGACGCTTGGGCGTCGTCGGGGACCGCGAACTGATCGGCGGCGGGACTGGTGCGGAAATCGTTCTCGCCGCGGGGCGCTGTGAGCGCTTTCCGGCCAGCAGAGTGTGAACCGCGTCCACGCGGTGCTGCAGGGCCGTCTGCAACTCCAACAAGTTTGCTTGAGCGTCGGCTCCCGAGGGTTTGACGACGAAATCGAAGGCCCCCTCCTGAAGTGCCTCCAGCGTGGCTTCTCCCCCCTCAACAGTCAACGCGCTGAGCATGACCGCTTTCGTGGGCCGCCGCGATGCGCGCAACCAGCGCAAGACGCCGGGCCCATCGAGTTCCGGCATCTCGAAGTCGAGAGTGATCAGATCCGGGGAGTACTGTTCGATCTTCTCGATCGCGATGCGCCCGTTCGCGGCCGAGCCCACCACTTCCACGTTGGGCAGTGCGCTGAGTGCGTCGCGGACGATCTTTCGGAAGATCACAGAATCGTCGACGACCAACACCCGAATCTTGTCTCCGGCCGGGGGTGAGGAATGGTCGAGCGGCGACAGAGTCGGTGCGGCGATGGATGACACAATGGCTCCAGAGTCTTCGATTTGATCGGTACTGCGACTCGCCTCCACCGGTCACTGCCGGCGGTCTGCGCGAGTCGACGGGGAATACCGAGGCCCCCTGTGACGCGCACGTTGAACTCCTGCAACATGCAAACCTGCCTCAGACTCTCTTAAGTGGTCGGTGCGGGACTTCGGTGCGTCGCGAAAGTGGCGATTCACTCAGGCGACGCCAGCGCCTGCGACACTGGTAACGATTGCAACACTCGATTCGGTTCCGCAGAGATGCGGCACGCGCTGGAACAGCCCGGGCGCTCCCGGTGAGCACGAGCCCTGCGCGCGGACCGCCGCGATGTGAGCTAAGTTTCCTGCGATGGCCTGCAAAAACCCTCCCGGGGAAAAACCATGCTCATTCCCGTCGGTGACGATCTTCAGAAGCGGAGTTTGCCGTTTGTCGGGCTGATGCTGATCGGCGCGAATTTGCTGGTCGGGCTGTATGAACACCGTCTGTGGCGCGATGGTCAGCCGAAACGCCCCAACCGCGTCCTGGAAATGATGGAGACCTGGAAGACTGACGATCCCTGGGACGACCAGTTCGACCTAAGTTCCGACCCGGGGTATGCCGCATTTGTGCCGGCGGAATTCATGGACTTCGTCACTCGTTGGGGCCTGGTGCCGCGCGATTTCGTCAACGGCCGCTTCGAATGTCTCCTGACGCATCAATTTCTGCACGGCGACTTCTGGCACCTGCTCGGCAATCTCCTCACCTTGTGGGTGTTCCTCTCTTCCATCGAGGCCGGACTCGGGGGCCCGCGGTTTGCCCTGATGTATTTGCTGTCGGGGGTCGCCGGGGGACTGGCGCATGTGTTCGTGATGCCGCACGACGCCACGCCGATGATCGGCGCCAGCGGCGCGATCTCGGGCGTGATCGGAGCCTACTTCGTCGCCTTCGGGGCGCTCGCCAAGATCAAGATGCTGTGGAACGGGGGCTTCGTCACCGGTTGGAAGTTTGTCCCGTTCTCAGTCCCCGCCGGGGTCTACGTCTTCTTCTGGATGATCATCCCGCAAATGTTCGCTGCTGAATCGGCCCTGGCGACCGGGGAACACCAGGGAGTGGCCTGGTTTGCTCACGGCGGCGGTTTTGCCTGCGGAGCCCTGTTCATGCTTTGCTGCCGGGAGGATGTCCTGAACAAACTGCACGTTAACAAGGAAGGTCAGATGGAAATCGACGACACCGGTGCGCTGGCCGCCAAGGCCGCGGCAGCAGAGGCCGAGGCGGAACCTGTGCCAGAGGCGGTGTGCGCCTACTGCCGGACCCCTCTGGCCGCGGGACGCGAAATGGGGACCGACCTCGTTAAATGCGGGAATCCCACCTGCGGCTCACTCAATTTCGTGGGCGTGGTCCCCGATCCTCCCAAGCGAAAGCGGAGCGCAGTGGGTGTGTAGGAAATACCGCGGTGTGGCGGCAGACGGTGCTCCAAGATTCAATCAGGCGAGCCGACCGGTCCACGCGAGAAGTTGCGACCAGAACTGCGCGTACCAGTTGCCGACTTCGATCGCCGGCGCGCCAGGGGCTTGATCGGTGACGCGTGCGTCGCCCCAATCCACGAAGCCGCCCACCCAATGGGGTGCGACATCCGAGAGGAAGGTCGCCGCGCGTCCGTCTCCATGGGTGTGCACCGTCAACCCCGGCGAGTCGAGTGTTCGCTGGCCCATCAGCGTCCCCTCTTCCGTCAAACGACAGTCGCCGAATTGCCGAATGGTCAACAGAGCTTGTGCCTGGCCGACCCGGACGTGATTCCACCCGCCGACGAACGCCGGTCGCTCCGTCCAAGGCAACCCCTGCAGGATTGGATGCGCAACGGCCTCCCCTTCCGGGACCAGCATCGCCGGCGAGAAACTGTTCTGCCGATCGTCGACGGCGGCGATCGTCACCCCCAGCACGTTCCCCACCGGGGTGCCGTCCCAATCCCCGCCCAGGCCATGAAACGATTCCCACCCGCCGATCATCAACAGACCCGCACCACCGGCGACCTGGGCCACAACGACTGCTTGCAGTTCCGTGGCTGCCTGGGCTGCCGGGTAGTCGCTGAAGATGAACAGCTTTCGCGGCGTCGCCACGATCTCGCGCGTGAGGGGTTGATGACTGGGAACGTAGTCAAACTCCCAGCCGGCGTACGTCATCAATCCGGCGAGGTACGACGCCGCGGAGGTGAGTTCGGTGTCGCCGCAGTAGAGGATGGGGTGGGACATTGAATCGGACATCCAGACAACACAATCGAGGCCATCGCCATCTCGCCCATGGCAGGCAGAGTTTCGTTGTTCCTACCATTCCGGTCGCTGCTAGAGAGCAGTGATAGCACGCGCGACAGATTCGAATTCACCCTTGCTAGCAACGACTTCTTGAGCGGCCTTGGAATTCAGAAATCGACCGAACGGGAGCTTCTTGTGCTTTTTGGGGTCGAGCGAATCAACTCGCTTTTCCAAGGCCGTCACAATCTCGGTCTGGAGCCTGATTAGTCCAACCGAGTCGAGCGATTTCGATCCGACAGGAATCCGAATCGCCAGCAATTTACCGGAATAGCGACCTTCGACGAACTGAATCAGACCATCGGTCTTGATGGAGCCCCCGACTTCTGAATCCATGTACTCGAACTGAATTTCGAACAACTTTCGATCGGAAAGAAAACGTCCTCGGATTCCAGTTGGCGCATCAAAAGGCGACAGCTGGACGTAGACGTCCACGCCGTCAACTTCGACTTGCTCACCAACAGACCGGAATCGTGCCGGGTTGATCCAGATATGCGATTCCATAATGACTCCTAGCTTCGAATTGCGGTCTTAAGTGCCAGCGCAAAAAGCGTCAAGTCCGTTTCCAGTTTCTTCGGTGACCGATTGGACTGAGCAGCGCCGGGAGCGCACTCCGGGTCAGTCGTGTCGAGTACTAAGACTCCCCACTGCTTGCCGTCCTGCCTTCGCACCGGAGTCCCAAGAAAGACGGTTGCACGAACGTTGAAGGCACTGTGCTCGCACTCGGCAATCCAGCCGCTTTCGAGATAATCAGGAGACTTTGGATCGAGCGGGCCCACGATGATCGCCGCGTCTTGTCGGGCACACTCCCCCGCCACACCGGTGCACTCCTGCTGACTCATTCGATTTAAAGAGAGCACCGTATTCGATTGTCGATAGTTTTCACCCGATCTGCAAACAATTCCGAGCCATTTGCCGCACATTGGAAAACGACGAATCTTGAACAAAGTGGCGCGATATACGTGCTGAGCGACATCGCGTTCGGGAAAATGGTGCCGCAAAGCGGCCTCAAGTATGTCCTCGACTTTCGTTCGCTCAAAGGGCTGAAAACGCTTTAGGAACAGCACAATTGCCCCGGCAGTCATTTGCAACGCCAACAGCAAAAGCGCCAACCAGAAACGATGACCGTACACCCATACAGCAATTCCGTCCCAAGGCTTCGCAAACGGCTGACCTTGGGGATCACAGAGCTGCATCAATGTCATCAAAGCGGAGTTGAGGACACCTAGCCCCCAAAACCATCCACTCGACCACTGTGCATTCTCAGCGAACGCCGTCAGCCAAAGTGCACACCAATTTAGTTGGCGATGAGCCGAGTAATTTGGATGGGTACGTGGCATATCTTGTTCGCCCCTAATCGGCAATCAGCCTGTCACTCATCCGTCACGCACCCCTCGCTCGCGCTCTTCACGTTTTTGATGTACTTGTACAACGTCCCCCGCGTGAATTTCAGCGGCGGGGCGGTCCACATCGCTTTGCGGAGCGCGAGCTCCTCGTCGCTGATCGCTACGTCGATGCGGTTGTTCTCGGCGTCGATGGTGATCGGATCCCCGTCTTTCACCAGCGCGATCGGGCCGCCCTCCTGGGCCTCCGGGGTCACGTGGCCGACGATGAAACCGTGCGAGCCGCCGGAGAAGCGGCCGTCGGTGATCAGGGCCACGTCGGCTCCCAGGCCGGCCCCCATGATGGCGGAGGTGGG
>JANRLN010000277.1:0-7358 GCA_033762515.1 Planctomycetaceae bacterium
TCCTTCGAGCATCACATGGCTCCGTTTTCAGCCGCTGTCGCGATCCCGAGAACCGCGACCACCGTACGCCTAATGATTGAACAAGAATTCTTTGGTGTTGATCAGTGCCCAGATCAGATCTTGCAGGTTCTCGCGTACAGCCCGCGGTGCGTCAATCGGCTTGCCGTCGGCGCCCAACGGCGCCTCCGCAAGGTAGTCGAGCGCCGTCTGCAATTCGCCGGGGCGCGGTTCCCGCGCGAAGGCTGCGAGATAAAGTTCGCGAATCTTCTCGGCAGGCGGCCGGTCCTCCTTCGCCAGCCGCTCGGCACGTCCGTTGGGGTGGGCGAGCTTCGCCTTGATATCCGCCGCATTGATCAGGTGCAGACTCTGCGCCAGACTCGATGACTGCACCCGTTCGCATTCACACACGCTGGCTCCTTCCGGCCGGCCGAATACGCGCAGGAACGGGGACGACTGGTTGTAGCTGTTGTCGGGAAGCGCGACCGCACGCGTCCCTGCCGGAAGATTGGCGAAGTCTGTCTGAGTGCCGCTCAATCGGTCGATCGCATCCAGCAGAACTTCCGCCTGCAGCCGCCGCGGATAGTAGCGGGAGTAATTCTGGCGGTCGACGACGTTGTAACCGTTGGGCGTGGCGCTGAGTTGATAAGCCTGAGATGTCGTGATGACCCGCACGAGGGCTTTCAGGTCGTGGCCGCTGTCGATAAAGGATCTTTCCAGCGCGGCAAGCAATTCAGGGTTGGTCGGCGGGTTGGAATCTCGAATATCGTCCTCGGGTTCGATCAAGCCACGATGGAAAAAGTGCTTCCAATAGCGATTGACCAGGGCCTTGGCGAAGAAGGGATTGCTGGGGGACTTCATCCAATCCGCCAGGCGCAACCGCGGGTCTTCGTCGGGGGCGATAGCGGGCATGACGTCGCCGAGTGCGCCCGGCTTCAGCGCCTGTCCCGTCTTAATATTGGTCGCGGTCGCCATTCCCCGCTTGTGGAAAATGAGGTCTTCGCCGCGCGTCGCCGAAGGTTTGCGTCCGACTTGCGTGAAGAACGCTGCGAGTGAGTAATAGTCGTCCTGGCTCCAGCGCTCAAACGGATGATGGTGGCATTGAGCGCATTGCATCCTCACTCCGAGAAACAACTGAGCCACGTCTTCGAGCTGCTCTTTGGGTTCCTTCACCCGCTTGTACCATGCGACCGGCGGATTACCGATCACCGTTCCTGTGGCCGCCAGCAGTTCTCGGACGAACTGGTCGTAGGGCTTGTTCGCCAGCAGGCTGTCGCGAATCCAGGCATGGAAGGCGAAATTGGAAACAATGTCGCTGGTGTCATCGCGGCGATTCTTAAGCAGGGCGGTCCATTTGCTGGCGAAGTAATCCGCATAGTCGGGGCTTCGCAGCAGTTCATCGACGATCTGCTCGCGTTTGTCCGCAGCAGCGTCGGAGAGATACGCGGTCGCCTCCGCTTCGGTGGGGAGTCGGCCGCCAATGTCGAGCATCACCCGACGCAGAAACGTCGCATCGTCGCAGACGTCCGAGGGGGGGATTCCCAGTTCCTGGAGATTGGCGAAGACGTGCTCATCGATGAAATTCTTCGTCGGAGGCAATGTCTCCACGGGGGCGCCGAGTGGAATTGAGGCGCTAAAGACGGAAATCCGGCCCTGATAGCGGACCATCACCGAGACTTTCCCGGAGACGTCGAGCACCTTCACAAGACCGTGAGAGGTCGCCTCCGCCATCGCGGGGTCGTTGGTTTCATACAGGGCCAAGTTGGTGACGTCGCGTTCGCTGCCGTCGGAATACCGGGCGATGGCGCGAAGTTGTTGTTCCCCCTTGAGAGGGACTGTTCCGCGACTGGGCTGAACTTCGAAGGTGACGAGCCGGGGAGCACTGGCAAGATCGGACTCGGCTCCTTGGCGAATCCAGTCTCGCAGCAGTGCATATTCGGCAGAGGCGGGATCCAGCCGAAGTCCCCCGCCGTGCGGCACTTGCGCCGACGCCTTCAGGAGCAGAAGGCTCCGATCGGGTGCTCCCGGCAACAATCGGCGGCCGCGGCTTTCTTTGAACAGGTGCTCGAAGTCTTCCTGCGGTTCGAAGCCGAGGAGCGACAGTTGAAACCCGTTCTGCCCATTCCCCGCCTTGGCGTGACACACGCCCACGTTGCAACCGGCCTTCGTGAGCACTGGGACCACGTCGTTCACGAAGCTGACACGTGGATCGGCCGCAATCGTCGCCCAGGAGACAGAGATCCAAGCCAGCGTCACCCACGCGCCGAGCGCCTGACACTGAGGGAAACGGCCCTGCCAACGCTGCTGGCGATCACGAGGATTCATGAGTTGTCCGGGTTCGGCCGGTAGGAGCAGACCCGTGCGGTCCGCTGTTCCATCTGTTCGGTGGGACTGATCAACAAAGTTTAATGTGTCTGGGGTGGGCCCGTCAATGAGACACAACCCCCGACAAAGTCGTCTCCGAATTTCCGGGAGACCCCTTGAGGCTCGGCGAAAGGCGTGCCACGCAGAGGCCCTTCCGGGCCGATGGGGGAATGGTTGAGAGTCGAGAGCAAGACATTTCCGGTCGGCACGCGCGTGCTCTGGCTCTCGCCTCTGGACTCTCAACTCTCGACTCTCAACCTACCCAAACAGATCGTACAGCGGTTCCCCGGTCGACAGCGGGCGGGTAAAACCGTCGCGTCCCAGGCGCTGATTCAGCGGCACGCCCAGGGAATGAAACATCGTCGCCCCCAGGTCTTGTGGACGGACCGGGCGATCCTGCACATAGGCGGCATGTTTGTCGGATTCGCCGTAGACGGCCCCGCCGCGGATGCCTCCCCCCGCGAGGATCGCCGAGAAGCACGTCGGCCAGTGCTGACGACCGGGGTTGGCTCCGCGGGCGTTGATGTTCGGCGTGCGACCGAACTCGCCCATGCAGACCACCATCGTGCTCTCCAGCATGCCGCGTTCCTTGAGGTCGGTCAGCAGCGCCGACAGGGCTTCGTCGAGCTTCGGGAGGCACCAGCCCATGCCGTAAGAGCCGTTTCCGAACGCACTTCCCATCCCCATTTCGCCTCCATGCATGGCCCAACTGGAACTCGGAGCGCCCCCTCCCCCCTCCGGCGCCGTGCCGGTCCAGCCATTGACCGTCACAAACCCGACGCCCGACTCGACCAATCGCCGTGCCAAAAGCAGATTCTGTCCCAGGGGATGCATGCCGTAACGTTCACGGACTGCCGCGGGTTCGCGATCGAGTTGAAACGGCACGCGGGCTTCAGAACTGCTGGTCAACTCGAATGCGCGGCGATGGATGTCTTGCCAGTCGCGCGTTGTGCGCTGGGCGTGGAGCGAGTCGATCGTGGGACTCAGGGTGTTCAGGAGTTGCCGGCGGTCGTTCATCCGGGTTTCGACGACAGCAGCCTGCAGTTCATCCGGCGGCTGGAAGTTCGACATCGCCGGATGATTGGTCGCCGAGCCAACAAACAACGGACTGTGTGCGGCCCCCAGATGGCCCCCTGTGCCGATGTTGGGAGCACAAAAGACCGGGTCGCCCACGCATTTGATCAGCCACACGTAGGGAGCGATCGTTCGCTCGCTGGGTCGAACTTTCGCGAGGATCGATCCCATGTACGGCGCATCGGGTGGAGCCGCAGCTTGTCCGCTGAGGCAATGATGCATGGCATCGAAATGATTGCTGATGTTCCCGACGTGCGTCATCGAGCGAATCAGCGTGAATTGATCGGTCAGCTGCGCCATCTTCGGATGCAATTCGCTGATCTGCATCCCCGGCACTTTCGTCGCAATCGGGGAATATGGTCCGCGAATCGTATCGGGGGCATGCGGCTTCAAGTCCCACGTGTCGAGTTGGCTCGGCCCGCCGCACAAGAGGATGAAAATGCACGACTTCTCGGCAGCCCCTTTGCCGAGTCCCCGTTGCTGATCTACCCCGGCCGCCACCATTCCCGGCAGCCCCAGCGGCAGGGACGCGATGCCGGCGGCCTGGAGCAAATGACGACGTGAAATCGCATCGGTCAGCGACGACGGGATCGGCATCGGGGGAATCCTCTTCCAGTGAGATCTGGATTTGACGGCGCCACGAACCAACTCACAAGCGATGGTTGATGCGTCAGTCTAGCAAGGATCGGCCGGAGAGTCCCAGCCCTTTTGGAAGAATCTGCACCGATGCCCCGGAACGGGCTGAAAATCGGGCGGGGACTGGGAATCTGCGGAAGCGCCAGAGAGACGGCACTGAGCCGGGAACGCGTAGCCTGTCCCTCAGGCGGGAATCGCGACCCCCAGCAGTCGCGCGAGTCGCTGGGCTTCCTCGACGCTCACAAGGCCCTGCAGGTTGCCCAGCAGCTCCGGGCCGACGTGCCAGCGAGACAGCACGTCGAACAACTGGTTCAAACGGCCTTCGTCCAGCCCGAGCCGCTCTTTCCAATCGCGGGCTTCTTCCGGCGGCAAGTCGAGCAATTGGCTGACGAGCAGGAAGTCTCCCTCGTTCGAGAGCTTGAGATAGAGGGCCCGCAGTTCACTGGCGAGTTGATGATCGACGGGAACTGTCACGTCGAGCGGACCGCCCCGCAGACACCAGGTGACCCGCTCCGGTTCTTGTTCGGCCAAAGTGGCTGCAAATTCGCAGACCGCATAGACCACGCTTTCGTCGACCAGCGTGGCTTGGGAGACATCCCGCGACAGATGGCGGTCCCAGGTTTCCGCCAGCAGTTCCAACTGCACCGGGAGCGGCGTTTCTCGCAGGACCGGAACCTCCCCCAGGTATGCCGCGTGGGGTCCGCTGTCGGACGGAATCCAGTCGGCTCCGAACTCCGTCAGGGTCTCGGACGTTTGCCGCAGCGCGACGCGGAAAGCGACGTAGCTCAGCAGCGATTGGGGCAGCAGATCGGTGGCAATTCGCAACATGCGACACATGCTGCAGTGCAAACCGAGTCTTCTCAAGGGATTCGCAGGAAATTTTTCGAGATGCCGACGTTGCCGATTGTCCACACCCCGACATTTTTCCTTCAGTCACACAGCCGACGACCTTTCGAGCCCCATCCTCGTAGGATCGGCAGTCCCGCCGGTCCCCCTCTTGCGGCACCGGCCGCGCTGCCCGACTACGCGCTGAAAATCGCGCTTCGCAAGACTGAGAACCGCGGCGTGATAACGCTTTCTCGAGTCTTCGATATGCAGACGGGCAGGAGTGCCCATCCTACAAATCGTGAGGAACGGCACTGAGGACTTAAAACCGATGTCCGGCTTGGGGGCCCGCCTGAGTGGCCGTCAGAATTTCCGGGCCGGACTCCGTGATCAGGATGGTGTGTTCGAACTGGGCCGACAACGCCAGGTCAAGTGTGCGGACGGTCCAGTTGTCGCGGCTATCGACAAACGTGCGCCAGGTGCCGCCGTTGACCATCGGTTCCACGGTGAAACACATTCCCGGTTCGAGAACTTCCTGCGAAGCCCCCACTTTCGGACAGTAATGGGGAATGCCGGGGTCCTGGTGGAACTCGCGGCCGATCCCGTGTCCCTGATATTCCCGCACCACCTCGAGACCGTGCGCCTTCACATACCGTTCGATCGACCGACCAATGTCGCAGACACGCGCGTAGGGCTGGCAAGCCTTGATGCCCACGTGCAAGGCGTCGAACGCAATTTGAGTCACACGCCGTGCGTCGTCGGTCACGCGGCCGACCAGAAACGTCTCGGACGAATCCCCGTACCAGCCATGGACGACGCTGGTGAGGTCGACATTCACAATGTCCCCCTCACGCAGGGGAACGTTGTCTGGAATGCCGTGGCAAACGACTTCGTTAACGCTGGTGCAGGTCGAGCGCGGATAGCCCTTGTAGCCCAGCGTCGCCGGCTGATGCCCATGATCCGTGGTGAACTCGTAGATCAATCGGTCGAGTTCGAGCGTGGTCACTCCCGGTTTCACATGCTGGCGCACGTGATCCATCAGATCGGCATTGAAGCGGCCGGCGGCACGGAGCGAGTCCCGTTCTTCATCAAAATAGAGCGGGATCTTCTTTTTAACCTTGCGCTTCACTGCCACGGATCACGCCTCAAGCCCGGCCGCGGCAGGGCCCGGCACAAAGGCCGGGGATCTGCTGCAGCGATTTCACTCAACAGTCGCCACCGAAGAACGCAACAGTGTGCGACAGGTTCCTCAGTTTCGCAAGCCCGAGATTTCCGGCAGTCGAACCCCCGCAACGCACCGACCGACCACTCCGTAAGTTCCGGGAAGCCTCGGGTCATTGCTTGCGTTGACCGGCCAGCGTCATCTGGTGGCCGACCTGATCCAGCAGCGACAACCGACCTTGATATGTCTTTCGCAAATTCTCCGCGGTAAACGCCTGGGCGACCGATCCGGCCGCGATGACGCGCGTATTCAACAGCAGGACATGGCTGAAATATTCGGGGACTGTTTGCAGGTCGTGATGCACGACCATGCCGGTGCGGCCCTGCGCGCGCAAATCCTGCAGAAGCGTCACGATGGTTCGTTCCGTCGCCGCGTCGACCCCCGCGAACGGCTCATCCATGAAGAACAGATCCGCCTGCTGCACCAGGGCCCGCGCCAGGAAAACCCGCTGCTGCTGCCCCCCCGAAAGCTGGCTGATCTGTCGCGCGGCGAATTCCGCCAGACCGACGCGTTCCAGGGCTTCCAGGGCTTCCCGGCGCTCCGACCGAGTCACCGGTCGAAACCACCCCAGTCGTCCATACAACCCCATCGTCACGACATCTTGTGCAGTGACGGGAAAGTCCCAGTCCACGCTCGTCCGCTGCGGGACATACGCCACCCGTTGCCGGACCGCCCGGTAGGGTCGCCCGAAGAACTCCACTTGTCCGGCGGCGCAGGGAACCAATCCCAGCACGGCCTTGAGAAATGTGCTTTTGCCGGCGCCGTTGGGTCCGATGATGGCGATCAATGATCCGGCGGGGGCGACGTAATCAATATTCCACAGCACCGGCTGGCGCTGATAGGCGACAGTCAAGTCTCGCACCGACAACGGCACGTCCGCGGTCGTCGGCTGACCGGCCGCGGACGAGGAAGACGCAGTAGTCATTCAGGGTCAACCCTATCGGAAATCGACAACTGCAGCGCTAACGCAACGCCAGTTTCCCCTGCCAGCCCTGCTCGGGTGCTGTTCCGCCCAAATGCCGGGCAATGTGAGTGGCATTGGCGTCCAGCATACCCAGATAAGTGCCTTCGTAGGTCTCCGCGCGCCCCATGGCGTCGGAATACAGCATGGCGGCCAGGGAGACGGTCCTTCCGCGGGATCGACAGCCTTCGATCACCGCCTGCAGCGGTTTTTCGCTGACGCTTGTTTCCACAAAGACCGCGGGAATCTGCCGCGCGACGAGGAAATCGACCAGCGCGT
>JANRLN010000278.1:0-7170 GCA_033762515.1 Planctomycetaceae bacterium
AAGAATGGCCGGCGCCGTTGTAGAAATCACAAGTCGTCCTCCATGCTGCCCAGGGACCCGCGAGCCGCCCACGCCGCCCGCTTGACTTGCGATCATGCACCGCAACAATTACGCCACGACTGGAAGATGCGATAGCCTTGACCTGTCTGGCGAGTCGTGCTCTTGTGGGTGGCTCAATCGTATTAGCCGTCGGGCAGCAGAATGGCACTGTAAGGGCGTGGAAGATCATTCGCGAAGACGGACTGTGGTTTACAGAAGTGCTGTTTGCGGAACAGGCTCATGAAGGGTTCGTTTCTGCAATTGCAGTCTTATCGGACTCAATGATAGTGAGTGGTGGCGAGGACAGAAGTATCGCGGTCTTGTCGACATCAATTGGTGCAGAAGCAGGGCGAGTACGACAGCGACTACAGCTCACGCTTCGAACTGTTGGAATGCGGGTCAATGGAGTGAGAGGGGATAGAGAACGTGAGTTGTTGGAGCGTCTAATTGCAGCTCAGACGGAAAATGTCAGAGATCAATGATTCGTATAGACTGGTGGGAGTGGCTCGCGTTTCTGTCGTTCGCCGACTTAGAGCCGTACCCGATTGGATGCACGGGTTGCGTGTTAAGTTAATCCGGATTTCCATGCGTCACACGAACTCCCACTGCCCCCACGTCTGCACCACGCTGACCGGGTGGCTGGGGCGCGGTACCAGTTCGGAAGCTGCTCAACGCTCGGATTGCGGATCGATGCAAAATAAAGGCGGTGCGTCATGGCCCCAGTTCTTTTTTTGGCAGCGCCCCGAGCTTGGGCCCTGGATACGCAATTCTGAAGGCAAACGTGTACCGCGCCCCAGCCACGCCGCCGGTGGGACTTCAACACTCGAAACGCCGTCATGCGGCACCGGTCTGCTGCAGCACCTGGTTCGGCGATTCAGGAAGCCTCCTCACGAGTTCAGCCCTGTGGTGGTATAAGACCGCCAACAATTGCTCGTCGTCGATATCCCCGAGCAGACGCCCGGTCTGGTCCTCGCCCAGGAACCCGAGGTGGGCCAGCAACTGGCCGAGGCGCACATCGGGGGACAACTCGCACAACTCGGCCAACAGGGTTAACGCTTCACGCTGGGTGGCTGAGATCATGGCAGCAGGTCTCCGATCTTGCGGTCCGGCGGGGTGGCTGGGGTCGATTGGCCACACTCGATTGTCTACGCCACAGAACGTGCATGGCCAATCGCCCCCGGCATTTTATAGGCACACGGGGATTCGCAACGAGCTGGGGGCGGTCGAGGACGCCCGACCACAGCCACCCCAACCTTCTGGGTGTGTTAATGGTTTTTGTGCCCCATCCACGCTGCGCCGGGTGGCTGGGGCGCGACTCCAGTGACGAAGATGCCCAGCGCCTGAAATGCAGCTCGATGCACAAGAAAGGCGGTGCGTCAGGGCCCCAGTTCCCTGTTGAGCAGCGCCCAAACCTGGGGCCATGGATGCCCAGTTCTATGGCAACACGTGAACCGCGCCCCAGCCACCCCTCACACGATGCCATTCCCGTGGCAGCAGCGGTGAGCCTCGAAGACTCGGCGTCACCCTACCTTGCCCCACGCTCCCTGGCCCCACCGTGCCTCACTGACGTCCGGCGCATTTGCCGATTCGGTCGATCGCAACGGTGATGACGATTACAGCACCGTTGCTGCCGAATCGCCCCGGGGATTGGCAACAACCACGTCGACCGCGTGCTCTGGGGCGGATCGTCGGAAGCCCCCGAGTTCCAAGAGGTTGACGGGAATACCGTCCTGCGCCGGGTTCGCAGATGTCGCCGCGATCCCACGCCCCCGCAGAATCACTACAACTGGCAAGACTACGCCTTTGGAAATGTTTCTTTAGCTTAACAGCGCTCTGTAATCTTTACACTCTGCCAACTCGAAGTAGGTGCGGTCATAATCCTCTTGTACGGACCGGCTCTCCCAATTTGACGCGATGGATCGCACCCCTCACGGTTCTTGCTAGGGATCGAGACGCATGTTGACGACAGACGCCCCCGCCGACCGCCTTGCGAAGATTGACAGCCGCATCCACAACCGCCGCGTGGTTCCCGAACGCCGACGCACCGATGCTGCGGAACCGTTCGGCGGCGAAGAACGCCGCAAGACGCCCCGCCGCAAAGTCGAGCGCCGTCGGATGATCGACCCCACGACCTGCGAACGCGACTACTCCCTCGACGAAGTCGAGTTCATGAAGGCCATGGACGACTATAAGCGGAAAAGCGGCCGCATGTTCCCGACGTGGAGCGAGGTTCTCGAAGTCGTTCGCGGACTCGGTTATGCGAAGGCGGAGTCCATCTGCGCCGCTTCGACGAACCCGGAGCTCTTCGCGAACTGAGGTTCCCCGAATTCCGCCGATGAATGCATCAACAGCCCGGCTGTGTCTTCACCGCCGGGCTGTTTGCGTTCGAGGTCCTGCGCGATACCTTATTCTTCGTGGAGCCAGGCGTTCATTCGTAATCCACTCGCCGCTGCCAATCGCGAACGGACACCCTACGATGTCATTTCCATCTCTGGACGCCGCCCGCGCCCTGCTCTCCCGGCGACATTGGTTCGGCGACGTCGCCACAGGACTTGCCGGAGTCGGCCTGTGGCATCTCCTGCAGGGCGAATCCCGGTCGGCGGCGACGGGAGAATGGCAACCCGGAGTCGGTCAGACCCATTTCGCTCCCAAGGCCAAGCGGGTGCTGCAGGTCTTCTGTCCGGGGGCGGCATCGCACATCGACCTCTGGGAGCACAAGCCGGCTCTCGAGAAGTACCACGGGCAACCACTTCCCGGCGAGGAGAACCTCGTCTCGTTTCAGGGGAAGAATGGAAACCTGATGCAGAGCCCCTGGCCGTTTCAACCTTGCGGGCAGACGGGACATGCGATTTCGTCCCTGCTGCCGAACATGGCCCGGCATGTGGACGACATCGCGTTCGTCCATTCCCTGTCGAGCAAGACCAACACACACGGTCCGGGTTGCGTGTTTATGAACACCGGCCATACCTCCGAGGGATTTCCCAGCGCCGGGGCGTGGATGAGTTACGCCCTGGGATCCGCGAACGAAAACCTCCCGACGTACGTGGCCATTCCCGACATTCGCGGCGAGCCCCCCAATGGCAAGGCCAATTGGAGCAACGGCTTCCTCGCGGCCCGGCATCAGGCGATTGAACTCGCGGCGCATCAACCCATTCGTAATCTCGTGCGCCCCGCGGTGATTCCCGAGAACGAAGAAGAGGCCACGCGAGCGCTGCTGAAGAAATTGAATCAACAGCATGCCGATCGACATCCGGCCGAATCGGAGTTGCAGGCCCGGATGGCGGCCTACGATCTCGCCGCGCGGATGCAGTTGTCGGCACCCGAGGTCTCAGATCTCGCCAGCGAGTCGGCGGCGACGCATGAACTTTACGGAACCGCCGATTCAAATCCCCTGAAAGCGGCCTATGCCCGCAATTGTCTCCTGGCGCGGCGACTGCTTGAACGGGGAGTCCGTTACGTCAACTTATATTGTGCCTCACGCGCCTCGGGGGTCGATGGGCTCCTCAACTGGGATGCTCACAAGACGCTCAAACCCGATTACGAACGCCATGCTCCGGTGTTCGACGGACCGACGGCTGCCTTGCTGACCGACCTGCGGACGCGCGGCCTGTTGGACGACACGCTCGTTCTTTGGACCACCGAATTCGGTCGCATGCCGACGCATCAGGTCGGCACAACGGGTCGCGATCACAACCCCGACGGGTTCACGGCCTGGATGATGGGGGCCGGGGTGAAACCGGGGATCAAGTATGGGGCCACGGACGACTTCGGTCGACGTGCACAGCAGAATCCCGTGACCGTCTGGGACTTCTATGCCACGGTCTTGCATCTGCTGGGCTTCGATCACAAGCGGCTGACCGTCTACCACAACGGACTCGATCGGCGCCTGACCGATGTGCACGGGCACGTGATCCAAGAGATTCTTGCGTGAACCGAATCGCGATCTCCCCGAGAATCCATGGCTCGCAGGTTCGCGATTCGGCGCGTCTCGTGATCACAGAATCAACATCGCATCCCCGTAACTGAAAAACCGGTAGCCCTCTTCGATCGCGGCGTTGTAGGCGGCGCGGGTCAACTCGTACCCGGCGAATGCGCTGACGAGCATCAACAGCGAGGACTTCGGCAGGTGGAAGTTCGTCAGCAGGGCGTCGACCGCGCGAAACTGATACGGCGGATAAATAAAGAGCCGCGACTCCCCTTCCCATGCCGCCTTGTCGTCGAGCGGAAAGGCGGTCTCCAACGTCCGCAGACTCGTCGTGCCCACACAGACGACGCGACCACCGCGAGCTCGGGTCGCTCCGAGAGCCTGCACCGTTTCGGCAGGGACCCGGCACCATTCGCTGTGCATCACGTGCTGGCGGATGTCCTCAGCGCTCACCGGACGAAAGGTCCCCAGGCCAACATGGAGCGTCACACATGCCTGTTCGATCCCGTTTGCAGCACAGGTTGCCAGCAGTTCGGGGGTGAAATGGAGACCAGCCGTGGGGGCGGCCGAGGAACCGGGGCGCGCGGCATAGACCGTCTGGTAGCGTTCCCGGTCGCCGGGGGATTCAGAACCTTGGCGGATGTAGGGCGGCAGCGGGACGGAGCCGAATTCTTCCAAAAGCTCAAAGGGATCGCCGTCGGATTCGGGAACCGCTCGCCAGGCTCCCCCATCGAGACGCTCCTGGAGACGCAGGACCAGCCACTTCACCTGTCTGGTATTCTCTTGTGGAGCGGTCGCCCGGATCGACACCGACTCGCCCACCTGGAGGCGACCCCGAGTCTGGCCGATCAGCTTCCAAGCTCGGTCGGGAAGCAAGCCCAGAAACAGTCCTTCCCAACGTCCACCGGTGATCGACCGCATCCCGCGCAGCCGCGCGGGGACCACCCGGCTGTCATTCAGCACGAGGGTGTCTCCCGCCTGGAGCAGGCTCGGCAGATCGCGGATCGATCGATGCTCCCAGGTCCCCCGGTCCCGCCTCACGACCAGTAATCTCGCCGCATCTCTCTCATGAGTTGGATGTTGCGCAATGAGGTCGGGCGGCAATTCGTAGTCGTAAGCGTCGAGGCGGGTGAAATCGGGCATATCGGTTCCGGCGGTAAGTTCCCCCTGAATCGTAGGAAGGTTTGTAGCCAGACGGAAGCTGGTTGCACGGGTGTGCCGAGTAGATTGTCTGGGCGGCAGGCCGAAAACGGAGAGCCCCTCGGTCAAAAAAGGGTCTTGCGTTCCCTGGCAGCGGCTTGACTCACCCGAGTCCACGCCGACGAGCCGCGACTCTCGAATCCCCAGAGCATCCCGTGCCCCCTTCTCCGCCCATCCGCGTGGCCTTTGCGATTACCGAACTCGATGTCGGTGGTGCGGAGCGCGCGCTCGTGCAGCTGGTGCTGGGGCTGTCGCGCGTCGAGTGGGAACCGAGGGTCTACTGTCTGGGACCGGCGGGTCCGCTGGCGTCGACCCTGCTGGACGCCGGAATTCCCGTCTGCAGCCTGGATGCGGTTTACGTCTGGGACGCCCCGCGCGTGATCTGGCGACTTCGGCGTGAGCTGCAGCAGTTTCAGCCCAAAATCTTGCAGTGCTTCCTGTTTCACGCCAACTTTCTCGGACGCATTGCCGGTTGGTGGGCGGGGGTGCCTCACATTCTTGCGGGGGTCCGCGTCGCCGAGCGCCGGAGCCGATTCTACGGCTGGCTGGACCGTTGGACCAACGGGCTCGTCGAGCGCAACGTCTGCGTCAGCCGGGGCGTTGCGCTGTACTGTGAGCAAACGGTCGGACTCGATCCGCGGAAGTCGGTGGTGATCCCCAACGGAGTCGACGTCGCGCAGTACTCCGGGGAGTTGCCGGCAGATCCAGGGACCGAAGGACTGGCGGGTTTTTCGTCGCTTTGGCTGTCCGTGGGACGACTGGAGCGGCAAAAGGGAATCGACATCCTCCTCGCTGCGATTCCGGCCGTATTGAAAGTGGATCCCGACGCCGCGTTCGTGATCATTGGTGACGGCCCGGATCGCGACGCGTTGGAAGCTCAGGCGGCGGCCCTCGGCATTTCCTCGCGACTTCGCTTTTTGGGTCGCCGCTCCGACGTCGGCCGCTGGCTGAAGAGAGCGACGGCGCTCGTCCTTCCGTCGCGCTGGGAAGGGATGCCCAACGTGGTCCTGGAGGCGATGGCGGCGGGAACTCCGGTGATCGCCACCCATGTGGAGGGGATTGCCGAACTGGTCACGGATGGAGTCACGGGGTTGACCGTTCCCGTTGAAAACTCTCAGGCGCTCAGTGAGGTCATCCTGCGGCTGATTCGTCAACCGGAATTATCGGCGCGGCTTGCAAAATCGGCGCAAGCATTGTGTGAAGAACAGTTTACCGCGGCAGCGATGGTGCGGCGGTATGCGGCGCTCTATCGCGATCTCGTCGGAATCGAATCTGCCGATCGTATCGACTAGGGCCGCCGGAAATTTTCTCGAATTTCCCCAATGCGAAGGGAGATAAGCAGCTAGATGCTGCACGACCCCTGGCTGCGGACGAGTGCGCCACGAACCCGCTTGCGAACAGCGATCGGATTGGTACATTTGGGGCCGCGTGGGGAACTGTGGGGGAAATTGGTGACGAATGCCGCTGACGGGAACTTATCAACGCACCTTGGATGACAAGCGTCGCGTCGCGGTTCCCAAGCGGCTGCGGGACGAGTTTGGCGAAGTCGATTTGAAGAGCTTGTACATCGCTCCGGGGACCAATCGGTCGCTGGTGGTGTACGCGCCGGTTGCGTTCGAGGCCCTGGCTGCACGGATGGCGGGTAACCCGCAGCAGCACAACTATTTGCGTCTGTTTTATTCGTCGGCGGAACGGGCCGATCTCGACAGTCAGGGACGGATTCGCATTCCCGATCGTCTGGCCGAGCACGCCCGTTTGCAGCACGAGGCTTATTTGTTGGGGGTTCAGGACCACGCGGAGCTGTGGGACAAGACCACCTGGGACGAGTTTTCGGCACAGCTGGCAAGTGATTTTGATCAGTTGGCCCATGCGGCCTGGGGCGGGGGTTAACGAACTCCGCCGCACCGCAGCGAATCTGGGAGAGAGGACCAAAGCGATGAGCGCTTCCGCTGGCTGACCGGGCTATGCGGACGGCCCTGGCGGGCATTAGGTCTGCTGGAGCCAAC
>JANRLN010000279.1:0-3943 GCA_033762515.1 Planctomycetaceae bacterium
GAGTCAGACCGGTCGCGGCGGACCGCAACCCAGAATACATCTGTCAGAACAATAGACGTCCAAACAAGTATCGTCAAGGGGAAGGCACGCCCTCACAGCCGAATTTGCGGTTCGCCGGATTTTTCCGAGCCGATTTCCGGCGCCGGACTGATCCCCAAGCTTCGTTCATCGTTCCTTGATCGGCGGCTCCCTCTGATATGACCCATTACGGTCACGACTGCAATCGCAATCCGCGACGGCAGGCGTCCCCAGCGCTCAATCAAGGATTGATGATGAACAACTGGACCGCCGCCGGTTGCTCCCCCGCGGACGTCGTCTCACCGCTTCGCAGCGGGATGCGGGTGTTTGTCCACGGAGCCGCCGCCACCCCGACTACGTTGCTGGAGGCCCTGGTCGCCCGCAGCGACCTGCAGGACCTGCGGCTCTATCACATGCATCTGGAAGGGGCGATTCCCTTTGTCGAGCCGCAGCACGTTGAGCGATTTCGCTCAATCTCCCTGTTCACCGGCCCGGCGCTCCGCGAACCGATTGCGGCCGGTCGCGCCGATTTCATCCCCATTTTTCTCTCCGACATCCCGGGGTTGTTCCGCGAACGCGTGATTCCGCTGGACGCCGCATTGATTCAGGTGTCCCCCCCGGATCGCCACGGCTACTGCACGCTCGGAACTTCCTGTGACAGCGCCCGCGCCGCCGTGGATGCCGCGCCGATTCTGATCGCAGAAATCAACGCCCGGATGCCCCGGACGCACGGCGCCACGGCAGTCCCTCTGTCGCGACTGACTGCGTACACCGTCACCGACCGCCCCCTGCCGCAGCACGAGCGGGCCGTGGAATCGCCGGTCGAAGCCCGCATCGGCGAATTGATTGCGGACATGATCGAGGACCGCTCGACGCTGCAACTGGGCATCGGCGCGATTCCCGATGCCGTGGCGCGCCGGTTGATGCAGAAGCACGATCTGGGGGTGCACACCGAGATGTTTTCCGACGGCGTCGTCGAACTCGCCCGGGCGGGAGTCATCACCAACCGCTTCAAGACCATCCACCCCGGCCGCATCGTCACCAGCTTCATCAGTGGTTCGCGCGCCCTCTACGATTTTGTCGACGACAACCCCCTGGTCGAGTTCCATCCGTGCGACCGCACCAACGACACAGGCGTCATCCGTAAACTGGAACGGGTGGTGGCCGTCAACTCCGCCTTGCAGATCGACCTCACCGGCCAAGTCTGCGCCGACTCGCTGGGTCATCGAATTTATTCCGGTATTGGCGGACAGATGGACTTCATCCGCGGAGCGGCGCTCGCTCCGGGTGGCAAACCGATCATTGCACTCCCGGCGACCGCGGCCGGTGGCAAGGTCTCTCGGATCTGCGCCGAACTCAATCCCGGCGCCGGCGTCGTCACCACCCGCGGCCACGTGCATTGGGTCGCGACAGAGTACGGCGTCGTCAACCTCCACGGCCGCACGCTGACCGAGCGCGGCGCCGCGCTGATCTCCATCGCTCACCCCGATTTTCGTCGTGAATTGCAGGAGCAGCTGCGAGGTCTGAAGCGGTTTGTCTGAGTGAGGTAAGTGGTCAGTGGTGGGGACGCATACCAGAGCAGCGGGTTCGCAGCGGTCGCACAACAATTCCTGATTTTGGCCTCTGACTACTGACCAAACGCCAAAGCCCCTCCCGACGATTCACGTGAACCGCCGGGAAGGGGCTTCGCTACGAACTCTGGTGTGTCGAATCCTCGGGCCGGCGGTTCTGTCGGAGACTGACCGCAGCCCGGCCGCTCGTCCTCAGGCACACGTCGTATGTGCCCGAGGACGAAGATCCACCGATTACGCCGTCGTGACGAGCGAGGGCTTCCTTGGCGCTGGTCTGACAGCGGGCGTCCCTGGTGGTGTCCCGAGATGCCAACGTCTGTTGCCGCCGACGGAGGGGAGCCGCGGGGACAGACGTCTGACGATCGGGCGATTCCAACTTCGGCCGAGCGGCCGGGGTTGTGTCGAACGGACCTCGACCGGACCAGAATTCGGCAGACCTCAGGTGGGGGTTCCTGATGTCAGCAGCGCTGCAGAACTCTGGAATCGCGTCAGGTTGCGGACGACAGACTTCCTTGAGACGACGACCGTCTCCCAGGGTGAGGAAGTGAATCGCTGGCGACCGCACTCAAGTGTGCGCCATGCGCAGCCGGCGGCGCTGACGTTCGGCGTTCATAGCAACATTTTCTGATGTCTGCCCGAGTCCTCCGCATCGCGACTGGCAACTCCGTCGGACTTTCGCGATGCGGCAAGGGTTCGCGCGCTCGCGCAGGTGTTGCCAGTGGCAGGGAGGAGGGGCACAGTGCGAAGTGCGGGAGCAGGGGGAGTACGGGAGCAGGGGAGTGATGGCACTGGACTCGCTGGGGAAGGGGCCTCTCTCCCGGGCTCCCCAACTCCCGCACTCCCGTGCCCGGGAATTCCACACGCGCCCCGATCAAGCACCGGCACACCGTGAGCGGCACGGCCTAAGCCGTCTGCCGAAAGCGCCACCAGCCGGTGACGAAGAAGACGGTCGCGAAGGCGGCGAGGACGAAGCAGTAGTCGATCACCAGGATCGAATCGACGGCGTCCACGGTGAGGACCGCGTCGAAGGCCTTCAGCGCCCAGGCATGGGGCGTGGCTAGACTGAGGGTCTTCATCGTGTCCGGCAGCCAGGCCCGCGGAATGAAGCAGCCGCTGACGCCCCCCAGAATCAGCACCAGCGACGTTCCAAAGGCCGACACCTGTTGATCAGTCCGCACCCACGCCGCCAGCATCAACCCCAGCGCCGTTGCCGCCGCCGAGGTCGCGAGGATCACTGGAACCAGGTAAATCGGTTCCGGTCCCCACGACATGTTGAACAGCAGCTTCCCGCTGAGAAAGAGGATGGTCGTCTGCAACACGGAAGCCAGATAGAACGGCAAGGTCTTCCCAATCAGCACGGCCAACGGCGAGATCGGCGCCAGTTGCAGCCGGCGCAACGTCCCCATCTCCCGCTCGGCGATAAACGATCGGGCCATGATGTTGATCAGGAAGAAGACGAACATCACGGTGAAGCCCGGCACCAGGAAGCGATAGACGACGTTCTGCTTCGTGGACTCCACTGCCGCCACCACGTCCGTTGCTCCCACGGCAGGTTCGGCGGCAGTATCTTCAGCGTCGGGATCGGGCAGATACGGACGGAACAGGGCGTTCCGGTTGGCCACTTCGGGGAAAATTGTGCGGTAGATCTCACTGAAAAGGAAGTACTTGATGAGGTCCCCTTCCGCCATCGACGGCTTCACGTCGAGCGTCAGGTCGATCGTCTCCGGATTGCTCCCCAGTCCTTGCGAGTCGAACATGTCGTACATGTTCAGACCGTCCACCTTCTCGGTGAACGTCGGCCCGAGCTTCACGAGCGCCGAGATGCGCTGTTTGGCGTCGGCTGCATCCACCTCCGCCTGAGTGGAGAACGGCAGGACCTCAAGGTCTTTGTGTTTCTGCAGATTCCTGACGACCCGCTGAGACAAGTCGGTGTGATTCTGATCGACCACCGCCACGCGATAACGGTCGGGCTTCTCGTTCGTCGTCAGAAACTGGCCTGTCGACATTCCCAGAATCGCGATGAAGACCAGCGGCAACAGCAGCAACAGCACCAGCGCCCGCTTGTCGAGGACCAGCAGCCTCAAGTCTTTAACGGTGATGTCCCATGCGCCCAGCACGTTGCGAGGTCCTGTGGTCTTGTCGGAAGGTCAGTCGCGGAGGCGATTTCCGGTCAACTGCAGAAACAGCCGCTCCAGGTTCGACTGCTGCGTTTCAATGCGTTCCACGTGCACCCCAGATTTCTCCAATCGCGCCAAGACTTCGCGGAGCACGGCGCTCCGGTCCGGACGATCGCCGGGAATCACCACGGTCGACAGCCCCTCCGACCCGGCTTCAATCCGTGCCAGGTCGCCGAG
>JANRLN010000280.1:0-22208 GCA_033762515.1 Planctomycetaceae bacterium
CGCCGGGCTGATTAAGGACCTGAAACAGCGCGGTATGCTCGACGACACGCTGCTGGTCTGGGGAGGGGAATTCGGCCGCACGGTCTACAGTCAGGGGACCCTCACCAAAGACAACTACGGCCGCGACCATCACCCCCGCAATTTCACGATGTGGCTCGCCGGAGGAGGCGTGAAACCGGGCGTGGTCTACGGTCAGACCGACGACTTCAGCTACAACGTCACCGAGAACCCGGTCCACGTGCACGATCTGAACGCGACGATTCTGCACCTGCTGGGGATCAACCACGAACAATTGACCTATCGCTTCCAGGGCCGTGATTTCCGCCTCACCGATGTGCACGGCCGCGTGGTGAGCGACTTGATCGCGTAATCTGATTCGCGCGTGCCGACGCCGTCAATGCAAGAAGCCCAGGGATCGCCATCCCTGGGCTTCTTCTTCGTTGTGACGATCAGACCTTGCGGAACTCCATCAGCCTTCGACGGCGGCGTCCTTCGTCGGAATGCGGTCATCGACATCGCGGGCCAGGCCGAACAGCTGCAGGGTGCGGATGGCCCAGAAGGTCGGGTCGAGTTCCCACCAGCGGTGACCCGCGCGAGCGGTGTGCGGATGGGCGTGGTGGTTGTTGTGCCAGCCTTCGCCGTAGCTGAGGATCGCCACCCACCACAGGTTGCGCGACTGATCGCGGGTTTCGTAGTTGCGGTAACCCCAGATGTGGGTCGCCGAGTTCACGAACCACGTCGAGTGGTACATACACACCATCCGCAGGCACAGACCCCACAGGACCATGGAAATCCCGCCGCAGCCGATGTACTCGCCGAGGCCGTACAGGACCACGCCGGTCACCACCTGCCACATGAAGAAGGTCTTCTCAAAGAACAGGATCAGCGGGTCGTGCATCAGGTCGGGAGCGTAACGTTTGAAGAGCGCCTCCCGCTCCGGAGCCGTGCGGTAGACCAGCATCCACCACATGTGCGACCACCAGGGGCCGTGCAGCGGCGAGTGGGGATCTCCGACCTGATCGCTGCGGGCATGGTGCAGCCGGTGAGTGGCGGCCCAGGTTAAGGGAGAGCCTTCCCCGGCGAGAACGCCGCACAACAGGCCGAAGAACCGCGCCGGCCAGGCGAGCTTCATGGACTTATGCGACAGGAAGCGATGGTAGCTCATCGTGATGCCGATGCTGCCCGTCAGCCAGTGCAGCAGGAAGAATGCTCCGACGGCAGGCCACGAGAAATAGAAGGGGGCCGCAAAGCACGCGACGTGCATCATCACCATCCAGCCGAGCACCACCCAATCAATGTGTTTGGGCACCAGGCGATCGGGCGAGAAGGCGGCGTAAATGTCCTCGGTCGTCAGCGCCGGAGCCGTCGCCGCGAGCGATGTTTCGACCTTGCGTTTCGTCGCTTTACGCGACTTGTGCTTCGGTTCCAGAGTTGTAGACATCGGATCAACCTTCTGAAGCCAGCCCTTGGGACAACCTTCCCGTCAGATCCCATCCAACGAGAACCCGCCGGGATGGCAACCCATCTCCTGCCGGTATGGATCCATTTATAGCTTCAGATCGGATTTCGAGTGTCAGGGGACCGTCACGGATGTGTCAAAGTTGTGTCACGACGTAAGTCTTGTCCAGCATGTCACTTGAGTTGATTGCTCCAGAGTAGGATGCCGAATTTGCCCTCGGGGGTCTGGCGGGCTTGGGCAGACAGGGGGATACACGATGCTCGTGTCTCGCTGCTCGAAAAATCCGTGAGGCCTGGCCGAAGGTGGGGCCGAGCGTCATTCAACATTGGAACCGCGCGTCTTCGACTCGGACTTCGCGGATGCCCGTTCAGCAAGAAGGCCCTGTTGCTCTGCCAAAAAGTTCCGCCAATTCTCCGCGCGAATCTGCTTGCGATCGCGGTTGACGAAAATCACCGTGTGCCCGCCGCCAGGCAATCGCCCGCCATTATGCGACAGTCCTGCTTTGTCCCAAAACAGGCCCAGACGTGGGTCGTCGTCGCGGCGAAGTCCTTCGACATAATGCCACCCACACGTGTCGGGCGTCAGGAGTTCGCCGCAAATCAGCCTGGCTTCCACAGTTGGCAGCGGTACGGATTTCCCCCGGAGAAGATCTGCACTCGCCAGCTTCTCGCGATGGAGCAAACTCAAGGACGCCTCTGGGGTCGCCTCACCTCGCGGAAACCAGCCGTCGTGACGTTCGGCATAGAGGATGAGCGCGTCAGCCAGCGCCAAATCACAGCAATGACTCGCACCGTAGGGATATTCGTATGCGATGTATCCCGCAACCAATCCCCACAGCATGAGCATCAACGCAGACGCCGCCGCGAGCGTTCCGATCAACCACTTGAGTAGTCTCGGCACGATCACCCCCTTCGATTCCCTACTCCTCCCCCGTCACAAACCGATATCCCGTTCCGCGGACGGACAGAATGTAGCGCGGCCGTGCGGGATCAGGTTCGATGACTTTGCGGAGGCGGAGCACGAAGTTGTCGATGGTGCGCGTCGTGACTTCCGTGGTGTCGTCCCAGACCTCCTCCAGGATCTTGTGCCGGGGCAAGACTTCTCCAGCGTGCTCCACGAAGTACCGCAGCAATTGCATCTCCAGCGTCGTCAGGTTGTGGGTGCGTTCGCCCACGCGGACTTCATAAGTGCGGAAGTTGATCCGCACGTTTCCAAAAGTCACTTCGTCGGTCGCCGTCTGCACATCGTCGGCGCCGCGCGCGGCCGCCTGAATCGTGCGGTGCCGCTCCATCAGGTTCTTGACCCGATTGAGGAGCTCCGGCAGCGCGAAGGGTTTTGTGATGTACTGGTCGGTTCCGCAATCGAAGGCGTGCATCTTGTCTTCGCTGAGGGTCTTGGCGCTCAAGACCAGAACCGGGACCAGCTTGTCGAGATTGCGGATCGCCGTGCAGGTTTCGTAACCGCTCATGCCGGGGAGCATCAGGTCGAGCATCACGAGATCGACCGGCGGCCGGGCGTCCTGAAACAGCTTTAATCCCGTGGGGCCGTCGCCCGCCACCAAGACCTCGTAGCCTTCCTGCTCGAAGTTGAATTTCAAGCCGGCGGCCATCGCCGGTTCGTCTTCAACAACCAGGATCTTCATGTCGCCCCTCTCCCCGGCAGATCCACTTCGAAGACCGATCCTGTTTGGCCGACGCGGTCGTGGACGGAAATCCGGCCCTTCAAATGCCGCACTAAAGTATGAACGATATAGAGCCCCAGTCCAGTGCCTTTTTGCCGGCGGGTGAGTTCGCTGCCGCCCCGAAAAAACAGGCCGAAAATTCGTTTCCGCAGCTCCGGCGGGACCCCTTGGCCGTTGTCCGCGATCCGTGTGATCACGTGCCCGCGGTCAGTCACGCGAACTTGAATTTCCACCAGCGGCGGATCCCCCCCATACTTGATGGCATTGTCGATGAGATTGCGAAAGACCGACTCGACGACGAGCCGCCGGGCCTCCACCTTCGCCGGCTGAATGTCGTAGGCAATCGTCGCGGCCGGGTCGCGCTTGTGGAGGGCGCAGGCGCTCTGGCCGCATTTGTGCAGCAGCGCATCCAGCGACAGCTCCTCCGGCTCCGATTGCTGGCCGATGGCATCCAGCCGCCCCACTTCGAGAAGCTGCGTAATCAGGTGATCCAGCCGTTCGAGTTCGTCCTCCATGACGCCGTAGAATTTTTCACGTTGATCATCGGCGAGTTGTCGGAGCTGGAGCGTCTCGAGATAGAGTCGCAACGAGGCGATCGGCGACTTGAGTTCGTGGGTCACGCTGTCGACGAAATTGGCCTGCCGCTGGTTGAGTCGCACTTCTTTGATCATCAGCACCATGTAGAACGACAAGCCGGCGAGGATCAGCGCAAAAACCACCACGCCGATGATCAGCGCCGCCCAGCCGTTGGAGCGCGCGAGCAGCACAATCCAGCAGACCATCAACGTGGCGTTGAGCACCATCAGCACCACGCTCAGCGTGATCGGCAGATGGAGGGTCGAGCGCGAGCGGAGGAGGCTGGCCACTGGGGATTGATCCAGGCGAACGGAGAGCGACGGTGCAGAAACCGCGTCCGTCGTCCTCTCAGGTTCCGCAATCCCGGCGAATTGTCAATGGTGACCCGCAGGCGGTATGGTAACGGCGTCCCAGTGCTCACCGGACTGATCCCGCGCTTCGCCCTCCACAATCCTTCCCGCCTGTCTTGAGGATGCCGTCATGCCGCGCGTCTGTGCTGTCGCTGTTGCGCTCCTGTTTGTGAGCCAAACCTCGTTTGCGGCCGATTGGCCGGAGTTCCGCGGGCCGACTCAGCAGGGGCACTCGACGGAAACCGGTCTCCCGCTCACCTGGAGCGAATCGGAACATATCGCGTGGAAAACCGCCATCGCGGGCCTGGGCTGGTCGTCGCCGGCCATCGTGGGCCGCCAGATCTGGCTGACCACCGCACTCGACGAAGGGCATTCCCTGCGGGCGCTGCGGCTTAACCTGACCACCGGCAAAATTGAGAAGGACATCGAGGTTTTCGCACTGGATGATCCCGGCCCGGTGCACAAGAAGAACAGCCACGCGTCACCCACGCCGCTGATCCACGGGGATCACGTCTACGTCCATTACGGCAAGCATGGAACCGCGTGCCTGACCAAAGAGGGCGAGGTCGTCTGGAAAACCCAATTGGCCTACAACCATCGTCACGGTCCGGGAGGGTCGCCGGTCCTGTTCGAGGACCGATTGATCATCAACTGCGACGGCACAGATACGCAGTATGTCGTCGCGCTGGACAAGTCCACCGGCCGGGAAATCTGGAAGCAGCTTCGCGGTGAGGCGAGCATGGCCTATTCGACACCGACGCTGATCGCGGTCGACGGTCGGCCGCAACTGATCAGTTGCGGCGGCGAATGGACCATCGCTTACGAGCCGCGCGGCGGCAAAGAACTCTGGCGTTTCCGTTATCCCGGCGGCTACTCCAACGTGCCGCGGCCGGTGACCGCATTCGGTTTGACCTACGTCAGTTCGTGCTACAACACCGCCACGCTGTATGCACTGAAGCTTGGGGGAACGGGCGAAATCGCTGAATCGAACATCGCCTGGCAGATCACGAAAGGGGCTCCGCGCAATTCGTCGCCGTTGATCGTGGGGGACGAATTTTACATGGTCAGCGACAACGGCGTCATCACCTGCCTCGATGCCAAGACCGGCGAACAACATTGGCAGGAACGCCTCGGCGGCGACTGCTCCGCTTCGCCCCTCTTTGCCGACGGTCGCATTTACATCACGAACGAAACCGGCTCGACGAAGGTGATCGCACCGGGGAAGACATTCCAGGAATTGGCGCTCAACGAGCTTCCCGGTCGGACGCTGGCTTCGCTGGCGACCGCGGATGGGGCGATCTTCCTTCGGACGGATGCGGCGCTCTACCGGATTCAGGAATAGACGCGCCTCTCAAGGCTGCGGCGAACGGCGGCGTAACAACGCCGCCAGTTGGACGTTGTCGATTGTCACTTCGCTGACGGTCTTCCAATTCTCCGGCGTGCCCTGCAATTCCGGCGGGAGATCCGCCAACCGCTGAAAGATGAGCAAATAGCGGGTGGTCTCGTCCCCGGATTCATAGGGGACGAGACGCACGCCATGGCGCCTCAGAATCGGCGATTGCCGGCGCAGTTCCTCGGTCTGGAATTGGTGCAGCACCGGCGCCATGGCGATGACGGAATCGCGAGGGACTTCGCGAACGACCTCTTCCAACAGGGATCGGGTGATCGCATCGCCCCAGTAATTGAGTTCGAGCTTCTGTGCGACGGCTCCTTCCAGACCGCCGGCGCTGACGGCGTAGAAGCTTAAGGGAGTCGACTCGAATCGATGCAGCATTACAGTCTGGATGACGGCAAATCCCAGGAAGGCGCCAGCAAACAGATTGGCCATCGACGGCCGCCAGTCCCGGAAGCGTTGCAGCAGGAAGGCTGAACCGCGGCCGACCAGGATCAGCCACAGAGGGATCGCCGGAAGCCACAGGCGTTCACAGTCGTAAACCGGAATCCCCGGAATCGCGAAGAACCACAACGGCCACAGCGACGCCAAAATGATCAGGAAGTCGCGGGGAGTGAACCGCTGCGACAAGATCGGCCAGCGGAGTTCCGCGTCAGTCTGCGGCTCACTCCGTTTTACAAACGAGCCAAGGAAGCCGATGACCTGCAGCTTGACGGGGATCGTCCACAGGAAATAGTCGACGGAGTAATTCCAGGGGAGGTCGCGATCCGCGTACTTTTTCCCCAGATACCAGACGGAAATTGCCGATCGATCTGTCGCGCCGCGGAGATATTGAGCGAGGTGGCCTGCGGGATCGAGCCACAGCCACGGCCAACCCGAGAAAAAAACGAGGCACGCGGTCCCGCCCCAAATCACAAGGGGCGCCAGGCTCCGCCCGCGCCAACGCATCAGCGCCCAGAGAATGATCGGGATCGGCAGGATGACGGCCTGAATCTTGGTCAGGAGCGCCAAGCCAAAGAGGATGCCCGTCCAGGCTGCGGTACGCGGCGTGGGAGGCTTGGCCGCATCCCAATATGCCGCGATGGCGAGCGTTGCCGCCGCATACGTCAGGTTGGTGCAGCTCTCCAGGGCCGCGATGTGGGCGTGTCCCAGGAGCCGGGGGACGGCGAAAAAACTCAGCGACGTGATCAATCCGGCCCATTGACCGTACCAGGCGGTCGTGCAGCAGCCCACGAGCAGAATTGTGAGCGCAAAGGCGGTCGCTGACCCGGCGCGGGCGCACGCCGTGACGAACAGGCCCTCTGGTTCTTCAGGGGGGGCAAGCCACCAGACGAGATGGTGGTGCAATCCCAGCCACAAACGCCCCAGCGGAGGATGGTCGGGGAGATGCAGCGGCGGCGAGAAGACTTCGCGCACGCCTTCAGGCGACAAGAGGCCGATCCCGTAGGTGCGCAGACCCTCGACCAGAACGACTCCCTGCTGAACGTTGAATGTTTCATCGATCGTCAGTCCCGGTCCCTGAGGCATTCCCGGATAACTGCCGGCCGGGTCGAGATGGCACAGCACGTAGGCCCCGGCGAGCCATGCGACGACGATCGGACCGCAGTTGCGTTGCAATACCCGTTGCAGGGAATGCCAACGGTTCTGCCGGAGTGCAGGGGACTTCACCGTCGCTGGTCGTGCTGTGGACGCCACACCCGTTCCTGTCCAGAACTCGCCGTCGGATCTGACAGCTCCGAACGAGCCGTCGATTGCCTGTCGAAAGATATCGGATGTGACCACTGCCGGATACCGCGAGTCAGGTGATCCGGCGTTCCTCTGCGCCGTAGCGGAGAATTTCGCGCGCGGACGGTAGACTGCACCGGCTCTGGTTCCGCACCGCGTCCCTCAGCCGAATTCCGCGACTATGGAAACGATCGACGGTCATCTCTACGACTACCCGAAGTATTACGATCTGATTTTCGGATCGGACTGGAAAGCCGAGTACAAGTTTCTGCTGGCCATGTTTGAGCAGTACATGCGCAGGCCCGTCCGGCGGATCTTCGAACCCGGCTGCGGCACCGGGCGTTTGCTCGTAAAACTGGCGAAAGCGGGCTTCGAGGTCTCCGGACTCGACCTGAACCCTCACGCCGTGAAATTCTGCAATGATCGCCTGCGTCGTCATGGGCTACCTGAAACAGCCTTCATCGGAGACATGGCCGACTTCAAGCTGAAGCGCAAGGTCGACGCCTGCTTCAATATGATCAACACCTTTCGGCATCTCCCGACCGAAGCGGCCGCGGAAGGCCACTTCCGGTGCATCGCGGAATCACTCACCCAAGGGGGACTGTATCTCCTCGGGCTCCATCTCACCCCCAAGACGCCGCAAAAATGCACGGAGGAGCGCTGGTCGGCCGCACGCGGCTCCCTGCGGGTCGATTCCTGTCTGTGGTCGATCGAGACCGATCTGAAAGCCCGTAATGAGCGGATCGGCGTCACGTACGACGTCCACACTCCCAAAAAGCATTTCCGCATCAAAGACGAAACGGCGTTTCGCACCTATTCCCGCGAACAGATGCAGCGCCTCATCGACGTCACTCCCCAACTTGAACTTGTCGATACGTACGACTTCCGCTACGACGTCGATTGGCCGATCGATATCGATGACGCCACCGAGGACGTGGTTTATGTCCTCAAGAAGAAGTAGCGGCGATTCGGCGTGTGAACCGTCGCCATCGCCTTGGCGACCCCAAGGACGGATGCCTGCATGACGGCCCCAGCCTCTCCCGGCGAATCGACCAACGCCCTGGCGCGGCTGCTCGAAATCGCGTTGGAATTGTCTTCGGAGCGGGATCTGGATGGGATTCTGAAGATCGCCACCGCCGGCGTCTGCAGCGCGGTCGGTTGCGAGCGCGCCAGCCTGTTCGTGTATGACGAGCAACGGGACGAACTCTACACTCGCGTGGTGACAGCCTTGGAGATTGCCGAGATCCGGCATCCGCTGGACAAAGGCATCGTCGGCTGGGTCGCGACGCATCGTGAACTGTTGTCGGTCCCCGTACCAGCGAGCGACCCGCGGTGGGACTCCAGTGTTGATCGGCGAACCGGATTCCGGACGTGCAGCATTCTGACGACCCCGGTGCTCGCCGCAGATGGACGGTTGCTGGGCGTTCTGCAACTGCTGAATAAGCCGGCGGGGTTCGCCGACCTCGATGAACAATTGGTGCAGGCGTTTGCGGCCCACGTAGCCGTGGCGTTGGAGCGGCAGCGTCTGGAAGAGGCGGCTCGAACGGCGTGGGAGTTGCGGCAATCTCTGGAAATGGGGCACCGCATCCAGGCGACGTTTCTGCCCTCCTCGCTGCCGCAGGTTCCGGGATACGAAGTCGCCGCCTGGTGGCAGCCCGCGGAATTTGTGAGCGGCGATTACTATGACTGGCTGCCCCTCCCGGACGGCCGTTGGGGATTCGCCGTTGGAGACGTCAGCGGTCATGGACTGGCCGCGGCTCTGATTATGGCGACCGTGCGTGCGATGGCGCATGTGCTGGCGCGAACGGCTGTCGACGTCCACCACTTTGTCGAGACCCTGCGCGAGACGATCACACCGGATTTGCGGAACTCGCGATTCGTCACCTGCTGTTACGCGGTGCTTGATCCGGCGACACATCGACTGGAATGGGCCAACGCCGGTCATGCGCCCGCGTTTCGCTACAGCGCGCTGTCGAAACAGTGCGTGCGCATTCCCCCGACGACCATGCCGCTGGGTTTTCCGTTGGTGAAGTTTCCCGAGCTGTGTTCGGCGACCGATCTGGGGATTGGCGACGTGCTGGTGCTGGGAACCGACGGAATCATCGAGGTTCGAGACGCCGCCGACGAGATGTACGGTGCTCGACGTCTCGAACAACTCGTGCGCGATCACCACGGCCGAACGGCGACCGACATCGTTACGGCGATCAGCGCCGACGTCACGCAATTCCACGGCCGCGAATTTCCCCCCGACGATGCGACCGTCGTGGCGGTCCGACGCGTGGCGTGAGGCTCAACGCTCCTGGAGCCGAGGCGCCAGCGCCGCGAGTGATGGAATTGACGGCACGCCGGTCTCGTTCCTCGTCCCGCGGCGATCGAGCCAGATTGACGCCATGCCGCAGGCCCGAGGTCCCTCGACGTCTCCTCCCAGATCGTCGCCGACGACGAGGACTTCCTCGGGCGCAGCCTGACAGGTGGAAAGAATCGCACGGTAAAAGTCAGCCGCCGGCTTTCGAAAGACAACTTCCGAAGAGACCAGCCGCAGCGGGATTGGCCGCAAGACGGCGAACGATTCGCAAATGCGATGCAGGCGAGAGTCAAAATTCGAGGCCATTGCCAGTTGATATCCCGAACGGCACAAAGCCGTCAGCGTCGGCCCGACGTCATCGTAAACGTTCCATGATGCGGGTTCGGCGAAATGGTTCCACAGTTCCGAAAAGCAGGCGTCGCCGTCCGTGACGTCGGGCAGCACCTGCTGCACGATCCACCGCCAGCGGGCAGACTCCTCGGGTTCTGATGTTCGGCCGCGTCGGTCGCCGGGAAAACACCGGATTTCACTGTCGCGAAACGCCGACTTGAAACGACGATCGATCTCGTCGCGGGTCAATCGCGAGCCAAACCGTCGTCCGGCGCTGTGATAGGCGTCGGCGACCGCAGGGCGCGGGGTGAGCAGCGTGCCGACGGCGTCGAACACGATCCAGCGCGGTGAGGAAGGCGACGGCATGGCAACCCCAAGTTGAACTGGCGTCACGCTTGAGGATTATGTGAGTGCCTTCCACAAGTTCAGGGTGATATGGGCCTGACCCTGGTGGTGCGGCTCATGCCAGGCAAGGACCTGCAGGATGCGCTCCAAGGTCCAGCCGCGTTCGCGGAAGGCGTCCGGAATCACTGCCAGATCTTGATCGGTAAAACCGGCCAATGCGTTTTGCAGGTGGGTTCGGGATTCCGTCAGCAGTTCGCGAATCGTTTCCATCGAGGGAATTTGGTCGTCAGGCGTGCTCCCGCCCTTAAATCGCGGCACAAGATCGCTGTATGCGGGGGTGCGCCCGAACAGTCGCTCAGTGGCGAACAACTCTTCCGTGATGGCGATGTGACATAACTGCCAGGCGATATGAGCCCGACCCGGCCCCGGTCGGAAGCCCAGCGCTGAGGTGGGCTCCGGTTGTTTGGCGATCTCGTCCAGAGTCAACAGCGTGCGAGTGCGTTGGAAATCCAGCACTCGCAGGTAGATGGCGATGGTTGACATAAACGACGCACTTCAACTGGCAGGCAGAGGGACAGGACCCAGCACTGGATAATTGCGTTTCTCGGCCGCCGCGCCAAGCGCGCTACCGACGGCGTTCCGGCGATCTGCGGTGATCCGCTGCCCAACGGAGATTGGCTCGGCTATATTTTCAGGACAGGATTCCGGCGTCACTGGGGAGGAAGAAAGAGGGCGATGTCGACTCTGGTCGAGACCTACGAGCAGGCCATCGAATATCTTTTCGGCCGCATCAATTACGAGCGGGCGCAGCCTGATGATTACTCGTCGTCCGACTTCAAGCTCGACCGCATGCGGAGCCTGCTGGAGGCGTGCGGCAATCCCCAGTCGCAGATTCCGGCGATCCATGTCGCGGGCACAAAGGGGAAGGGATCGACTTGCAGCATGCTGGCTTCGATCCTGACGACCGCCGGGCTTCCAGCAGGGTTGTACACGTCTCCCCACCTGACGCGGTTCGAGGAACGAATGCGGGTGGCCGGCCGAGAGCCGACGCCGACGGAGCTTGTGGGTTTGGTCAGTCGGATGCAGCCCGTCATCGAGGCTCTCGATCGCTCTCCCGCCCGAATGCATCCCACCTATTTCGAGATCGCCACCGCCCTCGCCTGGCAATACTTCCTCGATCAGCACGCACGGGTGGCCGTTTTGGAAACGGGCCTCGGAGGGCGGCTCGACTCGACGAATCTCTGCAGGCCCTGGGTCACTGTGATCACCAACGTCAGCCGCGACCATGTCCAGATTCTCGGCAGCACGGTCCGCGAGATCGCCGGCGAAAAGGCTGGTATCATCAAGCCGGGAGTCCCGGTGATTTCCGGCTGCCGGCATCCCGACGCCATCGACGTGGTGACGCGCGTCAGCCGGGAGCGCGGCGCCGAATTGTGGTTGCTGGACCGGGATTTTCACTGGAGCTGGTGTGACTCGAAAGAACAGACCATTCACGTGACCACCCCGCGCCGGCGCTGGGAGAATTTGCCGGTTCCGCTGCGCGGAGAGCATCAGGCAGTCAACGCGGCCGTCACGATTGCCGCACTCGATCAGCTCACGGAAACGGAAGTGACCTTAACACCACACAGCGTTCGCGAGGGGCTCGCGGCCACACACTGGCCCGCGCGAGTCGAAGTCATCGGCCGGGAACCGACCGTGATTCTCGACGCGGCCCACAACTGGGCCTCCGCCAAGGCCCTGATCGCCACCATCGACCACGATTTCCCCGCGCGCCGACGAATTCTGGTTTTCGCCTGTTCGCGCGACAAGGACTACCGCGGCCTCGTCCGGCAAATGGCGCCGCAGTTCGACACCATCATCTTCACCCGCTATCTCGACAATCCCCGAGCGGTCGCCCCCGAGGAGCTGCAGCGACACCTGGAAACGACGTTCGACCGGCCCTCCCACGTTGCCGCCGATCCGGTCGCGGCCTGGAAATTGGCGCGCCGCCTGTCGCACAACAGCGACCTGATCACGATCACCGGATCGCTGTTTCTCGTGGCGGAGTTGCGAGACTTGCTGCTCGAAGGGACGAAGTCCCCGCTGCCGCCGCAAGCTCCGGAACCGCTGACGGCGCCGCCGTCCGGGAATCGGCCCGTCAGTTGACGGCGGAGATGGCCCGCTCGCGGGCCGGCCGCGTCGGAGGTGGAGAACGGGGTGCGGAACTGCTACAACCTTGCGCTCGCACCCCCCAACATGTTTACCTTTCGAAGTCGAAATCGCGCATGCAGTACAACGTCTTCGGCGTCGGCAACGCCCTGGTCGACATCCAGGTCAAGATCCCCGATTCGCATCTGCACGGCCTGGGGTTCACCAAAGGGATCATGACCCTGGTCGATGAGGCGACTCAAGTCCGAGTGCTGCAGTCGCTCGACAACGTCGCCGTGAATCGCTGCGCCGGGGGGTCTGCCGCCAATACGATCATGGGGATCGCCGATTTCGGAGGCACGGCCGCCTATTCCGGCAAAGTAGGGCTCGATCCGCTGGGCGAGTTTCTGCTCCGGGACATGCGCGACCTGGGGGTGAAAATCGAAGTTCCCCAGGCGGAAGGTCAGACCGGAACATCGGTCATCCTGATCACCGAAGATGCACAGCGGACGATGCTCACCCACCTGGGGCTGTCGGCGACGCTGGGGCCCGATGACGTCTCGGAATCTGAGATCGCCAAGGCCCAGTACGTCTACATTGAAGGCTACCTGTTCGCCGGGGAGTCCACTCAACAGGCCGCTCTCAAGGCGATCCATCTGGCCAAGAAGCATGGCGTCAAGGTGGCCTTCACGATTTCCGACCCATTTCTCGTGGGCCTGCATCGCGAACTCTTCTGGGAACTGATCGCCGGTCCCATCGACCTGCTGTTCTGCAATCTCGAAGAGGCGCGGAGTCTGACAGGATTGGTGGATCCCATCGACTGTGCACAAAAAATTCACCATCACGCCGCAGACGTCGCCCTGACGCTGGGAGCTGAAGGATCGCTCCTGATGCACGGCGGACAGGTCTCGCCCATCGAGGGGGTTCCCGTCCACCCTGTGGATACGACGGGAGCCGGCGACATGTATGCCGCAGGCATTCTGTACGGGATCACCAACGGCCTCTCCTGGCAGCGGGCCGGCCATCTGGCGTCTCACGCGGCCGCTCGCGTGGTGGCCCAGATGGGAGCTCGACTGGAACGCAAGTTCACCCGGCGCGAAATCGACGAACTGCTCGCTTGAGACCTTTTTGGCAGGTTTTCCCGCAGCGGTGTCCCGTTCGCCCGGCCGCGGTGAGGCGTCTGGTCGGGGAACTCCCCTGGAGAGACTCAGTACCTGGGGACCGCGGGATCGATGGTCTGGGACCATTCGTCGATTCCGCCTGCCATACTCATGGACAAGCTGAAGCCTTGGTTTCGCAGCCAGCGAACGACCCGCAGGCTCCGACCGCCGTGGTGGCAATGAACCACGATTGGTCCCGACTTGTGTGGTTCCAACTCTGCGACCCGGTCGGCAAGTCCGCTCATGGGAATGAGGACGGCCCCTGCAATTTTCGCCGTGGCGTACTCATCCGGCTCGCGGCAATCGACGAACAGAAACGGCTCGCCCGACGTCAGTTTCGACTGCACTTCGCTGCATGAAATTTCCAGGGGCAGTTCGGGCATGAAGGCTATCCGTCGCAGAGGCGATTTCGGTCAATCATCGATACGAGAGTTTATGTCCCCGCTGGTTCAGCGGCAATCGCCTTTGTCGGCTCGCCGGTGTCCCGCGCGGTCCTGCTGGAGACGACCGACCAAGCCCATGCATCCGGAATGCGGCCGCATCGATGGGTGGCCCAGGGGAGGGTTTGCCTCCCTCGGGGATGCTCAGACGCCGTTTGTGAAGATCTCGGAGGGGAAACTTGAGCCGTCTGCCCCTCAGGCGGCGTGAGTTTTCCTGGAGAGTCCGATTGCGGCGATTCCTTGGGGAGTGCCGACTCTGACGGTGAAGCCGCTCGTCACGAACGCGGCGAAATCGCGGGTGCGGACGGTCCGATACGACGGGGTATGAATGATTTTGAACTCGATCAACTGCGCCGCAATCCGCTGTGGGCCGCCACTCTGCGGGCTTACTGGGATTTGCAGACGCAGTCACGGGCAGAGATCGCCGATTTCGACGGTTGGGTCCCCCGGATTTCCGCGGTTCCCGGCGTGGAGCCCGCAAAACTCTCCAATGTCCACGGACGATTGATCGCGTTCGGGTTTCTGAAGTTCGACCTCTCCGATCGTGAGATCGGCATGCGCTATCAGTTGACGCCCCTCGCCAAACAGGCCATCGGCGCCAGTGACGGCAGCGAGATCTTCGAACTCGCCGAATCGGCGTAGGCGACATTGCCTCGGACGCCGATGGGTTCCCTGGGTTGCGAATCGCGGTCTCTTTCCGCAATTTTCCCTCTTCGCGCCGACTCGGGACGTCGATTCCCAAGGCAATTCTCGGACTCGGCCGCGATTCAACGGGGGAACCGGGCGCACGCCATCAGGATCCCAGGCAAGACAAACACGATTCCCCAACCAACGAGCCAGGCGACGGGGGCCGCGCCGTCGCCGCCCCCGCGTCGACCCACGGAGTTCCAGGCTCCGCGGGTCTCGTCTTCGACCATCCATCGGCCGGCAACGTTCGGAAAGATGATGCACAGCCCGCCGGTGATCAAGAGACCCCAGTAGCCGACCAGGTAAGGAACCAGAATCTCGCCCAATGGGATTGGGCGCGGCGGGGCGCCCGGTTCATCCCCAGCATCCATGCTGGCAGCGATCTCCGCGAGTTGGCGGATGGGACAATCTGGTTGCGTGGACCACCAGACCTGGTAGGCAACCATGCCCGTTGCAGCGACGCAGGTGAGCGTTCGGATCAGAACTAAGGGTTGTCGCGTGGGGGACATGACACCTTCCTGAGTTCCGAGGGTCCGCGGATTTCCTCGCGAGAATTATGGCGACCATCGAAGATTGCCGGTTGTCGACATTCCCCCAATTCACCAAAATTTGACGGGGCGGGCGGAGTCCGCCCCGGGTCTCGGTCCCGTCGGCGACCGGACGCACCTGCTCCGCAAACCAACGGGTTTGCGGTTTCCGGAAGGGGACGATCGGATGCGCGGCGCTTGTCGTCTGGAAAGGGATCCCTTCGACGTGTTGGGGGTCGCGCGCGACGCCGATGTCGCGACGATCAAGCGAGCGTACCGCAAACTCGCCGCCGCTCATCATCCGGACCGCAATCCCGATCCGCGTGCGACGGAAAGACTCAAGGAAGTCATTGCAGCGTGGGAACTTCTGTCCGACCCTGAGGAGCGCCGCCGCTGCCGTGAGTCTCCCGTCGCTGCTTCAGCGACGACGACAACGCCTCAACCGTCACCGGCGGGGCCGCGTCCGCAAACGAAATCGCGACCTCGTCCTGGGAATCGCACCGCCGCCAGTTCCCCGCGTCGTCCTCGCACCAGGGCGGAATCAGCGGCCTTTGAGGTGCTGTTTCGCGAGTTCTTTCAGCACGATGCCGATTCGGCAGCGGATGTCGTGTTGGGCTGGCTGGGAGCGTCGGCGTGCCTGCTGGCCCTGATGTTCTACGGTTTCCAGGCGGTGACTGCGCCATTCTTTGTGGAACTTGGACCACAGGGGGAGCTTGCCAAAGGGGAATTCGAAACCGGGCCGCGAGACTTCCAAACGGAGTCGGTTCCTCATCGCCGAGTCGTCGACTATGCGGACGCGCGGTTCTGGACCTGGATGGCTGCGGGCGCCTGCCTGGCGCTGACCCCTGGGCTTTCGGCATCCGTCGCGCTCAATGCGATATCGTTGCTGACATTCTGGCGATGGCGCGCCCACCGGCTGTGGTGGTCGTTCGCCGATGTTCCCGACGATCTGCGCACGGGAATGCGGGGCTGCGGGGTCTTCATGATCTGGGTGCTCCCGAATGTCTGGCCATCACTCATCTGGACGTAACGGCGCACCAAAATCGTTCGTCTTCCCCGTCTTCCGGGCATCGACGCGGTCGATTGTGGCTCAAAGTTACGGCGAATAAAAGTCGCGCAAAGATTTTCCTGGAAATGCTTTGCGATCTGTATCGCCGCCGTAATCCCTGATTGACCGAAAATCCCAATCCACCTATACTTCGCGTCGAAAATCGGCGGAAGGATCTGCCGCTCATCGTCAGTGCATGGAAGGCACTTGCGAGAACGACGCCGTTGCGGCGTCGGGGCGACGATCCCACCGTGCCGATTCCACGCCGATCGTCCCTTTCCCTTCGGGGAGCGCCCGTGCCGGGCCGCTTACACCCAATTCCGCAACGCAGTCTGGCCTGGCTGGTGCTGGCGACTTTCGTCGCCGTGCCGGTCGCGGTCTGCGTGCGCCTGCAGGCGGAACCATCGTCCGCGGCCGAAACCGACGCTGGACCGATTCAGATCTTCGCGGACTGGTCGCAGGAATGGTCCAGCGCCGACGATCACATGGCGATCTTTCGCGGTCGTTGTCGCGTGCATCAGGGGGCGTCGACCTACACGTCCGACAAGCTCGTGGTTTGGGTCCGCCGCAAGACGGTGAAAGGCAATCCCCTCGATCATCTCACGCTCTATTTTGAAGACTCTGTCGCGCATCGCTCCGAGTCGGGTGATTCCTCGGGCCCGCAGATGGTGGCGCAATTGTCGACCAGCCAGGGGATCACACTGACGGTCCGCGGCCGCCAGACAGATCTTCCCGGTTACAACGACGAACTCTACCAGCGAGCACTGGCCCGGCGGCAGGGTCAACAGCGGGGAGACCTGCTGCAGACGCAGATGACGATTGATCCCGATACCTGGCAGGCGCAAGCCGTGCAGTTTCCGGGTGCGGCGGTCAATGGCATGCGTCGGGTGCGCATCTTCCAGCGAGGCGCGCTGCCATTCAGTTTCCAGAGCGAACAGTCGCCCAATACGACGCCGCCCGAACAGATCGTGTACATCTCCGGAGGAGTGAATCTGCTGATCGACGGTCTCGATGCCGACATCGGCACGGTCGATCTCTCGGCCGACCGCGCGATCGTCTGGACAACGGTCTTGGGGGGGAGCGGTCTGCAACTCGAAACCACTCAGTCCACCGAGACGCCTTACGAGGTCTACCTCGAAGGGAACATCGTCATTCGGCAGGGAACGAATGTCATCCGCGCCGAACGGGCTTACTACGATGCCCGTGAACGGCGGGCGCTGGTTCTGAACGCGGAGTTGAAGGCCTTCATCGCGGATATCGACACCCCGGTGCGAGTCCGCGCCGAGCGCTTGCGGCAGTTGTCGGGCATGTCGTACCAGGCCCAGAACGCATGGATCTCGACCAGCCAGTATGGAAAGCCGGGCTATCGACTGCAGGCCAGCGACGTCTTTATCGATTACCGGCCGGGTTCTCTCTTCTCGAACGAGGCTCCGCCGCAGATCGACCCGGCGACGGGACGGGAAGTGCCGCGGTTAACGCCGTGGGCGACGGTCCTCAACAGCACCTTGCTCGTCGGCGATGTACCGATTTTCTATGCCCCCTACACCAGTATTCCCGGCGAAGATCCGGGGATTCCCATCCAATCGGCCACCTTTCGCCAGGATCGGATTTTTGGCACGCAGATCCGCACCCGCTGGGATGCGTTTCAGCTCTTCGGCATCGAGAAACCGCAGGACGCCGCCTGGACCGCCGAATTCGACTACCTCAGCGAACGTGGTCCGCTTCTGTCGACCGATGGTCGGTACCGCGGGTTTGACCCCAACGGCAATCCCTTTGTCGTTTCGGGACTCGCGACGTATGTTCACGACGACGGGACCGACAATCTGGGGCTCGGCCGACGCGACCTTGTTCCCGAGGACAGCAATCGCGGCCTGATTCAAATCCAGCATCGGCACTGGTTTCCCGACAACGTGCTCCTGCAAACGGAATTCGGCTACGTCAGCGACCGCAACTTCCGCGAGCAGTATTACGAGCAGAACTTCGATCAGGACAAAGATGTCGAGACGTTGGGTTACCTGAAGCGGCAGGAAGAGAACTGGGCTGCGTCCCTGCTGGTGCGACCCCAGGTCAACGAGTTTGAGAACAATACTCAGTGGCTCCCCCGCGGGGACTTCTTCGCGCTGGGCGAACCCTTGCTGAATGGCTGGTTGAATTACAGCACACACTCCTCGGCCGCATACGCAACGCTCGAACCCGCCGAGGCTCCGTCCGACCCCAACGACACCTTCACCCCGCTGCCGTACTACACCAGCGCCGACGGGCTGGTGGCCATGACCCGCCATGAGCTGACGGCGCCGTTCAACCTCGGGCCGATGAAGTTCGCCCCCTATCTACTCGGCGAGGCGGCATTCTGGAGCGACAGTTTCACGGAAGAATCGATCGATCGCTTCTACGGGCGCGCCGGCCTGCGAGGCAGCGTGAACTTCTGGCGGGTCTATCCCTACGTCGAAAGCGACATCTTCAACCTCTCGGGGCTGGCTCACAAGATGGTGCTGGACTTCGATTACGGCTGGTCCGATTCCAGCCGCGATTTGTCGGAGATCCCACAGTGGAACGAGTTCGACGACGACGCGCAGGAGCGCTTTCGCGAGCGGCTGGTCACCAACACGTTTGGCGGCGTCCTGCCGCCGCAGTTTGATCCACGGTTCTATGCCGTTCGCAGTCAGACGGGGACCAGCGTCTCAGCTCCTTATCACGAACTGGTGGACGATCAGCAGGCGCTGCGCCTGGGGTGGAGCCATCGGTTGCAGACCAAGGTTGGGCCGCCGCAACAACGACGCACCAAGGATTGGATGGCGCTGGATTTGGGCGTCACGTATTTCCCGGACGCCGAACGGGACAACTTCGGGGAAGACTTCGGCCTGTTCAGCACACGATACGCGTGGAACGTGGGGGATCGGACCTCCATCCTGGCATCGAGCCTCGTCGATTTCTTCGAAGACGCGCCGAACCTCTACAGCGTGGGGCTCTTGAGTCAGCGCAGCGTGCGCGGGAGCGTCTATCTTGGATATCGGCAGATTCGCGGGGGGCCGCTCGACAGCCAGATTCTGACCGCGAGTTACAGCTACCAGATGAGCCCCAAGTGGGTGTCGACGGCCTCGACGGCCTATGACATCGGTGAAGGCCAGAACCGCGGCCAATCGCTTACGATCACGCGGATCGGCGAGTGGCTGCTGGTGCACGTGGGTTTCAATTTCGACGCCAGCAAGAACAACGTCGGACTGTCGATCTCGCTCGAGCCGAAGTACGGAACGAATGGCATCAGCACACCGCAATTGAGTTCACTACTCAACAATTACTGACGCGTCTCGCCGACGACCCCGGGATTGCGAGCTCTGGAATTTGGAGTGCTTGCGATGGCGAACTTGCTGGAGTCCGCAATGCTGCAGAAACCGCCGTCGCGGCGGCGCGCTCCCTGGCGACAGCGGCTGGTGGAAACGGAACGGGGCATCACGCAAGGGTTTCGCGGCGATAGCACCCTGTTCTTCTACCTGTTCGTGAATTCCGCCCTGCTGGCGATCGGCGGCGTGCTGGATCTGTCTCTCTTCGACTGGCTGATCGTGGGGCTGGCGGTCACGATGGTCTTGGCGACAGAGTTGCTGCAGCAGGCCCTGCGGTCGTGCGTGGATCAGGTCCGCGTGATTCGCCCGGAAGGGGACTGGGACCGAATTCTCCACCTGGCGACGGCGGCGGTGGGTGTGGCCTTCACGGGGGGGAGCATCGTGGTCGCGATCATTTACGGGATCCGAATTCGCGAAATGCTTTCCCACTGACGAAGTTCAAACGGCGAAGCCCAAGGACCGCTGGTCCTTGGGCTTACCGTGATGCCGCATGATCGGAAACGGCGAACTAGCGGGATGCACCCAGCGGGGCCGGAGGCGGCAGCACCGACAAGCCGTTTACAGGAAGCATGCCGAGCAGCGGGAAGCCCCGCAGGGTGGCCAACCCGGTCGTCAGGTTGATCGTGTAGAGGCCGGGAGCGGTGACGAAGTTCCGCGTGATGATCGCGTAGCCCACGCCCGTGCTGCCCGACACGTCGAATCCGGTGGCGGAGACGGCGTCGAAGAGCTGGTTCCCGAGGGGACCGATCGTTCCCAGAGTTCCGGCATTGTTGGCCACCGTGACCAACGAATCGGTTTCCACATCGATCCCGCGCTGCTGCGAGGTCATGGCGCCGCCGACGTTGTTGTCGTACGCGATGTTCGAAACGTCCGGATCAGTCCCTTCGTTGACGTCGCCGGTGGCGTAGAACAGATCGGTTGCGAGAGGCATCGACACCGCGCCGGTGTCCGGATTGAAGACGATGTTCTGATTGGTGCTCGACACCAGCCGCACGCGGTCGATCGTCGGGTTGAAGTCGAAACCGAACGTCGTTCCCGGGGGATTGTCGAGGTTGGCGAAGACGGAGCCGACGGCGGTTGCCTGACCCGTCGCGAGATCAATGGAATAGAGCTGTGCGTTGTTGTCCGAGACTCCCACGCCGAACAGCACACCCGTCGCAGGACGAATGTCGATCGCAACGAGCGACTCTCCCTGGGCCAGGCCGCGAACCAGCTTCAAGCCGGTGGGGAGGGTGGGCGAATCGGAGTTCAGAGAGACGATGGTGTCGAATGGTCCGATCTGGAACGGGCCAATCTGGAACGGCCCCAGCGGGGTGAGTCCCAACAACGTTTCGGCCGACGCCATCTGGGCGCTCGCCAGGCAAATGATCGATGCCAAGACGCAAAGAGAACCGCGTTTCATGTTGACTTCCTCGTGATGCTGACTGAAAGGGGCAGACAGAGACGCACAGGAGACTTCGTTACGCGGGAATGTTGGTGTGACAGAACTGTCCGGAGAACTACCAATTCCGACTCCCGCCGTGTTTAGAGTCTACGTGATGTGCGCAGGCTGCGCCGTCGGGAAAGCTTATGGACTGCGGTTTTTATCGTAAATTCATGTCATAGGTGTACAATGTCGAAAAATCGACTTGTTACGCAGGCTGAAGTGAATTTAACGGCTGCTGGACGGGACGCCCGGGAGGAGCCGTCCGTATGATGCCCCGCGTAGAACTCGACCCGAGGAGGCAGCAACGTGGCTCGACAGCAGAATGGCCCCCGAAAACCTGCTACGAAGTTCCCCCATCTCCGCAAGCAGATGCAGAAAAATGCGATTCCGACAACCCTGCCAAAGGTGAAGTTCGGGCCTCAGAAGCCACCTAAGGGAAAGCCGTAACGTCGGGAGCGCATGAGCTCAGCTCAAGCGCGCCCGGGGAACACTGGTTGCCGCCACCCGGATTCGCGGAAGCGATCATTCCGGGTTGAGCGGTTTCTCGGACGAGGCTCGACGCCGCAGGGCGCCGAGTCGAACACGCCGTCCGGCCTCGAAGGGGCGGCGTCGCGAATCAGGCGATCTAGCGTTGGCCGTTGACCGGCAGCACGCCCGTCGAGCTTCCCGGTCCGGATTCAAATGCAGCGCGCGAGACGGTCGCCGATTCCGCCGGGGCCTGTTCCAGATAGGCGACCACCGTGGTAACGACTTCCTTGCGCTGGGGAATTTCGGTTCCGTCGGCCAGTTGCGCGACCATTTCAACCACGCGGTCGATGCGCGATTGTCGCGGCATCCCGGTCAGTCGATCGACCAGGCACGTACCGCTGCACTGACCCGCTCGAACCGTGAGCTTCAACTGGCGCACATCGTCCACATAGTTCGAGGGATCGATCGTCCCGACGATGGCGATTTCGGCGATTTCGGGAGTCAAGTTTTTCAGCATGCATCGCGTCCCTGATGAACCGGACGCATTCTGACTGGAATGCAGCTCCCAACTGCTCCCCACCTGCAATGACTTGCCCGACACCTGCGGATCATGGGGATTCGGCAACAGTCCGATGCTGTCGTCCACGAAACTGGCGATTCCGTCTTCACTCCGCAGCGAAATCAACCGTTGCAGGACGGCATTGCGCTGATCCAGCGGAACGTTCGCGGTGCATCGTCGCAGGAACTCCTCAAAGCCCACGAGTTCTGTCACGCGGTTGTCGGCGCCAAGCCAGAACGAAAATGTGTTGTCCTTCAGCCC